>JALFZJ010000034.1 GCA_022783665.1 Arcanobacterium sp.
GGCAGTGTTTCTTGTTCGATCCCATACCCACCAGTATGAAACCGACTTTCATCACCACTTTTCCCCGTCACCACGCGCGAAAACCGGAACGAAATCAATAACTTATGTCCAACCAAAAACTCGAGTCGAAACGACTTTTCATCGACTTTTCCCCACCACACCAACGAAAAACAGGAAAAACATCAATAACAATCGTCCTATAGCCCCGTTTATCTCGGGTTAAGAGTTGAGAGTTAAGGGTTAAGAGTGTGCCTATGCGGCGGGTGTGTGCTGAGGCGCGCAGCGGGGGCAGAGTTATCATGGTTGAAACTCTGCCCCCACTGTTAAGGGAGGACGCCGAACCCGAAAGCGCCAGTCGGCGCGTATGCCGCTCGTAGCGGCTAATTATTGGAGCCCGGGGCTTCGCGATCCGACGTCGTAACTCAATAATAGCTCATTTCGTGTCGACCGCCACTTTATTTGCGATCTTCTTTCCGTTCTTTTACCTCCTGCGCACAGGAAGATCGAGTAGTTTTTCCACATAATGGCTAAATCATGGCAAGATTGAGCTGTGAGTCAACCACCAGAGCCGAGATCCACAAGCGGCGCGAGCGATTCTGTGGGTGCGTATCCGCTTCACAAACGCATCGCAGGGCAGCCGCCGTCATACGCCGCCGCTCCGGCTCAGGGCCGCAGTGAGCAGCCAGCCGTGGCTGATCTCGCATCCGCCACCTCACCTGAATTAGTGGCAGGAAAGCCAAAACCAAGCCCACATGACGTCGTCGCCACGCGAATCGTCATAGCCCTCGTCGGAAGTGCTTGCCTTATCGTCGGGGCGCTCACAAACTCAGTATTCCTCGGTGTGGCGATCTTTATCTGTGGAGTAGTGGTAGCCGCAGGTTGGGCAATGCTACTTGGCTTACCAAACAAGAGCACGCCGAAGTATCCTCTCCTTGCTGTGCTCGTGGTGGCACTCGTCACCGCTTTGCTCTCCACGCCAAATGCGTCCACCTTTATCGTTGCTGGCTCGCTGGTGGCTGTTTTCCTCACCGAGATGTTTCGCCGTGATGGCCGCACAGATCTGGTGGAACAGATCTCAGGCACGTATGTGGGCTGTATTCTCATCGTTTCGCTCACCATGTGGGTGCATGTGATCCCTGCGAAACATGGCACAGAAATCGCTATTACTGCCGCCGTCATCACTGCCGGCGTAGCAGTAATTAACGCTTTTGAGACTCGCTCAGTCACAGTGCTTTCGGTGGTAAACGGCCTTGTGATCGGTGTTGTGGCCTCCTATGCGCTCCACCTTGAAACGATTTTCGGGGTACTCCTCGCACTCGGGGCGGTGATGGCGTATCGCCTCACCGCCCGTGCAGTGAAAAACCTTCCCCGACCTTCGCCTGCGGCTTCTGGAGCTGCGCGTGCTTTCATCCCATTTTGTGCTCTAGGCGTGATCAGCTTCGTACTTCAAGAGGTTCTCACATAGCCTAGACGTATGGTGATGAGACTTCCGAGCAATCTGGCTCCAGAAAACTATCCACTCGCATGGCTGATCGATTCGTGGCAAGGTGGTGGAATCTTACAATACGAAAACGTCCAGCCCGCTGCCTATGTGCATGAGCTTCGCATCGACGCATCAGACCACGGCCCATACCTCCATATCGATTCGCGCGTGTGGCTCGCTGAGGAGCCTGCGCATGCCGTAAACAAAGAAGCATCTGGCCTGGATACCTATAACTCGCTGACCAAAGGTGAACTTTGGGCTCAAAGCTCAGGCTTTTTGAGAGTGGATCCTGAAGCGGTGGTACGTGAAGACGGCGCCGCTCAGCTTGATGCCACGATCAGTTCACCTGTTGGGACGGCTCAGGTATGGGTGGGTCTGATTAAAGGGCCACAGCTTCAGCTCGTCACGGATGCGATCGCCCGATCCGGCTCTGGCGCACAGCTCGACGCTGCGAAACTCGTGGCAGGATACGTGGAATCCGATCTTTTCTACGCATACGATATGGAAGCTTTTGGTTTCGAGATGCAGCCCTATATCGCTGGGCGCCTATCGCGCACCTTCGACGATACTGTAGACGGCGTAGCGTCGGCTGAGGAGGAATAGTGGGCGAGGAGGTTTTTAACGGCGTTTCGATGAGTGACGGCGGCGTCGTATTTGACGGCGAACAGGTACCTTCCCATTTCGGCAATCCTTTTCGAGAAGAAGAGGAACTACGCGAAGGGCGAGCCTTTACGGATCTGAGCTTTCTTGAAGCAGTGGAAGTAAGCGGGCCAGATCGGCTGAGCTGGCTACACAATTTCGCAACGGCTGATTTTCTCTCTGCCACTCCAGGCATGAGTTTTGAAACGATTATTCTCGATCCGAATGGGCATATCGACTTCGCTGCTGCCGTGGCGGTGCGTGATGAGGCGCTTATGCTCATTGTGGATCGAGGTGAGGTGCAGCGTCTCTTCGCTTTCCTTGAGTCGATGAAGTTCATGTTGCGCGTGGAAAACACAGTGCGTGAGATTGCAGTATTCGGAACGCAAACCTCAGCCGCTCAAGTGCCAGACTCCGCACGCAAGCTTGCCGCGGCCGTCTGGGAAGACCCATGGCCTCATACGAGTCCAGGCGGAGCGCATTACGGGATTCCAGATGAGGAGCATCCCGCATTCCACCACCACCGCACACTGATCATTGCTGATTCTTCACGCCATGACGACGTGCGCGCCGCGTTGAGTGCCGCAGGGTTTACGCCTGCCGGTTTTATGGCTTGGGAAGCCTCACGCATTGTGGATTTCCGGCCGCGCCCAGCCACGGAAATTGTGGAGCGTGCACTCCCACATGAACTTGACTGGATCCGTACGGCAGTGCATCTCAACAAAGGCTGCTACCGTGGCCAAGAAACGGTAGCGAAACTGGTGAACCTTGGAAAACCACCGCGCCGGCTTGTGTTTCTTTATCTTGAGGGAGGCGAAAATGATCTTCCTCCTCACGGCACACCGGTTAAACTTGGCGAAAGGCCGGTAGGGGTGGTGACGTCGTCTGCACGGGATGCCGAAGCAGGGCCTGTAGCGCTCGCGATCATCAAACGAACAGTGAAACTGGGCGATGTGCTCACGGTCGGAGAGTTCATTGCTACGCAGGAAGCGATTGTGGATCCGCAAGGGAAGTCGAGTGTATCTCCGCAGGAGCGCCCAGGCGCGGAGTTTCGCCAGGCGCAACGCCTATCTGAATTCGGCGCACGTTAGGCTGCAATAGGCGGCGGTAGGTGCGGCCAAGAGGCTCGAACTACGGCAAGCACGTAAGGCAAGCGGCGTCATCGCGAGTGAACTGTGCAAAATGGCTGAGCTGCACGGCAATGATGGAGCCGTACAAGAAATGATGTATGTGAAGGGCAGGATATGCGGGCAGTAATACAGCGAGTGCGAAGTGCACGAGTGACTGTGACGGATGAGGACACTGGGAGGCGCGAAGTCGCTGGTGAAATCGGTGCCGGCTTGTGTGTACTAGTGGGTATCACCCACGATGATTCTCCCAAGGAAGTGGAAAAAATCGCTCGTAAGATTGCACAGCTTAAACTACTTCGCGCACCTGACGGATCCGACGATCATAGTGCACGTGTTGGGGCTGAAGAGATTGCTGCGTCCGTGCTGCTTGTATCGCAATTCACCCTGTATGCAGATGTGCGCAAAGGGAAGAAACCCTCATGGAGCCACGCCGCGCCAGGCTCGATAGCCGAGCCGATCTTCAATCAACTCGCCGATGCCGTACGAGCGTATGGATTGCACGTAGAAACGGGCCGTTTTGGAGCCATGATGGATGTGGAGCTCATCAATGATGGGCCTTTTACCATCATCGCCGAGGCATAATGCCCACTCTCACGCCAGTGGCGAAATTAGAAAATGAATTGAACTGGCGAGAGTTAAGGTATTAGCAGTGAAACCCGAGTATCGGGTTATATGACGAAGGAGAAACACGTTGTTTGAAAGGTTTACTGATCGTGCGCGGCGAGTTATCGTGCTCGCACAGGAAGAAGCTCGTGGCCTCAAGCACAACTACCTCGGCACGGAGCATATCCTTCTCGGCCTAATCAAAGAAGGCGAGGGCGTGGCAGCAAAAGCTCTCGAATCTCTCGATATTAGCTTCGATGCTGTGCGCGAACAGGTTGTAGACATTATCGGTGAAGGCCAAGAGCAGCCCACCGGCCATATTCCGTTCACCCCACGTGCGAAGAAAGTGCTGGAGTACGCGATGCGTGAAGGCCTCCAGCTTGGGCATTCGTATATTGGCACCGAGCATCTTTTGCTTGGATTATGCCGTGAACAAGACGGCGTAGCGGCGCAGGTACTCACAAAGCTGGGTGCAGATGTACAGAAGGTACGCAACCAGGTGACGCAGCTACTCTCGGGCTATCAGGACAAGGAAGCTGTGGGCGTCGGTGCGGGCAGCCAGCGCGAGGGCGTCAGAGCCAGTTCGACGATCCTCGATCAGTTCGGGCGCAATCTTACGCAATCCGCGCGCGACAACAAGCTTGACCCTGTGATTGGGCGTCACTCAGAAACCCAGCGGGTGATGCAGGTGCTCAGCCGCCGTACAAAGAACAATCCAGTACTTATAGGCGAGCCAGGTGTAGGCAAGACGGCGGTGGTGGAAGGTCTCGCTCAAGCGATAGCCGGCGGGGACGTGCCAGAGACGCTCAAAGAAAAGCAGCTCTACTCTCTTGATATGGGCTCGCTTGTGGCTGGTTCGCGCTATCGTGGCGACTTTGAAGATCGAATGAAAAAGATCCTCAAAGAGATCAACACCCGTGGCGATATTATTCTGTTTATCGACGAAATCCATACCCTTGTGGGGGCCGGAGCTGCAGAAGGTGCATTGGATGCGGCGTCTTTGCTCAAACCGATGATGGCCCGCGGCGAACTCCAAGTAATTGGTGCAACCACGCTCGATGAGTACCGTAAGTACATCGAAAAGGATGCCGCTTTGGAACGCCGTTTCCAGCCGATCCAGGTGGAGCAGCCAACCGTGAAAGAAACGATCGCGATTTTGGAAGGATTGCGTGATCGCTACGAAGCGTTCCACCGCGTTACCATCACGGACGAAGCTCTTGAGGCTGCAGCGGTGCTTTCCGATCGTTACATTAACGATCGCTTCTTGCCAGATAAAGCAATCGATTTGATTGACGAAGCGGGCGCTCGCCTTGCGATTCGGAAGATGACGGCGCCACCAGAGCTGCGCGAACTAGACGAAGAGATCGCGAAGGTGCGTGGCGAAAAGGAAGCCGCTATTGACGGCCAAGATTTCGAAAAAGCTGCAGCGTTACGCGATCAGGAGCATCAGCTCACTGAGAAGCGTGACGAGCGTGAAAAGGCGTGGAAAGACGGCGATCTTGACGCTGTATCCGTGGTAGATGAGGATCTGATTGCTGAGGTTCTTTCGATGAGCACGGGTATTCCGGTATTCAAGCTCACCGAAGCAGAGTCGGCCAAGCTGTTGCGTATGGAAGAAGAGCTTCATAAGCGCGTGATTGGCCAAGACGAAGCCGTTAAAGCGATTTCTCAGGCGATTCGGCGTTCACGAGCCGGTTTGAAAGATCCGAACCGCCCAGGTGGTTCCTTTATTTTCGCTGGCCCTACCGGCGTCGGTAAGACGGAGCTTGCGAAGGCTCTCGCCGAATTCTTGTTCGGTGATGAAGATGCGCTGATCACTCTTGATATGTCTGAGTATCAGGAAAAGCATACGGTATCTAGACTATTCGGTGCCCCTCCGGGATATGTGGGATATGACGAAGGTGGCCAGCTCACAGAAAAGGTGCGCCGTAAGCCATTCTCCGTGGTACTCTTCGACGAGGTGGAAAAGGCGCATCAGGATTTGTTTAACTCTTTGTTGCAGATCCTCGAAGAGGGGCGTCTGACGGATTCGCAGGGTCGCATCGTTGACTTCAAGAATACGATCATTATTATGACCACCAACCTTGGCACCAAGGATATTGCTAAGGGAGTGACGACGGGCTTCCAGTTCGATCAGGATACAGGCACATCGTATGAGCGTATGAAGAACCGTGTGCGAGAAGAATTGAAGAACCACTTCCGCCCAGAGTTCCTCAACCGTGTAGACGATATGATTGTGTTCCCACAGCTCGAACGTGATGAGATTCTGCAGATTGTGGATCTTATGATCGCGAAGCTTGATCGGCGTCTTGCTGATAAGGGGATGTCGATTGCGCTATCCCAAGATGCCAAGGAACTTCTTGCAGATCGCGGTTACGATCCTGTGCTTGGTGCGCGCCCACTGCGCCGCGCTATTCAGCGTGATATTGAGGATGTGCTGTCTGAGAAGTTGCTGTTCGGTGAGTTCACATCAGGGCAGACGATCGTGGTGGATGTAGACAAGGACGATATTCCGATGAGTTTCACTTTCACAGGGCATGATTCGGATTATCAGTTGCCTGAAGGTGTGGAACCTGCAGATGCTGCGGAGCGTATTGATGGCTTAGTGAAGGCGGACGCTGACAACTAGTCTGTGAATACGTCAGATTACAGTGTAGATTAAAGTGTGGGTGTGCCTGCTTGGTGGCGGGCGCACCCACACGGTTATGTTTCCCTATAGATGCATTTATAGATGTATTTGGGGCACGTCGCTGCTACTCAGTGCGCACCGATTCCTGCTTGAGCGGTGAATCGCAGCTAATTGTGCTAGTTTTAGTATTCGGTATAAGCTAGATTGTCTACATAAGGCACGTCACATTCAGTGAATGCGGCTAGCTTGCATTGCGGGCAGCGGTGAAACACGTGACCGCAATGGTGCGGAAAGCCGTGCGAGGCGCGGTGCTGCGCAAGGATGGGCGAAGAAAAGAGTACTTGGACGGGCTCGCAAGAGCTGGTGATTGAGGGAAGATGGCACAGGAGAAAAAGATCAATTTGCATCCTGCGAGTTTACAGTTGAGCAAGATTTTTTCGAACATCAACCGGCTTGAGCAGGAGATCGCTCAAGACCTCGGCATCAACTTTACTGATTTCCGTGCGCTTTCAGTGTTGACGCGCTCTGGATCGATTCCGGTAGGGCACTTGGCGAAAGCAATTGGAGCAACAGCTGCTACGACCACTGCCGTACTTAACCGGATGGAGGCGCGCGGTTATATTAAGCGTGAGCATTCGAACCATGATCGCCGCGAAGTGTATGTAGAGATCAGCTCTGAGGCCACCAATCGCTTGAACTCCATTCTGACTACGCCTATTGCCGAGATCGATGGCTATGTGAGCAGTATCGATCCCAATGAGCAGACGGCGGTGACGGTGTATCTCGAAAAGGTCAATCGCGCTCTCGAAGACTATCTCGCGAGCCGATCCTAGCGTCGAGCAAGCTCTTCAGCTGCTCGCGAGATAAGATCTGCAAGCTCCTCATCACTGAGCAGCTGGAGATCTTGGTCTACCCCCTGCAGCTCATCTGATTGTGCAGTAGCGCCGTCCGATTCGCTCATGCCGCTTTCGGCTTCACCGCTCGAGCCAATATCCCTACTAGCAGAGCCGTCGGCAGAATCAATCGTTACCTTTCCGGCGTCATCAATTGATACACGATACAGTACCGCTTGATCGCGCCCGATGGAGGCAGTCCACTTGCCGTTCGCGCCTGGCACTACCTCGAATACGGAGAGGCTGGCCGCGCGGTAGCCTTCAAAAGCGGTAGTGATGATGTTGTCTGCAATGGTTGACGGCGCTTGGCGTGCAGTTGGATACCGAGCGATAAGCAGCGGCTCGAGGCTACCGTTGGTTACGGAATCTGAAGGTAAAAGCGAGAGCGCAACTACAGATACTGAAGAACCGCGCGGGGTGAGCGGTGAAACCATGACCGAGCCGAACTGCGGGCTCATCATTCCGAAATCGGCTAAGTTAGTTTCGTTCTCGTCCTCTGATTCAGGGTCAGCGTCCTTGGCTGTGGACTCATATCCTGCACGGCCAAATACATAATCGAGGAAGCTGCCTGAAGCGAACGTGGAATGGCGTTGTACATGGGCAAGAGTCTCTGGGTAGAGCACGAGACCGGGCACTGTGAGAGTCTCGTGGAAAGTGACAGCGCCAGTGCTACCGTTGTAACTCACCACTCCTGCTGGAACGCGGTAGACCCACGGGAAATCAAAATGCAGCTTAGTGAGCGGAATATACACCATAGGTGTGCCATCCTCGCTGCAGGTGTAGGTAACGTCGTCATCCCAAGCAGTCACCGTAGGATTGAAGCCCGGATAAGCATGGATTGCTTTCGTATCGAGCATATTGGTAAACCACATGCCGCTCATCTTCGCCCGGGCTTCGCTGGTGTTGAACTTACATGTGATCACATTCTGCGACGTGGCGGTGCCAAGCATTGGCAGATTCACTACCTGAATAGACTCATAGCCGTTAAACCAGCCACGGCGTTCAACCGCCACAGAATAGGTATCATCGCCAGGGATTGGCTTAACCAACCCCACAGCATTACCTGTGGTATCTCCGAGCGAGCGTTTGCTGACGCTTGACGCTACCTTGAAAGGGGGGCGCGATTCGAAACTCAAAGTATCTGCGGTGAGCACCGTTGCATCCGCGCTCGAGCCAGCGCTGCCAGTGCTCCCAGAAGTGCCACTTTCACTGCCTGTATCCTGAGCCTCACCCGCAGCAGGTGAGGGATCCACGCTCGCTTCGTAAAACGCTTTCACATTGGCGTAATGGCTGCCAACTGCTACGCCCACGGCTACGATCAGCCCTACAATCACAATCCGTGAACTTACACCGGAAGATGCTGAGGTATCGCGATGCCCCTTTTTGCGCCCGCCGGCGGAGCCCTTATCTCCATCTTGCGCAGACGAGCCAGGTGTTGGTTGCTTTGAGGCTTCTGGCGTTCGCCCACGCACACCGGTGCCGCTACTGCTCCAGCGGGGAAGTTGGGCAGCGACAAACGTAAGCACAATAACCGCAATTACCAGAGGGTAGCTCAAGATAAACGAATACACGGCGTGCGTCTCGACGGCAAAAGGTGAAAACTCGAGAATCAAGAGCACTACGAGCACAAAGCCGAGAAACAACCAACCGACACCTTTCGGCATCGCAGCGGAATCGCCTTTTACATTGCTGTGCTTGCGCGCCTTTTCCGCATGAGATTTCTTCTTTGGCGCACCAGACTCTTTCACCGTAATATGCCCCTTCACTGTGTGCTTGGATAGCTTTGGCAGATATGTATCCATAATCGCTGCGGGGCGAGCAGGCGCGCATCAGCCTCAAGTAGGAAAAATGCGCAGGCGGCGCTCGATATACTCCACGCATCCGAGCATGAATATGGCGCCGGAAATAAGCACCACGAGAAGCGCTAACGGATCGATCCGTGTGATAAGCACTCCTACCGATGGTGGTATGGTCAGCGTGCCGAGGTAGGCGAACCCCATGTGGATGCCTACAACGCGCTGAGTGTTCACCGCGCCGAAACGGCGAGGCAGCTCTTGCATAGTAGCCGGATAGATTGGCGCGCATCCCAGCCCGATCAAGAAGAAACCGATCGTTGCCATGGAGGGCGAAACAGATACGCAGATAAGTGCGCTACCGAGCACTACCACAAATGTGCCACCGCGTAGTAGATACGTATTTGCCACGCGTGGCGCGATAACGCCAGCGCCTATGCGCCCCGCCGTCATTCCGATCAGAAAAGCAGACGCCGCTGCAGCAGCAAGATCGCGCGGTTCGCCCCATGCGTCTACCAAATAGGTGGCGCTCCACAGCAGCGCACATCCTTCAATAGCGCAATACACGAAGAAACTCACCAGCGATGCCCAAATCAAAGGTAACCGGTACCATGGCAGGCGCTCACGCGTAATCGATGACGCCGCAGCATCCGTAGCGTCGCGTGTGCTCGCGTGGTGGGTGGACGGCGTTTCGGCCAGGTCGTCTTGATGTGTAGGCGGTTCCTCTACAGGCACTACAGCCCTGCGCCATACGCCGCGGGTAAAGAACACCACGATAGCGAGAGCACACTGAGCTCCAGAGATGATGAGGTAAGCTGGCCGCCACGAATCAAACACATTCAGTGTGAAACCGACCGTGAGTGGCCCGATCGCGGCTCCCACTCCCCACGATGCGTGGAGCCAGTTCATAATACGCGTCGAAAAATGCAGAGCAACGTATGCGTTCAAGGCGGCGTCTACTGCCCCAGCGCCAAGCCCAAGCGGAATGGATAGCGTGAACAGCGCCCAGAAGCCCGGTGCCAAAGCGAAACCTAGCAGCGCCACCGACGTCAAAGCCACAGAAGCTAAGCAGACTCGATATGTGCCGAACTTTTCAAGAAACCAGCCTGATGTGAATGCGGAGACGATCGTACAGGCGGACGTAACCATCGCAAGGAGACCTGCTCCAGCGGCGTCTGCCGAAAGATCGAGATACATCTGCGGCCAGGCAGCACCGATCACCGCATCGGGTAAACCTAGCGAGACGAACAGAGCAAAAATCACCGAGAGGAGAGAAGCCACGCTTATGCATAGCACACCAGGGCGGCACTTGGGTAGGCAGAAGGGCTGGGTGCGAGAAATAAAACAGAACCGTTCTATACAGAGTTAGGCATTTAGGCCTACCGTTACGGTAGAATCTTCAGCGAACCGCACTAGCGGAACGTACGTTACGACGGAGGAATTGAATGACGAAGTACGTGTACAGCTTCACCGAGGGTGATAAGGATCAGAAGGATCTGCTCGGTGGTAAGGGTGCTAACCTCGCGGAGATGATGAACCTCGGTTTGCCGGTGCCCCCAGGATTTACGATTACTACCGAGGCATGCCGCGCATACTTGCATGACGGCGCTGTACCGGACTCGCTCGCAGGCGAAGTGAGCGAGCACTTGGCATCGGTAGAACAGGAAATGGGCAAGAAACTAGGCGATCCAAGCGATCCGCTCCTCGTTTCGGTGCGCTCGGGTGCGAAGTTCTCGATGCCGGGCATGATGGATACCGTACTCAATGTGGGCATGAATGATGAATCCGTGATTGGCTTGGCACAGGTTTCAGGCAATGAGCGTTTCGCATGGGATTCATACCGCCGCCTCATCCAGATGTTTGGCAAGACGGTGCAGGACATCGATGGCGATCTGTTCTCCCGCGAAATTGACAACCTCCAGGAGTCCAAGGGATACAAGGGCGATCTGGATATGACGGTCGAGGATCTTAAAGAACTCGTCGATACGTTCAAAGCAATCGTGAAGAAAGAAACGGGCGCTGACTTCCCGCAAGATCCACGCGAGCAGCTTGATATGGCCACCGATGCCGTGTTCCGCTCCTGGAACTCTGAGCGTGCAAAGATCTACCGCCGCCGTGAGCGCATCCCAGATGATCTTGGCACTGCAGTGAACGTATGTACCATGGTGTTCGGCAATATGGGCGATGCTTCCGGCACGGGCGTGGCTTTCACACGCGACCCGTCTACTGGCCACTCCGGCGTGTATGGTGACTACCTCCAGAACGCTCAGGGTGAGGACGTTGTGGCTGGTATCCGCAATACGCTTCCGCTTTCGGAGCTGGAGAAGCTCGACAAAGCATCCTACGACCAGCTGCGCGATATTATGGAGCAGCTTGAGAAGCACTACCGTGATCTGTGCGATATAGAGTACACGATTGAGGAAGGCAAGCTGTGGATGCTTCAGGTGCGCGTGGGTAAGCGTACCCCTGCTGCCGCATTCCGTGTAGCTACGCAGCTCGTGGATGAAGGCCTGATCAATGAGGACGAAGCCGTCACCCGTGTGACCGGCGCACAGCTCACCTCGCTGATGTTCCCCCAGTTCGATGCGGATGCTGATAAGACCGTGCTAACGGTAGGTACCCCAGCCTCCCCAGGTGCGGCAACGGGCGAGATCGTAGTGGATAACGATCAGGCTGAGGCTCGCGCCGCGGCAGGCGTATCGGTGATCTTGGTGCGTTCAGAGACGAACCCGGACGATCTTCGCGGCATGGTGGCTGCCTCCGGTATTTTGACCGCTCGCGGCGGTAAGACCTCCCACGCAGCCGTGGTGGCTCGTGGCATGGGCCGTACCTGCGTGGTTGGCGCTGAAGACCTCGTGATTGATGAAGCTACAGGAACCGTATTCGTCAAGAGCCAGAACAAGACCCTCAAGGTGGGCGACGTTATCGCTATCGACGGCACTACCGGCCAGGTATTCGAAGGTGAAGTACCCGTTGTGGATTCGCCGGTGATGACGTACGTTTCCCATGGTCTTGAGGCTGGCCTCGCCGCTTCGCCTGATCAGGATACGAAGGATCTTGTGACGTCGGTGGATAAGCTGTTGCGCCGTGCAGATAGCAAGGCTCGCCTCACGGTGCGTGCGAACGCTGATACGCCAGAGGATTCCACGCGCGCTCGCGAATTTGGCGCTCAGGGCATCGGCCTGACCCGTACGGAGCACATGTTCTTGGGCGATCGCCGCCAGTTGATTGAGAACATTATCCTTGCCGATTCTGATGAAGAACAGCAGGCTGCGCTCGACGAGCTGCTGCCGCTTCAAAAGGGCGACTTCGTCGGTATTTTCGGCGCGATGGATGGCTTGCCGGTGACGGTGCGTTTGATCGACCCGCCGCTGCACGAGTTCCTTCCAGATCTCACTGATCTATCCGTTGAGCTCGCGGTGAAGCAGGCCAAGGGTGGCGAGCTTGACGAGCACGAGAAGAAAGTGCTGCAGGCTGTGAAGTCGCAGCATGAGCAGAACCCGATGCTTGGCTTGCGTGGCGTGCGCCTTTCGCTCGTGATTCCAGGTTTCGTGGATCTTCAGGTGCGTGCTATTGCTGAGGCAGCGGCTGAGCTTATCAAGCAGGGCAAGGACCCGAAGCCGGAGATTATGGTTCCGCTGATCGGCTCCGTGCGCGAGCTTCAGATCGTGAAGGATCAGGCGCTCGGTATCCTCAAGCAGGTTTCGCAAGAGACTGGCGTTGAGCTTGATCTACCCATCGGCAATATGATTGAGCTTCCACGCGCCGCGCTCACCGCTGGCGAGATTGCTGAGGAATCACAGTTCTTCTCCTTCGGCACCAACGATCTTACTCAGACGACGTGGGGCTTCTCGCGTGACGACGTAGAGTCGTCATTCTTCCAGAATTACTACGAGCATGGTATTTTCAACGTCTCGCCATTCGAGGCTGTTGATCAGGACGGCGTTGGACAGCTTGTAGCAATGGGTGTGAAGAACGGTAAGGCTGCCAATCCAGAGCTTCACTGCGGCGTGTGCGGTGAGCATGGCGGAGATCCGGCCTCGATTCACTTCTTCGACGCAGTGGGCTTGGATTATGTATCCTGCTCGCCCTTCCGCGTGCCAGTGGCTCGCCTCGAGGCTGGCCGCGCAGCAATCTCTAATGAGAGTGCTGCAGGTGGCGTAAGCGCATCGGCGTGAGTAAAGGCTGCAGCTAGTACCTGCGTCTAGTTTAGTGCGGCGTACAGCCAACCAAGTGGCTGGGAGTGCTTATAGGCACTCCCAGCCACTTGTGTTCTGGCTAGTGGGCATGAGTTGCTGGGGTAGGGCTCTTTTCACGTGTGGTTATGCTAGATAGCAGTCTATTATCGGTGTGCGAATTCGTGAGCAACGTGGCGTCTGTGAGTGATCACTAGTGCTGCGAGGCCACACTACGAGGCCAAACTTAGATGCGGCGGCGCTTATCGTGGGTGTTCGTGTGCCGCTTTGATTGCGCCGAGAGATTCTTTGCGCATGCCTTGAATACTAGTGAGAGCCGCCCGTGCTGCGTCGGCGTCTTGCTGAAGGAGAGACGCCACGAGCTCGTGACGTTCGCCTCCGTCGTCTACTATCTGAATCGGCTGGTTTACCCGTGCGAGAATCAACTCGTAGGTGAGGCGGCGATGCAATGATGCAAGGCGCTCTGAGCCCGATGCCTGAACGAGTTGATCGAGAAGAGAGTAGGTGGAGTGCGCGAGTTCGCGCCGTAGTGGGCGCAAATCGGGATCGTTCTCAAGGATGAGATCTAAGGCGATCATTTCTGAAGTTTCTAACAGGGCGAGTATTTCGGGTAATTCCTCGCTCGTAATGGTGCTGACGACGGCGGGCACGTTGGGTTTGCGTTGCACGAGGCCGTCACGCGCAAGAATCTCAATTGCTGCTCGAGCTGTTGGGCGGGCGACGTCATACTCGTGAGCGAGATTTGCCTCGGCCAATGCGGTACCTCCGGCGATTTCACCTGAAATGATACGATCACGCAAATAAGCTGCGAGATCGTCGGTCAACCGCCCCGTGCCTTTCATGTGCCCTCCATTCTTTGGCATACAATCGATCACATCGCTATACAATCAGTATATCGATATACAACGGTGATGTGCCCTGTGACATCTGGATGAGGATATTGAGGGGTGAGCTTGGGATCTGAGGATCGATTTACGCCCAGTGAGCGACGCGGCATGCCTGAGTACCTCGCTGATCGCCGTATTGTATTCGCGGTGGCATACCTCGGTTATGCGGTGTGCTATCTGGTACGGAACAATCTCAAATTGGCTGCCTCGCCTATGGCTGCCGATCTTGGAATAGGCACTTTCGAGATTGGCGTGTTGCTTTCGGCTTTCACGGTTGCTTATGCCCCTGGAAAACTATTGCTCGGCATGGCTGTAGACCGACTCTCCATGCGGGGGATGCTCGCAGGATGCGTTGCAGCTTCCGCTATCTTGTGTTTTTGCATTCCTTTTCTTGAGCGTTTTCCTCATCTTCTCATTGCCATGACGCTGTTGGGTTTTGTGCAAGGTGCTGGATCGCCGGCTGCTCTAGGGATGATCGGAACGTGGTATCCCAACAAGACCCGCGCAACCGCCGTGACGGCATGGAACACATCGCAAAACCTCGGTGCGGCTATCCTTGCTGTGGTAGCGGTGTTGATCTTGGATTATCTCTCAGGTGATTGGCGCTTGATATTCTGGATTCCCGCTACGATTTCGGCGGTAGTGGCCGTATTGCTCTGGCGCTATGGGCGCGATCGTCCGTGGCAAGAAGGTTATCCCACCCTCACGGCGCTATATGGTCGAGCTGGTATTCCGAGGTCTGATGTGGCTTCGAAAGACTCGTATTGGCGTTTGGTCTTTAGCGCATTTACGAGTTCGCGAGTTCTGCTGTTACTTTTGCTCCTCAATGCGCTAATGTATTTCATTCGTTTTGGCATCATCAATTGGATGACCATCTATCTCCCTCATGATAAAGGTTTTACGCTATCCCAGGCTCAAAATATCTTCGCTGCCCTGGAGTTTATGGCGATTCCCTTCGTAGCGGTGTTTGCGTTCCTGGCATGGAAGTTCCCTTCAAGCATGAGTGTCGTTGGAGCTGTATCAATGCTCGCCTTTTCGCTTACAGTGCTCTGCTATGGGTTTTTTGACGACGCAGGTGCTGTGTCGTTGGCTGCGGCTGTGCTCGGTGGCTTGATCTACGCGCCGCAGGTGATAGTCAATGTGCTGACGTTGAATCTGATGCCGCCACGGATGATTGGAGCGGCTGTGGGATTTGTGGGCTTATCTGGTTATCTTCTGGGGGAATTGGCGGCGAACCTCCTGGTACCGCTCATTGCCCACTACTTGGGCTGGGGTTTCGTCAACTTCGCAATGGCGGGTGTTGGGCTGATCGCACTGTGGGTGTATCTTGCCTTGCGCCCCTACGAACGTAGGGCAGTGATACTGTGACGGCGCCAGCCTTACGCCAGCGCCGTCACGCGTAGTTGATCTAGTGGGCAGGACGCGCCTTTTGCTAACCTGTCTCCTTCAGATATGTGGAATCAGGTTATATCAGGCGTCCACTACCTTCTTTTCTTGCTTGGAGAGCGAGAAGTAAAGTAATGCCGCGATGAGTGCCGTTGCTGTGAGGAAGATGAAGGAGACCGTCCAGGAGAACTGCTCGGCTAGGATCGGCATGATGAGGTTGGCTGCAAGCTCGCCCACGATGTAGCCGAATAGCCCCACGAAGCCTACTGCGGTACCTGCGGCCTTGAGTGGTACGAAGTTCAGCGTGAGGATATTGATGATGAGCTGTGGGCCGTAAATCAATGCGCCCATAATACCCGAGACGACGAGCAACAATCCGTAGTTGGTGTTCTGGTGGTATACGAGCACAAGACCCGCTAGCGCGATCAGGCCGATGCCACCCACGAGCGACTGCCTATTTGGCAATTTGATAGCAACCCATGCGAAGAAGAACGATCCGGGGATGGCTACCCATTCGAGTACGGAGAAAGCGGTGGTGTATTGCACCTCGGTAAAGCCCAGTTCTGTGCCCAAGAATGCTGGCATCCAGTTTTCCACACCGAAACGGAGGAAGTAGAGGATGGCGTTAATGAAACCGATGGTGAGAAGGAGGCGATTTGTAAACACGTACTTCACCATGATTTGCCAGAATGTTCCTTCGGGCTTTTCGTCGGCCATTGGTACGCCGTGATGGCCATAAATGTCTCGCAGTGTTGGCAGGCCTTCTTCTTCAGGGCGATCTCCGCCGAATTTCCAAAAGACGAATGAGAGCAAAAGTACCATGACTGCCGGCACCCAGAATGAGTATTGGATCGGCAAACCTGCTCCGGCAAAACCACCGACCATCAGCGGCAGAAGAGCACCGCCAAGGTTTTGGGAGGTGTTCCACACTGCGATTCCTGCGCCGCGCGTCTTGTTGGGGAACCAGTTCGCAATCATCGACTGCGACCCGGGCGATAATACACCCTGGATAGTGCCCAGAAGAAGCATCAGGCCAAAGAATATCCATATCTGCGTGGTGAAGCCCATCAAGATACAGATGACGGCGGATCCAGCGAGCGCACCGGCGAAGGTTTTGCGTAGCGACATATTATCTACGACCATGCCCATTAGGAACTTGCCGATGCCGTAGGAAATAGTGAAGCCGGTGAGGATGAGGCCTACTTGCGTTAAAGACCAATCGTTTTCAAGGCGGATCGTCTCTGAGGTGAGCTTAAAGTTGTTGCGCACGAGGTATGCGCAGACGTATCCAAAATAAGCTACCACGAACACTACCCAGTGGCGTTTGACGTACTGCTTAAACTCGGCGGGATGTGCCGCCTTAAACTGTGCTTCGTTTTCATCGACGTGAGCCGATCTGTTCACAGCAAACTCCTTTGTTTGTTGAGGTGAGAGTTGTGTTGAGAGGGGTGAGTTGTGAATCCTGTTCGGCGGATTTGGCGCGACCATTCCTACATGCACAGGAAACCACACGTCGTCTCTCAATAAACCTCATTGTAATACAACGAGGGAAGATGTATAGCGATTTTGTCGATGCGATTCTAGGCTGCTGCGAATTTAGCAAGTTTGGGCTTTTGTAATTCACAAGGTTAGGGTACCCTAATTTTGTAGGCGAGTCGCTCGCATGTTGAGTCACGTTTGGAGATGTGTATGATCCTCAAAAACTGCCCTGTGCGCGTACCGCTGCGGCTCACTGAGGTACCCATTGCGAGTCGGAACCAACTGCGATTCCAAGAACTCGGATTGCGTGTGGGCACGCAGGCAACCATTGCACAACATGCAGGCTATGGTGGCTTAATCCTCAATGTGGCAGGATCGCGCATCGCTATCGATCACAATTCCGCAAAACTCATTCAAGCCGAGGTTATCTCATGAGCATGGCTGACGTAATGGATACGAAAGCTCACCAGCGCAACCCTGAAACTCGCCCAGCGATTTTGCTCGTGGGTAATACGAACGTCGGCAAGTCAACGTTGTTCAACGGGGTGACGGGCGGGCGTCAAGCAATGGTGAACGCTCCTGGCACAACTGTGGAAGTGATGCAGGGCTTATGGAAAGCTACGGGCGCGCAAATATACGATCTTCCCGGAACGTACTCGCTCATTCCTCAAAGCCCAGACGAAGAAGTGGTAGCTGAAACAGTATCAGGCAAGAGCGGCATTCATGCTGATCTTGTGCTCGCGGTGCTTGATGGATCCTCGCTCACTCGTTCCCTATATATTTTGGCGCAAATCGGGCAAACAGGGCATCCGGTAGCTGTACTTATTTCCATGGCAGACGTCGCGGCCGCCAACGGCGTTGAGATAGACCCTGCAGCCATGACGCGTGTGCTTGGCGTGCCCGTGATGACGTTCGATGCGCGCAAGCCCAAGAACTACCCGTTGCTCAACAATTTCGTATCGGCTGCATTGAAGAACCCTCCGTATCTCAAAGGTATTGAGCCTGATCCTACTGCGCCGGGCTATTGCCGTATCGCGGCCGAGGCACGCGACGCTTCGCTCAAGACCTGCCTTGCAGATCCCCTCGACGATCGTTCGCTTCTTTCACAGACGACGTGTACATGTGGCCGTGATTTGGCTCCGGGTGAAGACTGCGTGCATGAAGTAGACGCGGACGGCACCCTCAAGTGCAACTGTGGAGCACCGCGGGCAAGCAGCCTTAAGGTTGAAAATGTGCGGATCGGATTGCGAAAGCGCACGGGCGAAGTGGTGGATTTGGACGCGGGAGGGAACGGCGCACGCACGTCGTCTGGACGCATTCTCACTAACGCGGATGCTGATTCTGGCGAATCGGTGAGGCTCGAACCTTCCATAGATTCTGGTGGAGGTGGCCTCGGTGGGCAAGAAGCGATTGGGGGCGGGTCCTCCTCCGGCTATGATCCGCATTCAGAGGAGGAGCTCCAGCGTGCCGCCACGATATTCTCGTGGGTAGAGCGCGTGGAACAGAAAGTCGAAAAACGTACTGCGAACGCATCGAAACTCTCCCGATCCGACAAGCTCGATCGCATCCTTCTCAACCCATTTGTCGGGCCAGTGATTTTCTTCGCTGTGATGTGGGTGCTCTTTAAGCTTGCCGCAGAGTGGATTGGGCCGATTCAAGACTTCTTCGATTCCCTCTTTACCTCGACGGATCCCGGAGCGATTTCATTCGCGAACGCGATGCAGTGGCTGCTGAACCTTGTAGGGTTAGACGGCACGTGGGTGCAGCAACTCCTTATCGGAGGCCTTGCTGCCGGGCTCGGCGTGGTTGCATCATTTGTGCCGCTCATGTTTGTGATCTTCGCGGCGATCTCTATGCTTGAAGATTCAGGTTATCTTGCCCGAGCGGCATTTCTCGCCGACCGGCTCATGCGCAAAATCGGTCTCGATGGCAGAGTGATCCTTCCACTCATTATGGGTTTTGGATGCAATCTTCCCTCGCTCGCCGCAGCACGCGCCCTTCCAAGTGCAACCCAGCGTCTCGTGACGGCGATCATCACCCCGTATACGAGTTGCGCCGCACGTTTGACGATCTACCTCATGATCGCGAAGATTTTCTTCCCACACAACGCGGGCACCGTCGTCTTTGCGATGTATGTAGCGAGTATCGTGATGGTGACTCTCGCTGCATGGGTGCTGAAATTCTTCATCACCAAACATGAGGCGCAATCACCTTTGATGCTAATCCTCCCTGCCTATCATGTGCCTCGGCTTTTTGTGCTCGTGAAACTTGCGGCGCAAAGATCATGGGCGTTTGTGAAAGGGGCTGGCAAGATCATTGTGATGATGACGCTGATCGTGTGGCTCCTGGGTGCGATTCCGATGGGCAACAATGCCGAGGGCAAGGGTTTTGCTAGCCCCGATCTCGCGATGGAAGATTCTGCCTATGGCCAGATTGCGCAGGCTCTCGAACCAGTGTTTGATCCTGCCGGTTTTGGGGATTGGCATATGACGGGCGCTCTTATGACTGGCTTTGTAGCGAAAGAAACCGTGGTTTCTTCGATTGTCGTCTCCTATAACATGGATGCCTCCGCTGCGGGAGACGCCGAAGACAACGGTGACGATCTGGGCGTACTGCCCGAGTTGCTTACACAAAGCTTTGAACGGACGGCGGGTGCTGGCTATGCCGGTGTAGGTGCGATTGCCTTCTTGGTATTCGTGCTTACCTACACGCCTTGCCTTGCTACCGTGGGGGAGCAAGTGCGGTTGATCGGCGGCAAAATCACTGCGGCGGCTGTGGGTGCTCAGCTTGTGGTGGCATGGCTGCTGGCAGTTGGCGTATTCCAAATCGGAAAGCTGTTGGTCTGATGGGTGCTATTGCTCGAAATGAAGCTACCCGCGAGCCGAATATGAGTGATCGTGTGCTTAAGGCTCTTCGCCAAGGGTATTCGGCTCCAGAGATCGCGCGGAAGTTTAACACGTCTCAGGTGTTCGTAGAGGTGATGTTGGATCATTTCGGGCGGCTCGGAATGGCCGATAGTGCGCAGACCTTGTGCTCCTCGGGTTTAGGCGCGTGTGGGCCTGCGGGTGCTACCACAGTCGAGGCTGAGATTGCGTGCGCTGGGTGCCCTCTCGTCGTCAAAAGAAAATGAGCAGCCCGTTTTATCTGCCGATAGTCCAAGGCTGTGAATAACGCCGTGTGATAGCTTGATGGTACAGAACCTGGCGCGCGGAGCATACGCGCTGGGCTGGAGTAAGTGGCGTGGCTGGGCGCCGATTGGGGGCATAGTGAACGGTTCGCGGTACGTGGGCGATACGAGTTCCTGGGCGCACAAATGGCGGCTTCCTGCGTTTGCGTACAGCCCAATCATAGGCCGCGTAGCCATGAGGGCATCCCTTGCGAAATACCGAGTGCGCAGTGCACTGGGTGGAAACCGAAAGGCGTGGCCCCACGATCTGCCCGTGGCCTCTGTGTTCACCCGATCAGATACTGTGGGTTTCGGCGTCTATGATGAGGATCGCTTCGAGGAATCACGCCGCAGGGAACTCGCACGTCAACTCAAGAGCCGTATTACCGGCGAAGTAGAGTTCTCGCCGCGCGCCCGCGCACAATATGCAACTGATGCCTCCAACTACCGCGTGCTTCCGAGTGTCATCGCCTATCCGCGCAACGCCGATGAAGTAGTGGCAATTGTGAAAACGGCTCGCGATTTCGGCGAGCCGGTGACCTCCCGTGGCGGTGGTACTTCCGTGGCAGGAAATGCTATCGGTACGGGCGTGGTGATTGACTATTCGCGCCACATGAACAAGATTCTCTCCATCGATCCTGATAACAGCACCGCCACCGTTGAGCCGGGAGTGATCCTCAGCGATCTTCAGAAAGAGGCTGCGCGCTTTGGTCTGCGGTTCGGCCCAGATCCCTCCACACAAAACAGAGCAACACTGGGTGGAATGATTGGCAACAATGCATGCGGGCCACACGCCGTAGCTTACGGGCGCACGTCCGACAATGTGCTCTCGCTCGCGTGTATCGACGGCAATGGGCGCATGTTTAGAGCAGGCTCAGATACGGGTAGCTCAGACGCTGCTCGATCAAACCCGGCTAGTTCAGACGCCGCTGCGTCGAGCAGGGCTGAATCAAAGATGGCCGACGCAGACACCCGAGATTCGAACACGGTAAGTGAGAACGGGCGCTCTCGCCGCATCCGGCCGTACGGGGTTTCGCAGTTCCCGCAACTCGACGCGCTTGTAGCGAAGAACCTCTCGCCAATCCGCAAGCATTTCGGCCGTTTTGGCCGCCAAGTATCGGGCTATTCTCTTGAGCATCTCCTTCCAGAACGCGGAGGCGATCTGGCCAAGTTCCTTACCGGCTCCGAAGGTACGCTGGTACAGATCACTCAGGCTACCGTGCGTCTTGTACCAGTGGCGCAGAAGCCGATGCTCGTAGTGCTCGGTTATCCAGATATGCCTACCGCAGCCGATGCCGTGCCCGCCATTTTGGAGTACAAGCCACTCGCTATCGAAGGTATGGATGCCGAGCTTGTAAACGTTGTGCGGCGCCACAAAGGGCACGTACCGAGCCTACCTGAGGGTAAGGGTTGGCTGATGATTGAGGTGGGCGCTTTCGAAGGTGAAGACCGGAGCATCGTCGCCGAGCGCGCTCGAGCAATAGCTCAGGTAGGAAATACTGATTCCGTGCGTATCCGTGAAGCGGGGCCGGAGGCCACGGAGGTTTGGCGTATTCGGGCAGACGGCGCCGGGCTTGGTGGGCGCACGCCAGAAGGGCATCCTGCCTGGCCAGGTTGGGAAGATTCTGCCGTGCCCCCTGAGCAGCTTGGCAATTATCTGCGCGATCTTCAGGCATTGATGGATGAGCTCGATCTCAGCGGGCTCATGTACGGCCATTTCGGTGATGGCTGTATGCATGTACGTATTGATTTTCCTTTCGCAAGCGATGGCACGCCGGTGTTCCGCGAGTTCATGGAGCGAGCAACAGATATCGTGGTGCGATACGGCGGTTCGCTCTCAGGCGAGCATGGCGATGGCAGGGCACGTTCGGAGCTCTTGCCACGAATGTATCCGCCCGAGTTGATGGAGCTATTCGCACAAGTGAAAGGCTTTTTCGATCCGCACAATCGCTTCAACCCTGGCGTTCTTGTAGATCCCCTGCCGATAGATACCGATTTGCGCCGTCCTGCCGCACGTGCGCTTGGGTACGCAGGAGGTTTTCATTTTCATGAAGACGACGGTGACTTCACGAACGCTTTGCACCGCTGTACGGGGGTGGGGAACTGCCGCGCAGATCGTATGGATTCTGGTTTCTTCATGTGCCCAAGCTATCAGGCCACGCATGACGAAAAAGATGTGACTCGTGGCCGGGTTAGAGTGCTTCAAGAGGTAGCGCAGGGCAAGTTGATTAAGGATTTCGCGAGTACAGCCGTGCGTGAGGCGCTCGATCTGTGTCTGGGATGTAAAGCCTGCAGTGCGGATTGCCCCACGGGAGTTGATGTAGCACGCTACAAGTCTGAATCGCTTTACCGAGGGTACAAGGGAAAGATTCGCCCGCGTACACACTATGTGCTCGGGAATCTTCCTGTGCTTGCCCGTATAGTAAGTGGAATCCCGGGTATGGCAAGGTTTGCCAATGCCGTAATGGATATTTCACTTCTGCGCCGAGCGGCGTTCACAGTGGCAGGGATCGACACTCGCCGTGCAATGCCAAGATTTGCTACGCGATCGTTTTCGAAAACAGCCCCAGGGCTCGGCATCGAATCGCTCGAGCGTGACTGGCTCGAGCACAATTATGCCGGAGGCGGGTATGACGCACACAGAGAGCGCGACAAACGATACGTGCTTCTGTGGGCTGATTCTTTTTCCGAAACGCTCGATACGCGCGGTGCGCAGTCAATGGTGGCGCTGTTGCAACGTAACGGCTACACCGTGCTTATCCCCGATGAGGACGCGTGTTGTGGGCTCACGTGGATCACAACCGGCCAGCTCAGTATCGCCAAACGCAAACTTCGCGCTCTGATGGATACGCTGGCTCCGTTCGCTGCGAGTGGCATACCAATTGTTGGGGTAGAGCCAAGCTGCACAGCCGTGCTCCGAGACGATATTCGCGATCTTTTCCCAGATGATCCGCGTTCGGGGCTGCTTGCAAGAGGCACATTCACGCTTGCCGAATTGCTAACGGATGAACACTTCGGGCCTGGCACACAGCTCACCATCGCAAATCTCAACGGCAAGCATATTATCGCTCAGCCGCACTGCCATCACTATTCAGTGATGGGTTGGAAGGCCGACGCTGAGCTTTTGCGCATGGCCGGCGCGCAAGTTGAGACGCTATCTGGATGCTGTGGGCTTGCAGGAAACTTCGGTATGGAACGCGGGCACTACGATGTGAGCGTAAAGATCGCACAGCGCCAGTTGCTGCCGGCTCTTCACCGGGCAGGTGAAGGCGCCGTTTACCTCGCCGATGGTTTCTCGTGCCGAACCCAAGCCCAACAGTTGGCGGGGGTAGACGGCGTACACCTGGCTACGCTCCTTCTTGGTGAGTAGTCAAATGTATCGGCGGGTACCCACAGTGGGCTGAGATCGAATGTGGTGATGCGGAGCTAAGGCTAGGGCGTTAAGCGTGCGCTGCAGCAACTGCGAGTTTAAGTGCCTTTTGGAAATTCGATTCGCGTTCCTCTGCGCTCATGTCTCCACCGGGCACTACTAGGTGATCGGAGATCGTAAGCACGGCAAGCGCCTGTTTGCCGTATTTCGCTGCAAGGCCATAGAGTGCTCCGGCTTCCATCTCCACACCCATGGTTCCTACATTGGCGAGAGCCTCATTGATAGAAGCATCGATTCCGTAGAAAGAATCACGTGAGACGACGGGTGCCACAACCACATGCGGATCGTCACCTGCGGCGTCCGCGGCGGCACGCACAAGCTCATAGGATGCGATGGCGGAAAAATGTGTGTGTGGTGTGAGGTATGTGTTCAGCACGCCTTCGTAATGCGCGCCGTTCGCGATCACAACGTCACCCACCTTCACTTTAGGGGAAAGGCCGCCGGCTGTGCCTACGCGGATGATGCGCTCCACGCCGTAATACATATAGAGTTCGTTCACGTAGATAGAAAGTGATGGTTGCCCCATACCAGAGGCCATGATTGAAAGTGGCTTGCCGTCTACTTCTCCTGTAAAGCCGAGGATGCCGCGCACGTCCGTAACGAGGCGACGCTCAGGCATGAGTTGCTTAGCCATGCGTTCGGCGCGCTTGGGATCGCCGGGCATAAGTACTGCTGGTGCGAAATCGCCGGGTTCGGCGTCAATGTGCGGAGTCGCCATGAGTATCCTTTCGACGGCGTGTATTCAACGCGGTCTATACGTGACGGCGTTGCTGCGCGCCTTCAGTTTGGGTGTGGAGTATGGCGGTGAGCCATGTGTGTATTGTATCTAAAGCGTGGGTACGTGCTGAGCGGCGTGAGAGGAGGACGTCGTGGATGGCGTAGGGGATTTTTGCGAGGGTGACGTTGTTGCCCAGGAACGGGGCGCGTCGCCAGATCTGTTCGACGAGGAGCACGGTGTCTGATTCGAGTGCGTCTTCGTTCCATCGAGACGGCGATGTGGAGCGTGTAGACGTGAGCACCAGTATCGGCGCTTCGACGTCTAGCCCTTGGGCGACGTGGGCGTGGCCGTCGAGTATGGTTGCCATCCATCCTGCGCGTACTGGGAATGACGGGTAGTGGCGGAAGCGTGAATCGGTGTGCCAGCCGGTGGTAAAGAATGGGTCGCCTGTGTCTTCGGGGGTGCGTTCTTGGGCGCGTTGAAGCACGTCGCGTTGCTCGCTTGTGAGTGGCTGGGGAGCGTCTGGATCGAGTTGGCCGGCGTTGAGGGTGCGTTGATAGATCCCAGAATCAGAAATCGGAATGATGCCACGTGGAGAAACCTTCCGCATCGCATCAACCGCAGGAGTACTCACGTGGCGAACTCCAGAGGCGGACTGTATCTCAAGCCATGGCGAATTGAGGATGAGGCCTGCAAGAGCGCCGGGGTGGCGGTGTGCCCACAAGGTTGCGGTAAGGCCGCCAGTGGAGTGGCCATACAATACGATTGGAATATCTGGGCCGTGCTCGGTGAAGATCACATCAAGTGCTATGTGGATTTCGTCGTCATACGCGGAAAGATCATCAATGTAGCCCCAGGTTTGCCCTTCACGCCACGAGCGCCCATACTTGCGAAGATCAAGAGCGTAGAACAGCCCGCCGATTGAGTCGATATAGCGGGCGAAATGGGCGTGGTAAAAGTAATCATTCCAGCCATGTAAAGCAATGAGAGCAAATCGTGGCCGCTGGTGCGCATGTTCGTGGGCAGGGGCATCGGAGACGGCGGTCTCGCGGAATGAACCCGTATTCCTGTTGGGCGAATATGAAGACTTAGGCAAGGGTGCGTCAACTAATGCGCCCGATGTGCCCGGAACGCCGGGGCACTGTGGTGTATCGTGAACCAGGCTAGGCATATATCGAATTAGCGTCGTATAGTTCATGCCTTCAGAATCGGCGTGCAGCGCGAAAGTGGCTGCTTGGAATTCTGGCCCGAGAAAGTCCTCATGCCACTTCGCTTCGATCGTCATATATCTATTGTGCGTGCTCTCGGGCTGATACGCTATGCCTTCGAGTAAAACTCGTGCTATGCCGAGCGTCTCTGGTAGCTTGAATCCCCGTTCGAGTTCGACTTGAAACCTAGCAGACCTGAGTGCCGCGAAGCTGTGCAGCTTTCCGAGCCGCTGGAGCCGCGAGCGCCGTGATTCAGCCGATCAAAGAACTCACGGAAGATAGTGCTCACTTGGTCGTTCTCAATCAAGAAACCATCGTGCCCATGTGGGGAGAGTACAAGGCGTGCGCCGTCACTGCCAGGCAGTTTGCTGGCCAATGCTTCAACATCTTCGGGATAGAACAGACGGTCGTTGTCCACTTTGACCACGAGTGCAGGCATAGTAAGCGTGTGGAGCACAGCGTCCGTGCCGCCGCGGCCGCGCCCAATATCGTGCGTCATCATTGCGCGGGATATCGTGATGTAGGAGTTCGCATCGAAGCGTGACACAAGCTTGTGTGCATGATAGTTCAGATATGAGACGACGGCGTAGCGCCCGTCGCGTAAGGGGTCTTCGCCGTCTTGTGCGTTGCGCGCGAAGCGGGCATCAAGCTCGGTAGAGCAGCGGTAGCTCAGGTGTGCGAGCTCCCGCGCGAGGCCGAGGCCTCGATGTGGCCCGTGGCCGTGAGGTAAGCCGTAATAGTTGCCGCCATGGAATCCGGGATCAAGCGTTATTGCCGCGATCTGCATTTGAGCAAGCCCGATCTGCTCGGCCGTAGTAGCGGCAGACGAAACGAGCACCGCAATAGCTCCCACCATCTGTGGATAGCTGGCTGCCCACTCCATCACGAGGTTGCCGCCAAAGGATGCTCCAGCCACGAGTGCCCACCGCGAGATACCCAATGCGTCGGCAAGGAGCTTCTCGGCTCGAACCATATCTCGTACGGTAATCTCAGGGAAGCGCGAACCGTAGGGTGCGCCGTCTGCTGCGAGGGAAGATGGGCCTGTGGTGCCCTGGCAGCCGCCTAATACATTCGGGCAGACGACGTAGTAGTGGTTCGTGTCGATCGCTTTCCCAGGCCCAACGATCTGGGCCCACCATCCGGAATCGTCAATGTGTGAGGTGGCATGCGAATCGCCTGTAAGCGCGTGGCAGAGCAGGATTGCGTTGGAGCAGTCAGCGTTGGGTGTGCCCCAGGTTTCGTACGCGAATGTCACATCGATCGGATCGCCTCCGAGTTCAGGGCTAAAGCTGCCGATACTGAGGAAGCGCCGCTCTTCGGGGTCATCGCCTGGGCGCCACGCGCCCGTCACTGGCGGAAGCTGCGGCAGATGACGTGAATATCCAGTGTCGTAGTCTGGTATGGGTGCGGCGTCTGTAATGAGTGGCGTGGGAGTGCCTACCAAGAATGACGGTGATGTGACGTATTCGGGAGTCATGCGAAACCTTTAGTGATCAGTAGTTCAACTATGTTGGCATCCGCACTATTCGCAGTGAATCAATACTTCTACTGGAAGGATTATAGAGTTGCCGTCGTGGCAATAACGATGTTTGAGATGTGCTGAGCAGCTCTGTGCAGTTCTAAAAGTGGTTCGAGCAGCTATCTCGAGGTGATTCAACTGTGCGAATGCGGAGCAGTGCGCCACTTGGCTTCGGGGCTGTATGAGCCGCTGTGAAGGGAGTGGGCACTAGTTGAACATTCGCGTGAACATAGCCTCAGCATAGCGACGCTACAAAGGCGCTGGCAAGTTTTCCCATTAGTGATTGAGATGCTGAGTTGCAGAGCTGGCTCACGCAGGCCATGGCAAGCTCAAGTGTAGCCGAACTATAGATTGCCTGGATGTGATCTGCAACATAGCAACACGCGTATAACAGAACAATAACGGCGATGTTTCGGTTGTTAAAATCGGGAATTTTGTTATTCGTGTTTATATTTGCGAAGAATTCGTGTAGCGTCGTCTTCGGAATCTATTGACGAAACTGCAATGTCAAGCCGACACGCTTAAGGACTTCGGAGGATTGTAGATGGCTCAGCAGAAAACTGCTATACGCGCTACCGTGCTCATGAGCTCTGTGCTCGCTATCGTATGTGGAAGCGTTTTCGTTGCCCAAGCGGATCCCAATGATGATGCCATTGAATCGGCACATGCCGCTCAAGATGCCACACAATCCTCACTCGCCAATATCGAGCTAGAACTCACGAAACTCAATGCCGAGAGCTCAGAGCTCGCAGCAAAGTCGGCTGAGGCAACCGCAAAATACATCACTGCACAAGCCGAATTTGAAGATGCGTTAGGCGAGGCAGAGATTGCCCAGGAACGCGCTAATGCCGCCCAAGAGGATCTTGCGGAAGCCCGCAAAGATATGGGCAATGTTGCCAAGGCGATGTATCAAGATAAAGCCAGTACGATCGCTGATTCTTATGCCCTTTTCGGTGCGGACTCACTAGCTGAAGCCACGAGCAGAGATCGCGCATTCGATACCCTTGCGGACACCACTGATGTCAAGGTACGCAGATTCAAAGCGCTCGAAGAGGTAGCTGAAAGCCTCAAATCTACAGCGGATGAGAAGGCTCAAGCCCAAGGTGAAGCCGCTTCGCGAGCCGAGGAAGCAGCCCAAGAAGTCGAAGACGCTGTGGCAGCAGTCAAAGCCCAGCAAGCAGCAGCAGATCAACGCCGCGAAGAACTCGTTGTGCAACTCGCAGCCCAAAAAGGCACAACCGCTGAACTCGAACGCGAGCGCCTCAACCAGCTCGAAGCCGCACGTATTGCTGCCGCCGATGCCGCAGCGAACGAAGTCATCGCGCAGGCTAACTCTCGCATCGCCAACGGCGCAGCCGCTGGCGCCAAGGCTGATCTCGCACAAGCCAAGCTCAATGCACAAGCAGCCCAGGCCGCTGCTAATGCCGCAGAAGCTGAAGCGCAAAAGCTGGAAGCTGAAGCCCAATCGGCTACAGGAAGTCTTGCAGCAGTGAAGCAGCAGGCAGCGAAAGATGCGCGCGCATTCGCTCAAAACAAGCAGCAGGCAGCACAGGCAGCCCTCCAGCGTCAAAAGAATGCAGAGCAAGCTGAGCGCCAGGCGCGTGAAGCTGCTGAACGGGCACGGCGTCAACGCGAAGAAGAAGCTCGCGCAGCGGCAGAACGTGCTCAGCGTATCGCTGCACAACAAGCCGAGGCTCAACGTCAGGCAGCAGCGGCACAAGCAGCACCCAAGCCAGCGCCGGCTCCAGCTCCTAAGCCAGCTCCGAAGCCTGCTGCGGGATCATCTTCGCGCGGGCAAGACGTCGTCAACTATGCACGCCAATTTGTGGGAGTGCCCTACGTTTGGGGTGGCAGCACAACCAACGGATGGGACTGCTCCGGCTATGTGCAGTTCGTATTCAAAAAGTTCGGTGTGAATCTGCCACATCAATCCGAGGCAATCTACAACCAGCTCCGGGGAAATATCGTGCCCGCCTCGCAAGGGCGTCCAGGCGATATCCTCTGGTGGCCAGGGCACGTGGCGATCTACACCGGAAATGGTAATAATATCGCTGCGCACAATCCACGGCTTGGCACAGATGAACGTGCCATCTGGGGTTCGCCAGTGTACCTGCGCGTGTTCTGATCTATTGCGCGGTTCAGCGTTTGTGCCCTCAGGGTGTGGTTGCACCCCTCCGGTGTCGCGCTTCGCGCACGAGGCTCACGCCTTCGAGCCTACGAATAAGCACATCAGTGGGGGCATCTGCCCAGACCAATGCGAGCTTTCGGAGGTCAGTTCCGGCACTGCAGATCAGTGATTGTAGTATCCAGAATCCTTGGCGCGCTGATAGGATGCCCGAATTTCGGCTTCGGCCTCTTCACGCCCCACCCAGTGGGCTCCTTCAACTGATTTCCCAGGTTCAAGATCCTTATACACCTCGAAGAAATGCTGGATTTCAAGACGATGGAATTCAGAGACGTCGTCTATCTCAGTACGCCATGATGCGCGCTGATCGCTCGCAGGTACGCATAGTACTTTATCGTCGCCACCCGACTCATCCGACATACGGAACATCCCCAGAGCGCGGCATCGGATCACGCAGCCAGGGAAGGTAGGCTCCTCAAGAAGGACGAGCGCATCGAGCGGATCGCCGTCTTCACCGAGAGTGTCGTCGATGAAGCCGTAATCGTCTGGGTACCGTGTGGATGTAAACAGCATACGATCGAGCCGAATACGGCCTGTGACGTGATCTACTTCGTATTTGTTGCGATTTCCCTTGGGAATTTCAATGGTGACGTCGAACTCCATGGGATCCTCCTTGACGGCGAGATTCGTGCGCTTAATTCTAGCGCCGCGCGTGAATGAAAGCTTGTATGCAACTAGGTTACCGTCGAAACAGTGCGAATGGGTGACGACGAGCGAAATACAGATAATATTAAACACGTGCGGAAAACGAAGATCACGATTGCCTCAGTATTGGCCTTGCTTGGCGTGTATTCAGTGCTCGACACATGGGATATTGTGCCAGGGGTGCTCACCGCTGAAGAGAGAATTCCCAAGCCCGAACAGTTCCCGTCGGTTCGTGAGTTGCATCCTCAACCTGACAGTGTTGCGCTTGAGAATGGCGAGTTAGCACCATTACCCGATACTGGAGCGATCACTGCGGCACTCGAGGCGCTGCGTGATGACGAACGCGTGCGCGCAGGCGTTGTGGCGGCCGACGTGCGTGATCTCGTAACGGGCGAACAGCTCGCCGCGCTCTCACCAGGGCGCCCAAGCAAACCGGCGTCTGTAACCAAAATACTCACCGAAACCGCAAGCCTGATTGAACTCGGTGCCGACGCTACCTTCCCTACTACTGTGCAGCGCGCTGGTGAGGATCTCTACCTCGTGGGCGGCGGAGATGTGCTGCTCGGGGCAGGCGAATCCGATCCGAATAGCACGGTTGGATATGCGGGCTTGGCAACTCTAGCCCAATCCGCAGCTCAAGGCTTGCAGAGCGCCGGAATCACAAGTGCTACCGTCCATGTAGATACGAGCCTGTTTAGTGGGGGCGCGTATGCGAGCGGCGTGAAGGAAGAGAACCGCATGTGGGTGATGGAGGCGTCACCTATCGCTATCAATCGCTCACACAATAGCGATTCGATGCCCACCCCAGATCCGGCAGGGGTGGCCGGGCGTACATTTGCTGAGGCATTGAGTACGCAGGGAATCACGGCCACGTTTGACGGCGTTGGCGTGGCTCCCGATGAAAGCCAGGAGATTGCGCGCGTAGAGTCTGCGCCACTTCGCCAGATTCTTGAAGTGATGTCGAAAGAGTCGGACAATACGTTGGCTGATACACTGGCACGGCTTGTGGCCATCCATCATGGCTCAGATAGTACGTTCGACAACATCCAAGGCACTTTTATAGATATCTTTACGGAGGCGGGCTGGCCCGTGGATGGGCTGATCCTCCGTGACGGTTCTGGCCTTTCGGAGGATAATCGGATTGCCCCGCAACTGCTTGCCAAGATCCTGCACGATACGTGGCAGTGCATGGCGAGTGGAGAGGTCTGTGCCCTAGAGTCCCTGCCGTTTAGTTTGCCGGTGGCAACGGTGGATGGCACGCTCACTCAACGATATTGGAATACGCCACTCGCAGGCCAGGTATGGGCGAAGACGGGTTCGCTCTCCACTGTGCGGTCATTGGCAGGTTACGTCTACACCGATGCTGGGCGGCCGCTGGCGTTTGCGATTATTGTGTCTGACTATCCCGAGGATGAAGGGTTTGCAATCCCTGTGGCGATCGACGAAACCATTGTGGCAATATCGCGCAGTTAATCGTCTGGTGGCTCCAAGCCTAGTCCCGATAGAACAAAGCCTGGTGCCGATAGCTCAAGCCCGGCACTGATGGCTCACAGCTGTGAGTGCTACGATGCCTAGCCGCAATAACGCACAATCGGCGTAACGAGACCTGGGCATGACGCCACATCGAGTACGCGGCACAAGGGGTGCGTAGAATAGGTGCATGGTTGTATCTCTTGCCGCTAAGGCCACCCGAATCTTTGGTGCCCCAAGCCCTGATATTTCACGTAGTAATGCTGCTGCTGTTGTGGCCGAACTTCACGAGCAGGCGCGCCGTGCTGTGGATATTGTGGCATCGATTTCGAAGCTAGAAGCGGTACGTGAGGATGTGCGCAAAGTGGAAGTGCTCGCGGTGGATCGTTCCGGTTGGGCGCATGCGGCCGCGCAGTTCATCACAGCCTTGATGGATCGCGCTGAAGCGGATTCAGATGATGAAGCTAGGCGCCTAGGCGGGGCAGGCGATCATGATACGGGCAGATACTGGCTGATACGCAAGGTAAATGGGGTTGTTGAAGGCCTCTCTAGTGGTCTGTTTCGTGTAGAGACGGCGGCAGTATTGGCCGCGGTGAGCTCGCGTGTGCTGGGGCAATTCGATCTTTTTGGCAACTGCGGTACGCAGGGAGGGGCATCACGCCCGCGTTTAGTGCTCGTTGCTCCGAATATCGCAGCTTTTCGCGAACGCTACAATCTTGATCGGCGAGACGTATGCCTGTGGGTGGCAATGCATGAGCTTACCCATGCGGCTCAGTATTACAGCGCACCGTGGCTTGAGCAGCGTATCCCTGAGATGTTTAGTGAGGTGCTTGCTGGTGATCTCGATGGGTTGCACTCTGAGGAGTTTGCTCGCCTCAATGCAGTGATGAGCCTGCTGGAAGGCCATGCGCAGTATGTGATGAACCATGTGCCGATCTCTCACATGCCCTCACGGCGCAGAATTATTACAGCGGCGGCAGATCACAGCAAGAATACGGGCAGACTCTGGCGCGTGATTGCCCAGAATATCGGTTTAGGGGAAAAGGCTCGCCAATACACCCGAGGTGAAAGATTTATACGTGATGTGGTCGATGCCAAAGGTATCGAGTACTTCAACCAGGTGTGGGCAAGTGAGCACCATTTCCCCACATCCGCAGAGCTGCAACAGCCCGCGTTGTGGATTGCTCGGATGGGCGAGTAGGTGGCGTTCGTGGGTCAACCTCATCCCGCCGTCACCGCTGGAAGGCATGCACTGCTCGAAGTGTTGGAAGAATTGCCGGAAGGTTCGCATGTGCTTTTGGCCGTCTCTGGAGGATCAGACTCCATGGCGCTCGCGGCAAGTGCGGCGTTTGCGGCGCGAAAAACCGGCATTGTTCTCCATTCACTCACCGTCGATCACGGGATACGCCCAGAATCGGCTGAAGAAGCTGAGCAGGTGAGTCAGTGGCTTACAGCTCTTGGAATCGATGCGCGAATAGCGCATCTCAGCCACGATCGTTATGAGAGTGCCAGCCTTGGGCCAGAGGGCGATGCACGTAGTGGGCGATATGCGGCGCTAGCACATGTGGCTGTGGCGCTCGCGAAGGGAACCGGCAATGCAGTGCCCGTATTACTTGGCCACACGGCCGACGATCAGGCCGAAACGGTGCTGATGGGGCTATCGCGCGGATCTGGCGCCCGCTCGATTGCGGGGATGCCAGCCATCGGTTCACTTCCCATGCATCCAGAAGTTGCGATGTACCGGCCTGTGCTTGCCATGCGGCGTGAACAGCTCCGCACAATCTGCATAGAACTCTCCATCCCATGGGTAGATGATCCCACCAACGAGCCAGAATCTACCTGGCGCCAAGCAAACGGTATGCCGCTACTGCGCAACGCCGTACGGCACGACGTCATCCCCCTCCTTCAGCAGGTGTTTGGCGCTGGCGTGATCGATACATTGAACCGCACGGCTCGAATGCTTCAAGATGACGACGCTACTCTCACCACCCTGGCACGTGCGGCTTTGATCGATGCTGCGGTGGCATCGTCTGCAATGAGATTACGCCAAATCCATGCTGGAGAAAGAGGCGCGTGCGAGCATATTGATGTGCGCACCGTGGCGCTTGCGAGCCATCCGCGTGCTGTGCGCTCGCGGGCGCTAAGAGAAGCCTTTTTGGCTTGTGGCGGAAGAAATGGCGAGCTAGTTTACCGCCACATTACAGCTCTTGATAAGCTCGTTATTGGCATCGATAACAACTTAGCCCTCGATCTGCCCGGAGTGCGGGTGCGGCGAGTGAACAATGTGATGACGTTTGAGTCAGTAAATGCTTGTGGAGGAGCGCATGAATCGTGAAGATGCAGGGTCGGATATTCTAGACGTTTTGATCTCTGAAGAGCAGATCAACGAACGTTTGGAAGAGCTCGGCGAGGAGATTTCGCGCGACTATGCTGGAGAAGAGATCCTGCTCGTCGGTGTATTGCGTGGCGCCATCATGGTGATGGCTGATCTGTCGCGCAAAATACATCGCCCCGTGCAGATGGATTGGATGGCAGTGTCGTCATACGGCGCGGGCACGAAGTCTAGCGGCGTGGTGCGCATTCTGAAAGATCTCAACGAAGATATCAAAGATCGCCATGTGCTGATTGTGGAAGATGTGCTTGATTCTGGGCTCACTCTTTCTTGGCTTAAGGCGAATCTGGAGTCACGCCGCCCCAAGAGTATTAAGGTGGCCACCTTTCTTCGCAAGCCAGCGGCTGAGAAAGTGCATATCGACCCTGACTATGTAGGTTTCGATATTCCTGATGCTTTCGTAGTGGGATACGGGCTTGACTACGCGGAAAACTATCGCCACTTGCCCTTTATCGCCACTCTTGCGCCACAAGTGTATGGAGAGAAATAGATGACGAACGAGCACGATCCACGGCTCGAGGACGCACCGGATAAAGACTCGCGCCAGAGCGCAGACGAAAGTACGAAGCGAAAGAAACAGCTTCGCGACTATAACCGGAAAGGCCGCAAAACCCGCAACAAGGGTGGGGCTAAACCCGGATTTGGTGATGATGCTTTTCGCGCTCCGTTGAAGAGTTTTGGAGACGGTGAACACGTGAATAAGCGCGTTGATAACAATCGCGGCGGAAAGAATCTGCCCAACAATATGCGCGAGCTGACGGAAGAAGAAAAGAAGCGTTTGCGCCGGCGGGGTATCGTCTCTGCGATAGTGTTCATTTTGCTCGGATCGATTTTTGCGGTGTGGCTGATTAACCCTGGCGGATTTACTGCGGTAAAGACGTCGGAGGGGATCTCGGTACTCGAAACTCAAAAGATCGAACGCGTGCAGGTGACGAACGGTTCGCAGATTGTGCAGGTGTGGCTCGATCAGGAGTACACGCCTACCGATCTTGAAGGGAAAAAAGGTACTCCCACCAAAAAGGTGCAGTTCCAATATATTGATCCTCAAGCAGAGCAGATTTCTCGCCTTGTAGCTAATGCGGATTCGGAAAACGGATACAATTCGGTGGTTCCGCAGCAATCATTCCTCGGCACGATGGTACAGCTTTTGCTGCCGATGTTTTTGCTCATTGCAGTGTTCATCTGGCTGTTTCCCAAGCTCCAGGGTGGAATGACGCAATTCGGGAAAGTGAAAAAGGATGGCATCGATTCCGACCGCCCAGATGTGACGTTTGCGGATGTGGCTGGCGTGGATGAAGCTGTGGAAGAGCTGCGCGAGATCAAGGAGTTTTTAGATACTCCCGAGAAGTTCCATAAGATGGGTGCGAAGATTCCGCGTGGCGTATTACTCTACGGGCCTCCGGGCACGGGTAAGACGCTACTTGCGAAAGCCGTTGCAGGCGAGGCTGGCGTACCTTTCTTCCATATTTCAGCATCAGAGTTCGTTGAAATGTTTGTGGGCGTGGGTGCCTCACGTGTACGCGATCTGTTTACTAAAGCCAAGAAAGCCTCTCCGGCAATCGTATTCGTAGACGAGATCGATGCCGTTGGGCGCAACCGAGGCTCTGGCATTGGTGGAGGAAATGATGAACGCGAGCAGACCCTCAACCAGCTCCTTGTAGAAATGGATGGTTTTGACGATCGCACAAACGTGATCGTGATTGCCGCGACGAACCGCCCGGATGTGCTTGATTCTGCGCTATTGCGCCCTGGCCGCTTCGATCGGCAGATTGCGGTGGATGCGCCCGATCTGCCTGGGCGTGAGAAGATTCTTCATGTGCATGCTGAAGGAAAGCCACTCGCCGAGGGCGTGGAACTTGCGTCGATAGCGCGCCGAACTCCCGGATTCTCAGGTGCCGATTTGGCGAATCTGCTGAACGAGGCAGCCCTGCTTGCAGCACGGCGCAAACACGAGGTCATCACTGAAGACGACGTTGACGAAGCTATCGACCGCGTTATTGCCGGCCCGCAACGTAGAACCCGCGTGATGAACGCGAAAGAAAAGCGCATGACGGCATACCACGAGGGCGGCCATGCGATTGCGGCTGCAGCGCTGAACTATACCGATCCGGTGACGAAAGTGACGATTTTGCCTCGTGGCAGGGCTCTTGGTTACACGATGGTGATGCCCACGGAGGATAAGTTCTCCACCTCGCGCAATGAGCTGTTAGACCAGCTTGTGTATGCCATGGGTGGGCGAATAGCTGAAGAGGTCGTGTTCCATGATCCATCTACAGGCGCATCGAATGATATCCAAAAGGCAACTGAGATTGCCCGCAAGATGGTTACAGAATATGGCATGAGCTCGCGTGTGGGGGCTGTGCGCCTGACTCCGAATGAGTCCGACCCGATGACTCGTATGGGTGGCGGTGGCCAACGCGAGTATTCTGATGGGCTCGCACAAGTAATTGATGACGAAGTGCATCAGCTGATGGAGATGGCGAATCAGGAGGCATGGGAGCTTATTAATAATAATCGCCATGTGCTCGATGCCTTGGCCGCGCTTCTGCTGGAAAAAGAGACTGTGCTTGAGGCTGAACTCAAAGAGCTTTTCGCAGATATTGTGAAGGCTCCGCCACGCGAGCAGTGGCTTTCCGCTCCGAGTAGGCCGGTATCGGATCTTCCACCAGTTGATTTCCCGACGCCAAGTGAAAAGACGGCGGCTGGTGAGCCTGCGGGCTCAGGCGATGAACGTGGTGAACAGCAAGAGACGTAACACTGCCACGCAGGGCGTGGGCAGGCTGGCTCATGCAGGGGGTGCTGAGCCGCGCTGCTTGCTCGATGGCTGGCGGGACTCGATCGGGAGCGGTATTGGCGTGAGGAGAATTAGGTGAGCGAAGGACGAAATGAGTGGCAGGAATCTGTTCATGGCACTGTGGGTGAATATGAGCGTGTAGCTGTAGGCGAATACGATGAGGCGGGCGTACGCGAGGCGGTGCGCAGCCTGCTCGTGGCCATCGGCGAAGACCCTGAGCGTGACGGTTTGAAAGACACCCCTGATCGAGTGGCGCGCGCTTATAGGGAGATGTTCTCTGGCCTACACACTGACCCTTCGGAAGTGCTCGATAAAGTGTTTGATATCGGACATCAAGAAATGGTGCTTGTGCGCGATATTCAGATGTATTCCATGTGTGAGCATCATCTTCTCCCTTTCCATGGCGTAGCGCATGTGGGGTATATTCCGGGAGACGACGGGCGGGTTACTGGCCTTTCGAAGCTCGCGAGGCTCGTTGAGGGCTATGCGGCGCGCCCTCAGGTTCAAGAGCGCTTGACTTCCCAAATCGCTGATGCCTTGGTGGATCGTCTCCATGCCCGCGGAGTGATCGTGGTAGTAGAGGCTGAGCACTTGTGTATGAGTATGCGCGGAGTGCGCAAGCCAGGATCGAGAACGGTTACATCTGCAGTGCGTGGCATCATGCGTGATCAGGCCACGCGAAGTGAGGCAATGAGCCTTATCATGGCGCGTTAATCACTTCGAGGCTGTGGGCAGTTTACCCCGTAGGAAACAGCTGCTGATGCCTGATACTCAGATCGATCGGGAATACTGGGCGCAGAGGAGTAACGTATGGAAATAATGGGAATCGTGAATGTGACTCCGGATTCATTCTCCGATGGTGGAAAATGGAGTGATCCGCAAGCCGCTATCGCGCACGGCCGCGACCTTATCGCGGCCGGCGCCTCCATCCTCGATATTGGCGGTGAATCCACGAGGCCAGGTGCTACTGCTTTGAGCCCCGATGAGGAGTGGACACGTATTGAGCCTGTGGTGAGTGAGCTTTCGCCGCATGTGACGGTCTCGGTGGATACGTATCACAGCGAAACGGCACGCCGAGCCGCGAAGGCTGGTGCCAAGATCATCAACGATGTGACTGGGGGCCAGGGCGATCCGCAGATGTTCGAGGTGGTGAGCGCCTTAGACGTGGATTACATCCTCCAGCACGGACGTGGCAATGCTGCGAATATGAATGATTTGGCTGTGTATAGTGAGCATGTTGCCACAGAGCTCACCAAGGAAATGCTTCGCTCGCGCGGCAGTGCAGTGGCAGCAGGGATTTCACCAGAACGTATCATTCTTGATCCTGGGCTCGGTTTTGCCAAGGTAGGGGATCAGGATTGGGATGCTTTAGGTGGCTTGGAAGAGTATCTTCACTTGGGGCACAGGGTGCTTATCGGCCCTTCGCGTAAGCGTTTTCTCGCTGGGGTGAGCCAGGCGAGCGTTGCGTCCGAGCGTGACCTCGCCACCGCTGTACTTTCTGCTATGCTCGCAGACGCCGGGGTGTGGGCTGTGCGCGTGCATAACGTGGCTGCCACGGCCACAGCTATCGCGGTGCATGAACGGTTGTGGCAGGCAGTAGACGAATGGCAAGATATGCGCGGAATCCGTGATGCGCACGATGCTAACCACCATATCGACTTTCTAGATATGCACTCAGCGAAGGGAGAGTAGCAGCTGGTGATGGATGAAACTGTTGATACGATAACGCTCACCGGCTTGAAGGTGGAGGGTACACATGGCGTGCTCGATCATGAACATTCTGAGCCACAGCTTTTTGTGATAGACGTCGTGCTTGAGGTGCCGACGTCGCGTGCGATTGCGAGTGATTCCATCGAGCACACAGTGAGTTATGCCGATGTGGCCGATCGCGTAGTGCAGATTGTACAAGGCGAACATGTAGACCTTATCGAAACTCTTGCTGATCGCATTGCACAAGATCTGCTTACTCTTGGCCCACGCACAGCGGAAGTAAGTGTGCATAAACCCAATGCTCCGATGAGTCACGATTTTGCCGACGTGTCGGTGACGGCTGTGCGTATGGGGCCAGCATTGCGCCAGGCTCAACATAAGGTTGTGATTGCGCTTGGCTCTAACCTAGAAGATCCCGTGGCTCATATTTGCGAAGCAATCGTAGAGATGGGCGCGTTCGTGAATATCACGGAGGTTTCCGGATTGTACAGTTCAGAGCCGGTACTCGCTCCAGGCCAGGCGAAGCAGCCGGACTATGTCAATGCGGTAGTCATAGGCACTAGTTTTGATGCACCCCTGGTGCTGCTCTACCAGCTCCATGAGCTTGAGCATATGCATGGGCGTGAGCGTCTGGAGCGATGGGGAGCGCGCACTCTCGATCTCGACGTGATCAGTATTGACGGCCTCACCCTCAACGATCCCGAGATCACTGTGCCTCATCCGCGAGCAAAGGAGCGGCGTTTCGTGCTCGAGCCGTGGCTTGACGCTGATCCAGATGCCACCCTCGACGGGGTGCCAGTGGAGGATCTTTTGAAGGGGGTCAAGGATCAGCGCCTGGAGCCTTTGGGGATTGTGCCCGATCTACCGATATATGACGACGATTTCGACGTGTCCGATCATTTCAGTGCTGGTGGCAAGCATTTCGACTCGCGCACCTTCGATATGCCCTTCGATCCTATGAATCCCGATCATTTCGGTGCTAGCGATTTCGACTTCGGTGATATCCGGCCCGAGGATTTTGATGACGATTCTGGATCAGATACTGATTCAGGCTCACCGGGAAAGCATGACTGATGGTGCATGATTCTAGCCGCATGCCGAAGGGGCGCGGCAAAGGAGGTTTGCAGCTCACGCCGTGGTGGTTGCTGGTGCTGCTGTGCGTTGTTGCGGGCGCACTTACCTTCTTCGCGGTGGAAATCTGGCTTCGGGGTGGATATGCTCCCCCGATTGTGCCTTTTGTTGCCTTCGTGATGCCAATCCTTGTGGGTGTATTCGTCGCGTGGCAGGGCTGGAATGTGCGCCGATACCAGATGGGCAAACGCAGTATGAACCCATTAACCGCAGCTCGAATCGCCTTACTTGCTCAAGCAGGATCGCGCACGGGAGCTATCCTCACAGGCATCGTTCTTGCAATGATTGCAGCCTATAAACACAGCGGTACTACCGCATTCTTCGATGGCCAGATTGTGCGGCTGTGGCTTGCTGTGGGTGGATCTGCCCTCCTGGTGGGATGCTCTTATCTTGCCGAATGGTGGTGCCTGATTGTAGACGACGATGACGCGGCAAGCGATCAGAAGCCTCCGCGCGGAGGCAGCGCAGCTCCGGCGTAGGGCGGGCTTCAAAGCCGCAGCGCATACGATTCCAGGAGGATTTTTTGGCGCTTTAATCGCTCCCATCTCGGATAGTATGGGGTATATGCCCAGCAATACCACCGCCCTATTAGGCGAGCCGCAGACGCTCGCCCAGAATCTCGGCGAACTTGATCTACTCTCGATTGGGGCAGCGCTGGTATGGGCTCTTCTGCTCGTTGTAGGGGCGGGCATGGCCGCGCGCGCAATTATCATCTCAGAGCGTGCGATTGGAGTGAAATTAATCCTCATCGCGGTGCCTATTGCCCTCGCTACTGCGGTGTATGTGCTCTACAATCGCATCTTTCGGCCATTTGATAGTGAACTCGAGTGGTATCTTTTTCCCGCAATAGGCGTGGTGGCGATGGCTTTGCTGGCATTGTTATGTGCGAAGGAGCGGCGCCTGGGTGGCGCCGTCGCTCTTGTTGTGGCGGCCGTGGGCAGCTTTGGCATCGCCAATTATGCCTACGCTTTGTATCCCACGCCTGCGTCATTTACTGCACAGCCTGCTGCGGCTGAAATGAGCTACGCGCAGTTTTCCAAGCAGACCACATCTCCAACAATTGATACGGCTGATGGTGAGAGCCGGAGTACCGGCGCATTGGTTGAGGTAAACATACCGCCCACGGCAAGCGGTTTTCATGCCCGCCCAGCCTATGCTTATATCCCGCCCGCGTACTGGGAAGGGGCGAAGCTGCCGGTAGTGGTGCTGCTAGCTGGTGTACCAGGAGACCCAAAGTGGTGGTTCGATATGTACGGGGCTGCCACTATCCTCGACGACTATCAGCGCACCCATGCCGGGCGAGCCCCAATCGTCGTCTCCGTAGATGCCACTGGCTCAAGGTACGATAACCCCTTGTGCATAGACGCTCCGCCGCGCGGCGATCAGCCTGCTAAAGCTATCCAAACCTGGCTCACTCAAGATGTGCCCTCTGGGCTTTCGCAGCTATTTAGAGTTGACCGCGATACACACAGATGGACGATAGGCGGCCTTTCCTATGGCGGCACCTGCGCATTCCAGGTGGTAACGAACCATCCCGATGTGTATGGCTCGTTTCTCGATTTTTCTGGAGCGCCTGAGCCGCTGTCAGGCACTAAACAGCACACACTCGACGTCTTCTTTAATGGCGATGAATCAGCGTTCGCCGCTATTGATCCGGCAAGCATCCTGAGCAATGCGGCTCACAACCACAATCAGGGGCAAGGCAGTGCGCCAGATTTTTCGAATATCAGCGGCGTATTTGTGGCAGGCGAAAGCGATGACGGCGCCATCAAGGCGTTAACGCACCTCAATTCGCTGGCCACGCAGGCAGGTATGGCATCTGAGTATCGCGAGTTGCCTGGTGGCCACACCGCACAAGTATGGCGAGAGGCTCTGCGCGTGTATCTACCGTTTGCAGCACGTAGAGGAGGGATCGAAGAATGAAAGCAGTGCGCAAAGCACTGACAATAATTCCGGGTACGGTGCTTGTGATCGCCGTGATCTGGGTTTTCGCTATTGTGCTGAGAATCCAAGGTATCGATCCTAATGATGCTCTAGGAATCAGCTTTGCGAATATGAATGAATCGTGGCGATTCCTCACCTCGCTCCTTACCGCGAAATCATTC
>JALFZJ010000059.1 GCA_022783665.1 Arcanobacterium sp.
AGCGCATCAACGCTCAAACGCGCTTGCTCTCCGGTGGTGAAAAGCAACGCCTCGCCATTGCTCGAGCAATCATCACTCGGCCGAGACTTCTGCTCGCTGATGAACCTACAGGGAATCTCGATGAGGATAACGCAAAATCCGTATTGCGCCTGTTCGATGAGCAGGTGGAACAAGGGGTGAGCGTCATTGTGATTACGCATGACGAGCGGCTAGCGGCTTGGGCGGATCGAGTGCTCCACCTGCGTGGAGGGCAGCTCTATGAAGGATAGGAACGTATGGCTCTGGATACGTGATACATTCACTGACGTCGCTATTGAGTTACGATCACAGCCAGCGAAAACTGTTTTGCTGATTGCTGCAGTTGCTCTGAGCGTCGGTGCGTTGGTTGCGTCGGTTGGGATATCGAATAGTTCTGCACGCCAGATTGATGGAGAGCTAGCAGCTTCTACAGTTCGGCGTGTGAATGTGGAACTGAGCGCCGGATATATCAACTCCGCTGTACCTGCCCCTTCGCGTTTGGCACAGGAGAGCGATGAATCGAAACGTGATCACACGGAGGCGCTGGGCGCTCCAGCGGCACAAGGTGAGACGCCGTCAGCACAGGTACGTTTGTGGCCAGACGATGCAATCGACAAGGTCGCAGCCATAGATACGGTAGATGATGTGGGGCTCGAACTCATGCTTGGTTCGAGTTCTGCTCCCATATCTCGTGCTGTGTTGGCGGATACTCCGCTGAACTTGGACGTTGTGGGGATGACCTCTGGAGTTTTAGGTGCGAACGGCCTGCGTACTCTCGGGGCATCGCAGCGATGGCTAGATGATTCTTTTCCCATCGCATTCCTAGGCGAAAGAGCTGCCAACTCTCTAGGCATTCCCGTTACGATGGAGCCGCAAGGGCTCTCGTTGGTAGTAGGGTCCCAAGAGTATTCGGTCGCTGGTTTTATCACGGGCGATAACGCTTACGCAGGTCGCGTGGTGATTCCTTATTCTATGGCGGTTCAACTTGCTGGATCGGATGCAACGGCAACGATGGCAGTACTCACTTCCCCTGGCGCTGGATCACAGGTGGCGCGCACGATACGGCAGGTGATCATGCCGCAAGCGCCCCAGAGCCTCAGTGCCTCCCAGGTAATCTCAGCGGAGGGCTCTCGATCGAGCGTGGCGACGCAAATGGCTGCCCAGGCGGCGTGGATAGGAGCTTTTCTGATCGTCCTAGCTGCATTGCTCATTGCGAACTCGATGGTGGTTGCAGTCAATGCTCGCACGGTAGAAATAGGGGTGAGGCGTGCGCTCGGCTCATCAAAATGGAAAGTTGCCACGGTATTCTGGCTCGAGGGTGGATTGATTGGCTTTCTCGGCGGGTTGGTAGGCTCCACGATCGGCACATGGGTAATCCTCGGTGTGGCAATTGCGAGCGGATGGACTGCCGTATTAACTCCGCTGTGGATTGCCCTAGGGCCGCTACTTGGATTCGCGGTGGGGATGATTGCGTCGGCTTATCCAGCCCTGCGCGCCACTCGTATTCAGCCCGCTATTGCAGTTCGCACGAATTAGAGCGGAGCTAGCAACCCCAGTGGTACAGAGCGCCGCAACTGTGGGTGATGGGCTATGTGCCCACAAGCATTGGTAGTTGAGTACATGCATATAATGAGGCTATGGCTGAACCCGCAGTGCAGACATTCCAAGATGCTTTGCTCGCAGAGTACGAAAACGAACTCACGAGCCGGCGCGGCTATTCGCCCAATACCGTGCGGGCATACTTGAGCGAAGCGGCGTCTTTCCTCAGCCACCTCTTTGCGCCGTCAGATGCCCTCACTGCTCAGGGAGCGAAGGAATCACTCTACGAACTCGAGATTACCGACGTTCGATCATGGCTCGCATCACTACATCCTCGCGAAGGTGCACGAGCATCCCTCGCGAGGCACTCAGCAGCAGTGCGAAACTTCTGCACATGGCTGCAGCGTAACGGATACACGCGAAGGAACGCATCCGCGCGTCTCAAATCGCCAAAAGTTGATAATGAGCTTCCCACGGTATTGACGCAACAGCAGGCCGCCGCATTGCTCAACTGCGCCAAAGCGCATGCGGACTCCGGTTCCCCCGTAGATATGCGCAATTCAGCCATTCTTGAGTTGCTTTATTCTTCCGGGATACGCGTGAGTGAATGCGTTGGGCTCAATATGGATGATATTTCACCTGACTCATCGGTACGGGTTGTAGGTAAGGGGAATAAGGAGCGTATCGTTCCCGTAGGTAAACCCGCTTATGATGCAGTAATGCGCTGGCTTGACGTGCGTAGCGACTTAGCTACAAGCACCAGCGCCGACGCACTCTTTCTAGGAGTACACGGAGGGCGCCTCGGCGTGCGCACAGTGCGAACTATTCTTGATAGGCTTACAGTTCTTGCCGGCGTGCCCAAGATTTCGCCGCACGATCTACGCCATTCCGCAGCTACACACCTTCTTGACGGCGGTGCCGATCTTCGCTCCGTGCAAGAAGTACTTGGGCACTCATCACTCCAAACCACCCAGCGATACACGCATGTCTCGTCTGAACGGCTCCGAGTGGCGTTCGAACAGGCTCATCCGCGCGCCTAGGCGAGCAAGCGTCTCTAGCATCCGTTCGTGGACCGTGGCTTTCGACGCACGTTGTGTGCGTGGAGCGTTGTGTTCAGATCCTCGACGCGAATATGGCGTGCAAGGAGGAGTCCTTACGCCAGAAGCGCGATACGCTCGGGATAAAGAAGCAACAGAGGATTGATATAGCCATCGGATCCTCGCTTCGCGCCGAAATGTAAACAACTCCCGACGATACAATGCGCACCCGTCACATGCCCTATCAGTTCTCCCTGAGAGACGACGTCACCCACAGAAAGCTCCGTATCCACAGGTTCGTATGTGGTACGAATTCCTCGCGCATCTTCGATGGAGACAACGGAGCGGTCATTGAGCACACCGGCATATACTACTGTTCCACTCGATGATGCGTAGATAGGATCGCCGTCGACTGTGCCGATGTCTATGCCTCGGTGCCCAGGATTCCAGTTGTTTTCGCCCATATGGAATCTGCGGATAACAATTGGGTCATTTCCAGTAGGGGAGGCATAGTGGGGCAGCGATGATTGTGCCGCAATAGGCGCAGCCGCGAGCGAGGCAGCAGCAGTGGGCAGCGCGCCGAGACTCATCGAGCAAAAGATAAACATGCTACCGAATACTGTGGCGATTGCGCCCTTTCGGCCCATCGGGCATCTGCGGTGAACGAGATGGGCCGTAGATCGAGCTGCGGACTGGTGCCGCGTATGCGCCAGGAGAGACCTGCGCCTGTCTCGGGTTAGAGGCTGAAAGTGTTGGTGTGCGTCAGATGAAATGTTCATAAGCCAAGTGTGAAAGATTCATGCCGCTGGCGTGCATGAAGGGTCGCTGCTGTGGGCAATCGGGCATGTGCAGCGAGATGTGGATAGTAATGTGGCACTCGCGGCCTTGTAAGGCGGTATATTTGGCGCGGCTCCAGGCATCTACAGAGCAGCGAGTTCAACCACATTATCCCAGCGAGGTTATGAAACTTGCAGGCTCTTCGCTACACTAAAAAGGCTGGGGAAGGGGATAGTGTGCGATATGCCGTCTCTTTGCTTAGCAGAATACGCGTGTGCCTCGCCTCGTGAGAGGGTCGTTTAGTTTCGGTCGTTTTCGTTGTGCGGCGAAACGGTAACTAAGCGGAGCACACCAGGGCTTGTGGCGAAAACGTACGCAGGCAGGAACCGATCCTCATAGGAAAGCCCTATGAGTTGTAGAAAGGACGCCTCTATGGCAGTCGTAACTATGCGCCAGCTGCTTGAAGCTGGTGTTCACTTTGGCCACCAGACACGCCGCTGGAACCCAAAGATGAAGCGTTACATCCTCAATGACCGCAATGGTATTTACATCATCGATCTTGAAAAGACGATCGAAGACATTAACCGTACGTATGACTTCGTGAAAGAAACGGTAGCTCACGGCGGTAATATCCTTTTTGTTGGCACCAAGCGCCAGGCACAGCAGTCGATCAAAGAGCAGGCAGAGCGCGTTGGTATGCCATACGTCAATGAGCGCTGGCTCGGTGGTATGCTCACCAACTTCCAGACCGTACATGGCCGCATTCAACGCCTGAAGGAACTCGAGCTCATTGACTTTGATGAAGTAGCAGGCTCAGGACACACCAAGAAAGAACTCTTGATGATGCGCCGTGAGAAGGAAAAGCTCGATCGTACTCTCGGTGGCATCCGCGATATGGTAAAGACGCCGTCTGCTATTTGGATCGTGGACACCCCCAAAGAGCACCTCGCTGTGGATGAAGCACGTAAACTGGGCATTCCAGTAGTTGCAATCCTCGATACGAATTGCGACCCAGACGTTGTGGATTACGCAATTCCAGGCAACGATGATGCGATTCGTTCCATCGAGCTCCTCACCCGCGTTGTGGCTGATGCCGTAGCTGAAGGTCTCGTGGCACGCAGCGCTGCCCACGCTGGCACCGATACCGCAGATGAGCCAATGCCCGAATGGGAACGCGAAACGCTGCTCGGTGAAGATAACGGCGAGACGGCGAAGGAAGCTGCGGCTGATAATGCGGCTGAGGAACCAGCTGCTCCGCAGGCAGAAAGCACCGCAGATGCTCAAGCACAGGATACGCAGGCCTGATTATCTCAGTGCGCTGCGCGTGTGCAATTGAATCGTAAGTAATACGTAAGGAATAGACATGGCAGATTACACTCTTGCCGATATTAAGGCGCTTCGCGAGAAGACGGGCGCAGGCATGCTCGACGTCAAAAATGCTCTTACTGACGCTGGTGGGGATGCTGCTAAAGCGGAAGAAATCTTGCGCCTCAAAGGCCTCAAGACCGCTGCAAAACGTGAAGGCCGGACGGCTTCTGATGGTCTGGTGCTTTCACACATCGTAGACGGTAAGAAGGGATATATCGTCGAGGTAAACTCCGAGACGGACTTCGTTGCGAAGAATGAAAAGTTCATCGCTTTCGCTCAGGAAGTACTCGATGCTGTGGTCGCTAACGATGCCCACAGCGTTGAGGAAGCTCTTGCGGCTCCTCACTCAGACGGCACGATTGCGGATCGCGTGAACAATTTCACCGGTGTTATCGGCGAAAAGCTCCAGATTGGCCGCGTGGAGGTTCTCGAAGGTGAGCATGTAGAAGCTTATATGCACCGCACCGCTACGGATCTTCCGCCGCAGGTTGCCGTGCTCGTAGCTACTGACGAGAAGGCAGCAGGCGTGGCACACGATGTTGCCGTGCATATCGCCGCTATGAGCCCCCAGTACCTCAATGTGGAAGATATTCCACAGGATGTAGTGGAAAATGAGCGCCGCATTGCCACCGAACTGACGATTTCGGAAGGCAAGCCTGAAAAAGCTGTGCCGAAGATCGTAGAAGGCCGCCTCAACGGGTTCTACAAGCAGGTGGTACTTGTGGATCAGGCCTACGCACGCGATCCGAAACAGAGCGTAGGTCAAGTTGTGGAAGCAACTGGTGGTAACGTAACTGGTTTCGTGCGCGTTCGCGTTGGCGAGTCAGCAGCCGAATGATCCATTTTGGGCAAAAGCTAGTATAGGCAAATCGCATATACAGGCAATAGCAGCGCGCACACTGATCGTGAAAGCGTTACGGTATGAGGGGCAGAGTCATGAGGGCTCTGCCCCTCATCTGTGTACTCGCGCATGAAGCACGTCGCTCGTCTACACATAAGACGTGCCACGAGTGTTGAGAGGCGTGCCACGAGTGTTGAGGGGCGCGCCACGAGTGTTGAGACGGTGTGCTACAAGCGTGCAATTAAGCAGTTACGGAGCACTTATACGAACTGCTAAAGTCTGCAATTAGCCTGCCACAAGTGTGCAGATCGCTCAATACGACCTACGGCAAGAGCTGAACTCGATGACGCGATCGGCGCATTGCTCAAGAAGTTCAGAATCATGGGTAATGAGCACTACAACCTTTCCCTGTTCAGCCAAAGAACGTAAAGTCTGCGCCGTGGCAACCAGACGCGCATAGTCTAGCCCTGAAGAGGGCTCGTCGAAGACGTACACATCGCGATCAAGCGCAGTGGCAGCAGCAATAACGAGACGTTGTTTCTGGCCACCAGAAAGCGAGAGCGGATGGCGATCAGCATCGTCATCCAGATCGAAATGCGCGAGAAGGTTCATTGCGACGCGGGGAGTGAAGCCAGCGACCGAGTGACTTGAATCGTTTAACCCACCTGGAGGCAGCGGCGCTCCGGCATGATCGCCATCAGCCTTTCGGATATGGTGATGACCGAGCATCACCTCGCCTAAGACGGTATCGCTAAAAAGCTGGCGGTGTACATCTTGCATTACCATATAGCTTCGAGCGATGCGCTGTTTGGGTGATAACGGG
>JALFZJ010000013.1 GCA_022783665.1 Arcanobacterium sp.
CCGTTTCGTTCAAACGTCCTAAGATGAAACCCATACAGAGGGCACAATAAGTATGCACAAGACTGTGCTCATCGGGTATACCTCATCCGTGAGTAGCGCCAGATGAATCGCAGTCGCACGTATGATTGAGGTACAGCACAATCACCACACGCGTGGCTGTGACTGATAGAGCAAGGCTATGACGCAAGGAGTGACTATGAGCGAGGGGCGCCTAACGCTACCCATTGAAACGGGAATGGATGACGAGATCCGTGCACTAGTGGCTCGGCTTCGCCCAGATGCTGTGCGCAATTCGGATGGCACTGAGCTTCCCGAGATCGCCAAAGAACTTGTGGATAAGGTCTACTCTACGTATTTCCCCTCGCGTGGTGATCATGAGTGGAGCCGTTCCCATCCAGGCCAGCGTGTGCATCAGTATTTGATGAGTGAGCGAGTGACGGCGTTTTCTTCTGATCCGCTCGAGATCAACGTGATGCGCGGGTATTTCACGCAGCAATTCGCTCCTGAGCTCGATTGCGATCTCACAAAGTATTGGCAAGTGATTGACCGCACGACCGGAGAAACCCTGCCGCCGGATCAGTGGAGCGTGGCGGCAGCTCCAGCCATTCCCGTAGATAAAGAACGTGAGGCGGCAAATTCTGGCCCGCTCGACGAAGAAGCTGGAAGCGCCGTCGTCACCATTTCTCAACCCGAGGCGATGCACGTATACACAGTGAATTTCTTGGCCCGCCAAATCTGGGATTCGACGCAGATATACAATTACCTCACGAACAATTGGGCAGATAATCCCAATAAACTCAAGGATAAAACCTACGATCCCTCCTATGCTGAAACATGGGATCACGTGCAGCATGCTCTGGATGAGTGGCTTGGCGAACACCCAGAGGTAGACGTTGTGCGCTTTACGGCGTTCTTTTACCACTTCACCTTGGTGTTTAATGATCAGGCTCTGGAAAAGTATGTGGACTGGTTCGGCTACTCTGCGGCGGTATCTGTGCCTGCACTTGAGGATTTTGAGCAAACCTACGGTTATGCTCTGACGCCTGAAGATTTCATCGATGCGGGCTATTATAACTCCCCATTCCGCGTGCCGAACCCGCACTTCCGTGACTGGATGGAGTTCACCTCGCGCAGCGTATCGGAAAAGGCTCGTGCGCTCGTTTCACAGGTGCATGACGCCGGCCGCGAAGCGATGATGTTCTTGGGTGACAACTGGATCGGCACCGAACCGTATGGCGAGTATTTCCCGAGCATCGGGCTCGACGCCGTTGTAGGCTCGGTGGGCAATGCGTGCACATGCCGCATGATTTCCGATATTCCAGGGGTGAAGTACACTGAAGGGCGCTTCTTGCCCTACTTCTTCCCGGATGTGTTCAATCCCGAAGGCGATCCCATTGGGGAAGCCGAGGATTCATGGGTGACGGCGCGGCGCGCAATCGCACGCCATCCACTCGATCGTATCGGTTACGGTGGCTACCTTTCGCTTGCTACGCAGTTCCCTGAATTCATCGACCGCATCGAACAGATCGTCAACGAATTCCGTTCCATTCACGAACTTGGAGGCGGGGCACTCCCACAGAATGCGCCGATTACGGTCGCTATCCTCAACGTGTGGGGGAAGCTTCGTACGTGGCAGACCCACATGGTGGCGCACGCGCTGTGGTATCGGGAGATTTACTCCTATCAGGGCGTGATTGAGTCCCTTGCTGGCTTGCCATTCGATGTGCGTTTTATCGATTTTGACGACGTGCGCTCCGGAGCTCTCGATGAGGTAGACGTTGTGATCAACGCGGGCACGATGGGCACGGGATTCATCGGTGGTAACGAGTGGGAAGATCTCGACGTGCAGACGGCGGTGCGCAGCTTCGTTGCGAACGGCGGCGGTCTGATCGGGGTAGGGCAGCCAACCTCTGTTGATCACGCATACGCTGCACGCCACGGCGTCACCTTCGCGCTCGCGGACGTGCTCGGTGTGGATCAAGAGATTGATTTTGGCCTTTCGCGCGACAAATACTCAGACCTTGTAGCCGAGCATTTCATCAACACTGATCTGGATGCTTCCGGTGATAAGGGTGCCAAGAGCCATGATCACGTGCCTTTCGATACTGGCGAAGGGATGAATGGTGTATGGGCGTTCGATGCCAACACTCAAGAGCTCGCTCGTGAAAATGGCGGTATTGCTGCAGCTGCACACGAGTTCGGTAAAGGCCGGTCTGTGTACTTCTCAGGCTTGCCCTATTCGATCCGTAACTCCCGTATGCTACACCGCGCAATCTTCTGGGCAGCTGGTAAGGATGGCGAATGGGATGATTCCTGGGTGAGCAACAACCCTGCAATCGAACTTGCCTACTTCCCTAAGCAGGCGAAACTGTTCGCTACGAACGTCTCAAAGGAAGCGCAACGCGGCGTCATTACAGGCGAAAATGGATACCGCCACGAAGTCGATATTGCGCCACTTGGAAGTGAGTGGATCGAGATAAAGTAGTGCAGCGTTCATCGCAGGCTCGTTATCGGTTGCTGGGTTTCCATGCCCACGTTTGCGGTACGAAGCGCCCGACCATATAGGGAGTGATATGAATCGGCAAGAACGTCTCGCTGCGCTGCTTGATCTCGTGGTGTCTAATGGCACCGTGTATATCGACGATATCGTTGCGCAACTCAACATATCTCCAGCCACGGCTCGTCGCGATCTTGACTACCTCTCAGGCCAGCAGCTTGTGAGCCGTATTCGCGGCGGCGTGGTGGTAAACCCAGGCAGTGGCGAGGTGCCTATGCGCTTCCGCGCTGTGCGCAATACCGAACATAAGCAGGCAATTGCACACGCCGCTGTAGATATGATCGAGCGCGGCGATGTGATTGCTCTCAACGGTGGTACTACTACTACCGCGATCGCAACTGAGCTCGGCAGGCGTCTTTCGGAAGATTTTCCTTTTGCGGACGATCTCGTTACCGTCGTCACCAATGCTCTGAATATCGCTACTGATCTTGCGGTCCGCCCCCAAGTGCGGGTAGTGGTGACGGGCGGCGTAGCGCGGGCAAGATCTTATGAGCTTGTGGGCCCTCTGGCTTCTTTGATGTATCCACACATCAGCGTGGATAAAGTGTTTCTTGGAGTGCGCGCTTTCGATCCCGATCACGGCGTGTTCACAGATAATGAGAGCGAAGCTGTAGCGAACCGTGCTTTGGTAGGTATCGCGCGAAAGAGCTACGCCGTGGCGGATTCCACGAAGTTTTCAGCCTCAGCTTTTGCTAAGATCTGCCCTGTGGAAGAGTTCGTGGGTGTGATCACTGATTCACAAATCAGTGATCCTGTGCGGGCGCGATGTGAAAGCAAAGGCCTGAACGTAATTATTGGTAGTACCGAGGCAGACGTTATAGCACGGGCGTGACGCTCCCCATGAGTGCGTCGAGGCGCTGCGAGGGGGCATGGTATGCGGCGATCTAAGAAGTACTCGCGTACCGTACATCCACTCAATATCTCTGGGCTAATGGGAGGGCGCACCTACGAAACCGGCCCAGGAGGCTTTGAGTATATCGTGCAGAGGATTCCCCGTGCGCGCAAAGTGTACTACTGCCCAGGATGCAATGGAGTGATCGTACCAGGGGAGTCACATATTGTGGCGTGGACGGAAGAAGGATGGTTCGGCAAAGAGGCCGGCCAACGCGATCGGCGTCATTGGCATACGAGTTGCTGGAAAGCCTTTGGCCGCGCGCACTGAGCCGCGCACTCGCCGCCGCACCTGCGGGAATCCGGATATCGTGCCGTATCTTCGGCAATGTAGTCTCGCCAAGCGTCGAAGGTGGATCTAGCTCGTGGCGGACATACGGGGGAGGCTCCGCGCAAGAGTGCGGTAGCATCGCGAACGACAGTCAATGCGTGGAGGGGCGCCCCCACCGGTCCACTAGAGCTTGGATCCCCAGAGACGCGGACGGCACGCACGGTACGAAGGGTGCGAACGGCGTACACGTGTGGTCGTCAATCCGACGGCGGGAGCTGCTAGAGGTAGCGGGCGAGGAATTCGCGCGTGCGTTGCTCACGCGGGTGAGCGAAAATCTGCTCGGGCTCACCTTCTTCTGCGATCACGCCGTCTGCCATGAAGACGACGTTCTTCGATACTGTGCGTGCGAACTGCATTTCGTGCGTGACGACGAGCATCGTCATCCCCTCATGGGCGAGCTGCTTCATCACAGCAATTACCTCACCTACCATCTCGGGGTCGAGTGCAGAGGTGGGTTCGTCAAACAGTAGCACTTCGGGATCCATGGCAAGCGCCCGAGAGATTGCCACGCGCTGCTTTTGGCCGCCGGAGATCTGGCGAGGTTTGGCGTTCATATAGGGGAGCATACCCACCTTGTCGAGATAGTGAATAGCCCTTTCTTTGGCCTCGTCGGCTTTACGGCCAAGCACCTTTTCCTGCCCGATCATGCAGTTTTCTAGGAGCGTCATATTGTTGAACAAGTTGAAGCTTTGAAAAACCATGCCCACTTTGGAGCGGTAGGCCGAGGCACTCACGCCGTGGCCACGAATCTCTTTGCCGTGAAAAAGAATCTCGCCGCTCGACGCCGTTTCGAGCATATTGATACACCGGAGCAAAGTAGACTTGCCTGAACCCGATGCTCCGATGATCGAGGTGACGTCACCGGCGCGCACCTCGAAATTGATCTCCTTAAGTACCTCATGCGAGCCGAAACTCTTCGACAGGTGCTTTACTTCGATAATTGCGTCACTCATCGGTGCTCTCCTTTGCGTCGGATGCGAGAGGCGTTTCGGGCGACGTTCTTCGGGGAAACGTAACTGTAGCAGTAGATGTATTCGCTCCCAGTGATTCCTGCGATGCGGAGGGCATTGGCGCATAAGGCTTCGTAGGCGCGACTTTTGGCTTACGATAGGTGTAGTTTCCCGCCGTCAGCACAAGCTGATCTCCAGAAAGCAACTCGTAATCGGTATCGCCGTCCATCTTCTTCTCGAGTTTTCGCAAGATGAATGACGACGCAAGCGTAAGCGTCAAGTATCCCACCATCTCGATCGTTGCCGAGGGGAAATACTTGAAGATCGCGCCTGAAACCATCTTGTGAACCGAGAAGAACTCAGCGAAGCCGATAATGAACATCACGGAGGTGTCCTTGATGTTGATAATGAAGTTGTTCCCGATCTGAGGCAAGATATTGCGCAATGCCTGGGGGAGTACGACGTAGAGCATCGTCTGCACGTGCGTCATTCCGATTGCGATGGCACCTTCAGTTTGCCCTGGATCGACGGAGAAAATGCCTCCTCGAACAGACTCTGCGATATAGGCGCCTGTGTTAATCGAGACGACGATGATCGAGACAACCCACAGGTTTTGGAACTGCAGCGCATTGTTCGTGAAATACGGTAAACCGTAGAAGATGAAGACGGCCTGCAAAATCATTGGCGTACCGCGAAATACTTCCACGTAGATTCGCACGAGAGCGCGCACAATCGCCAATACGATACGTTTAAGCAAGGGATCAGATTTCGGATGCGGAATCGTTTGCAAAATACCGCAGATAAAACCGATCACGCAGCCGAGAAGCGTAGCGACGGTAGCAAGGATGAGAGTGTAGGCGATACCGCGCAGGTACACCATCCCGTAGTCGCGTAAGAGCGCGAGAATATCTTGCCAAAGAACGAGAAGCATGGATGAATCACTCACTCAGGTTGGTAGCCGCTGACTTATCTCTACAAGCCTTACTCGGAAAGCGGCTGGATCTTGACGGCTTCGGCCATCTGGGCATCGAAATCTTCTGCCGTCTTGCCCTTGAGGGCTTTATCAATAAGATTCTTGAGCTCGGTGTTTCCATCACGTACAGAAATGCCGATGTTTACATCCTCATCTGATACTTGGAAATCA
>JALFZJ010000069.1 GCA_022783665.1 Arcanobacterium sp.
TCGAGGCGATTGGCGAGGACGTAATCGATGTGTGCGTCGCGCGCGAGTATATCTACCACCTCATGAAATCCGCCTGAGACGACGCCAAAGCGTGCGCCATGACGATGAGCGGTATTGATAAGTGCGAGTGCGCCATCTGTAAACGTGATTTCTTCAGCGATTCGGGTGAAAACATCAGTGGGCACTCCCTGCAAGGTGGCTACGCGATCTTTCAGCGATTGCGCGAAATCTACTTCTCCACGCATAGCTGAAGAGGTCATTTCGCGCACTCGATCCTTGGTGCCTGCCGCAGCAGCAATCATCTCGATGACTTCTGTGGTGATGAGGGTTGAATCGACGTCCGTGACGATTAGTTTTGGGCCGTAAAGGGCAAGATCGCCAAAGGTTACCGCGTAGTCTACACTCAGATGGATTGTTCTCCTGTAGAGCTCATCGGCAAGTACTGAGCCCAACAAATACCGATTCGGAAAATAGCGCTCATCGTGGCGTGATTCTGGCGTAGCGTTCGGCCTAAAACCGCGCAGCGGCATTTCATCGCGCTCAAAGAGGAAGGTATGTGCCTTAATGCCGGGGCGCGTGCGCAGGCGATGATGTGTGTGTAGTTTGAGACCCAAGCGCTCACTTGTTTCGATAATGAAATCAATAACCTCAGGCATCTTCGGCCAGTACGTGACTACCGAAACCCGTACCGGATAGCCGTAGTCTTCAAACGAGTTCGCAGATATATGAAGCCTGCGCCACATACTACCTCGTAACTTTCGCGCCCTTGGGGACTACGACGATACCGCCGTCTGACACGATAAATCCGCGTTCACGATCATGATCATGATCGATGCCGATCTGTGCGCCTTCTTCCACCTGCACGTACTTATCAAGAATCGCGCGCACAACAGTGGCATTGCGCCCAACATTGACGTGATCCATCAACACTGAATCACGGACTGACGACCACGAGTTCACGCGTACATGGGGTGAGAGCACGGAGCCGATCACTTCACCGCCAGATACGATAACGCCCGGAGAAATAATTGAATCCAGCGCATGGCCGAGGCGTTCGTGGTGGCCGTAGACGAACTTGGCAGGCGGCAACCCTGTGTAGCCGGTGAACAGCGGCCACTTTTCGTTGTACAGATTGAATATTGGGTTGACGGCGATAAGATCAGTATTGGCTTCGAAAAAAGAATCGATCGTGCCGACGTCACGCCAATAGTTGCGATCGCGATCAGTTGAGCCAGGCACATCGTTAAATGTGAAATCGTAGACGCCGCATGTGCCTTTATCCGCAAAGCCAGGCACAATGTCTCCGCCCATATCGTGTTTGGAACCGAGGTTTTCGGCGTCTTCATGCAGGGCATCAACAAGAGCCCTGGTGGAGAAGATGTAGTTGCCCATCGACGCGAGAATCTCATCAGGTGAATCAGTTAGACCTTCGACTTCGGTGGGCTTTTCAAGGAACTGGCGAACCCGCTTTGGATTAGCTGGATCCGTATCGATGACGCCGAATGACGACGACATGCTCTTTGGCTGGCGAATACCTGCCACAGTCAAATCGACGCCTTCGTCAATATGCTGTTCAAGCATTTGGGAAAAGTCCATGCGGTAGATATTGTCGGCTCCGGTAATCACAACATAATCAGGGCGCTCATCGTAGAGGATGTTAAGCGACTGATACACGGCGTCTGCTGAACCAAGGTACCAATTCTTGCCAAGGCGCTGTTGTGCTGGCACGGGTGCCACATAGTTTCCCAACAGATTCGACATGCGCCAGGTTTGGGAAATGTGGCGGTCGAGCGAGTGGGACTTATACTGTGTCAGCACGATCACGTGCAAATATCCAGAGTTCACAATATTCGATAATGCGAAATCAATCAGACGGTAGATCCCACCGAAAGGAACTGCTGGTTTTGCGCGATCTTTCGTCAGCGGCATGAGGCGTTTGCCTTCACCGCCAGCCAAAACAATTGCAAGTACTTTGGATTTCGAAGCCATATCTTCATGCTATCTTGAATGCTTCAGGCTGCGCAGGGTTTCAAAGAAGTTTCCCTCTTGCTGAGATAAAATATAATAGTGGATACCGCAATGACGGCGGTTTCGCCCTCGCCTCAGGGCACAAGCAACAGCAGAAAGATCGAGTAACGATGCGTATTGACCTTCTCACCCGAGAGTTTCCCCCACATGTGTATGGTGGTGCTGGCGTCCATGTAACTGAACTCGCCCGAGTACTGAAGCTGCACGAAGAGGTGCATGTGCATGCTTTTGATGGGCCGCGAGAAGAACCGGTAATGGATGGGATTTCGCTTCACGGGTACAACTATCTGGCTGAACTCGATGGCGCGAACTCCGCTCTTAAAACTCTTGGTGTAGATCTTCAGATGGCTGCCACGGTTGAAGACGCCGATATTGTGCATTCGCATACCTGGTATGCCAATATGGCTGGTCATATTGCCGCAATGCTCTATGGAATACCGCACGTGATCTCCGCTCATTCACTTGAGCCGCTGCGCCCATGGAAACGCGAGCAGCTGGGCGGCGGATACGATGTGTCGCTGTGGATCGAGAAGACGGCGTATGAGTCGGCTGCGGGGATTGTAGCTGTGTCGCATGCGATGCGTGAGGATATTCTTGCTGCTTATCCGTCGGTGGATCCATCAAAAGTACGCGTGATTCATAATGGAATTGACCTTGATGATTGGCGTGCACCAGCCAACGATAATGAACGGGATGCAGCTCGGCAGTATTTTGCTAGTTATGGCCTAGACCCAGATAAGCCCACGATCATCTTCGTTGGACGTATCACACGGCAGAAAGGCGTGCCGGGATTGCTTCGTGCATTGCGGCGGGTGGATCCGCAAGTGCAGGTGATTTTGTGTGCTGGGGCGCCCGATACACCCGAGATAGCGAAGGAAACGCGTGAGCTCGTCAGCTCTTTACAGGCCGAGCGTAGCGGCATCGTCTGGATCGAAGAGCATCTTCCGCATGATCGCATCGTGCAACTCGAATCGTGCTCTACTGTGTTCGTTACGCCTTCAATATATGAACCTCTAGGGATTGTGAATCTTGAGGCGATGGCTGTGGGGTTGCCGGTGGTGGGGACAGCAACAGGCGGCATCCCTGATGTGATCGATGACGGCGTTACGGGTACTTTGGTACCTATTGAGCAGTTGCATGATGGTAGCGGTACGCCGACGAATCCTGATCAATTTGAAGCGGATCTGGCTGCGGCACTTGACGATATGTGTGCAGACCGCGATAAAGCACGAAGAATGGGTGTGGCCGGGCGTAAGCGCGCGGAAGAGCATTTTGCATGGAGTGCGATTGGTGAGAAGACGATCGCGTTCTATCGCGATATCCTTGCAAGCAGATGATGGCGCGTTGCGGGTCGAGGCTCGACTCATAGTCAAGGCTTGACGCGGCGGAAAACTGGCGCCATTAGGGGCGCCGGATAGAACGAAACTGACGGCTCACACTAATAAAGGCAAGTAGAGGCAAGGGAAATGGGCGACGTTGTAGACGTACGAAATGTAAGCGTTCGGCGAAACGGCAAAGAGATTTTGACCGATATCGAGTGGAGCGTCGAAGAAGGCGAACGCTGGGTGGTGCTCGGCCCAAACGGCGCCGGAAAGACGACGCTGATCCAGCTTATTTCCGGACGCATGCATCCGACTTCGGGTGAGGTTTCCATTATTGGAGAGAAACTGGGCGAGGTGGATCTTTCACAGTTGCGGGCGCTCGTCGGGTTGGCGTCGTCTGCCTTAGAATCGAAGATCCCAGCCGGAGAAAGAGTACTCGATGTGGTGCGTACTGCCGCCTATGGCAAAACGGCCTCGTGGAACGAAGAATACGATCCGCAAGACGACGTTCGCGCTTTGGTGCTTCTCGAATCGGTAGGCGTTGGCGATTTGGCGCAGAGGGTTTATTCCACGCTTTCTTCGGGTGAACGCAAACGCGTGGGTGTGGCGCGTGCGCTGATGCCGAATCCCGAAGTGCTTGTACTAGATGAGCCAGCATCAGGATTGGATCTTGGTGGCCGTGAGCGTCTACTTGGCTCTTTGCAAGAACTTGCAGAGGGAATCTACTCACCCGTTTTGATTCTCGTCACGCACCATGTGGAGGAGATTCCAGCAGGTTTCACGCACGCCTTGTTACTGAAAGACGGGCAGGTATTTGCTTCTGGACGCCTGGAAGAGGTTCTCACCTCGCACAATCTCTCAGCGCTCTTCGATACACCCGTAGATGTAAGCTACGACGACGGGCGTTTTACTGCTCGGGCGCGGTGAGGCGCATCGGTGCCCGGTATGCGGCGGTGTTCATCCGATGATCCGCGGGTGGGGGCAACTTTCTGTGCGGATGCCGATTTCAATGTTTTCACTTGCCGCCAAGCCGGAGCTCCGCCTCAGCTATACTTGTATAAATCGGAAAGCACAATGTAGCGGGTGCGGTGAGGAACGGAGAATCTATGGCCTGGGCTATTTGGGGAGTAATCGCAGTCGTATTGCTCATCATTGAGCTTGTGACGGTGGACTTCACATTCATTATGTTGGCCGGGGGAGCGCTGGTAGCTGCCCTCATTTCGCTTGGAACAGATTCTCTTATCGCCCAGGTACTTGGTTTTGCCATCGTGGCACTCGTTCTCTTGCTATTTGTGCGGCCGGTTATCAAACGTCACCTTGAGCCTAAACGAGATATCCCCTCCAACGTATATGCTCTTGCTGGCAAAGGTGGGCGCGCTTTGACGCAGATTACTGAAAGTAGTGGGCGCGTGACTATCGGCGGGGAAGAATGGAGCGCCAAGACGCAAAGCGGCTCAATTCCAGCAGGGGAGAACGTCGTCATCAATCGTGTTGAAGGCGTGACGGTTGTAGTTCAGAGGGTGGGATTAGCTGAGCCCGCTACGCAGATGTAGCGCGTATAGGCGGTGTACCCGTAGAAGGGTAGTGCGGCGATAATAGCAAGTAAGTGCTGGAGGCGTGCAAGCGCATAGGGAAGGACGTAATACACATGAATACAGCAGCGGCAGGAAGTATCACACTACTCGTCATACTCGGTGTGCTTATAGTACTTGTGATTGTGGCGGTTGCGCGTGCAGTTTTGCAGGTGCATCAGGGCTATACCGTGATCATCGAACGGCTCGGGAAATACCATAAGACGCTCACTCCAGGACTGCATGTGCTCATTCCGGTGATCGATACTGTGCGCCAGCGTATCGATATGCGTGAGCAAGTGGTTCCCTTCCCGCCTCAGCCGGTGATTACATCGGATAATATCGTCGTCAATATCGATACGGTGATCTATTTCCAGGTGACGCAACCTGAAGCTGCCACGTATGAGATTGCTGATCCGATGAGCGCTATCGAACAGCTTGCAGTGACGACGCTGCGTAATATTATTGGTTCGATGGATATGGAGCAGGCTCTCACCGGGCGCGATCAGATCAATTCGCAACTGCGTGGTGTGCTCGATGAGGCAACCGGCCGATGGGGTATTCGCGTAAGCCGCGTGGAGCTTAAGGCAATCGATCCGCCGGCCACTGTGCAAAGCGCGATGGAGCAGCAGATGAAGGCCGAACGAGACAAGCGTGCGGCTGTATTGACTGCTGAAGGTGTGAAGCAATCTGCAATTTTGACTGCCGAAGGTGAGAAACAGTCGGCGATTTTACGTGCAGAAGGCCAAGCGCAGTCGATGATTTTGAAGGCGCAGGGCGAGTCTCAGGCGATTTTGGAAGTATTCGATGCGATTCATCGTGGCAATGCCGATCCGAAATTGCTTTCGTATGAATACCTCAAGGCTTTGCCCCAGATTGCCAATTCGAGCTCGTCGAAGGTGTGGATTATTCCTGCAGACCTCACCTCAGCACTGGATGCTGTAACAAAAGGGCTCACGGGAAATAACGATGAGGATGGTGAACCTGCCCAAGTTGATTTCAGTGGGAGCAAACGTTTGGCTGAAACCCTTGCAGCTACACGGCTGGAGGACGTCAATTCCGCATTGGCGTCGGCTAAAGGGGAAGCACAGCGAGCTTCTGATGAAGCAGAGAGTGCCTCGACGCCGTCTGTGCCACGTAGTAAATAGGGCACAGCCTCATTTATCGTCGTAAAAGTGGCTTTGCGCATACTGGTAGTCGCGCACGGCATCTCCGATAATATCTTCGATTGAGCATTCGAGCGCTTGGGATAAACCGATCAGAGTGCTCAGTGTAGGATTTGCGGGCGTGCGCGTCTGGCGGTTTGATACTGCGTATTCGAGTGCCTGATATTGTGTGCGATCGATATTCGCTTCGTTCGCTGTGTCTATTTGAGATTTCCCCAATTGCTTGCGGCGCCTACGAATTGTACGTGCCAAAGATTGAGCGAGCTGTTGCTGCGCATAAGATCTATCCTCCACACATGAATCTTGAAAGCCGTAAAAGCAAATGGCTACGGAGCCTGCTCCGCGCTCTTATGAGAGAGTGAAACACGTATAAAGGCTAGTGGGGCGAATGTACCCGCTAATGTGCGCGGTATGCGTTATTCGCAGGGGCTTAGTGAAGTAGAGTTTTTAAGTAGCGCTAAAAAGGAGCAGAGCCTAAGTAGTGCCTAAGAAATGGGAGCTGCTCCAGGGAAGTTTAATTGACGCCAGGCTTCATAGACGACGATCGCGGCCGAGTTGGCTAAATTGAGCGAACGGCGTGAAGGGAGCATAGGGATGCGCACCTGCATGGTAACGCGAGGATCGGTGAGTACTTCGTCTGGTAGGCCAGTAGGTTCGGTGCCGAATAAGAGAATGTCGCCGTCTTGGTAGGAGATATCGGCGTAGTTTTTTGTAGTGTGTGAAGTGTAGGCAAAGATTCGGGCTTCTGTGCCGAAATAATCTTTTGCTGCTTCCCATGACGGATGGATGACGACGTCTGCGAGATCATGATAGTCGAGGCCGGCGCGCTTCAAGTGAGTGTCAGAAAAATCAAAAGCGAGTGGCTCAATAAGATGCAAGCGGGCGCCAGTGCAGGCAGAAAGCCGAATTGCATTTCCGGTGTTTCCTGGAATTTTTGGCTCATGAAAAACAAAATTCAACACTCTACCTAGACTACTCATGCGTGTATGTGATGTGAAGTTGGCTGCCGTTGAAGTGTTGGAAAGAGCTGAAATATAGGGCTAAAAAGTGCGTATCATCTGCGCTAATGCAGTGTGCTGTGAGGCCTGAGAAGCGGGCTACTAGGGGCGCCGTAAACGTCGAAAAATTTTTGTGTGAGGGTTAGTCTAGTATTGGATTCGAACAAATGTTCGAATAAGGTATTGATGCTATGAACTGTGATGTGAATGCCGCTGGGCGTGCTAGGGGTATATGCATGTGCGGCGGCTGCGTGAGTAGCTTGCTAAATACCAAGGGTTTTCTGAATACGAAGAGGTTTAGTGCCTACATAGGGCTTGCTGCTTGCGCTCAAGCTCAGTGGATATATACGGCCAGTGGGTGCATACGGGCTTCGGTTGCTGTGCAGGAGCTCTAGGGTATGCAGGAATTCAGCGGTATCCAGGAGCTTAGCGGCCAGGCAGGGCTCAGTGGGCACTCCGATGAGCGCGAAAGGGTGGAATTCGTATGGCACAAGGCGTAGAACAATCGTTGCATGCATATGTAGATCACAGAGCTGATAACGTGCGCTCCTTACTTCAGGCAGTGGAAGATAAGCTCGGAGTCAAGCGCTTCTCATCTTCGATGCCTTCCCCTGGGGCGGGTGTGCCTTATTCGGCTACATCTGCGGCTGATTCTTTTCGTTCCACCTCGAGCATTTCGGGATCTTTTAATTCAAATATCCTAGTCGAGGACTCTCTTCACGGTGTTTTACCCTATGGATTACCTCTTCCTGGGGTAGTAACTATAGGGGAATCGCCCGTATGGCCAGCTTTAATAGCGCGGCAACTGGTTCGAGCAGGCAAATGGGTAGCTTTCCTTGGGATGGATACGCTCAATTGGAGCTACATCTACTCTGGTCCAGAGTCTTTAGAACAGATTGTGGTGGTATGCGATCAAGAGCCTCTTAATGCTGACGTAGTCGCCGCCGCAATCGAAGGTTTTGATGCCATTTTTCTTGGGGGCGTCAGGCTCAGTGCGCGTGAAGAAAAGATTTTGCACAAAAAAGCTGAGCAGCGCGATGCCATGATTATTGCCCGAAGATGGCAGGGGAGGGCGCTAACCCTCAACAGTTCTTTATGCAAGATTGAGGGCTTAAACCAAGGCAGAGGCTATATTTCCCATGCACAGTACCTCCTTGAATCTCGCTACGGTGAGGCTCTTATATCGCTTAGTCAGAAGGGCACCGTGGAGTCTAACTCAATAATGGATCGACCCCAGAGGCGGGCAGGATATCCAACCAATGCTATAGGGCTTATGGAGGCATAATGGCTATTTTTGAGGCTTCGGTAGTTTGTGTGACAAGGGGCTAGCCTAGGCAGCAACGCTCTTCGCTCCCTTCACGCCCTTCTTCCTCGCCTTCACCGGGCGACCCGGG
>JALFZJ010000031.1 GCA_022783665.1 Arcanobacterium sp.
GTTCAGGGCGGCACCCGGCCTCCCCCGTTTAGTATTGGGAGGCTACGTGAGTATGCGTATTGGTTTTGATGCACAGCGTTACATCGAATCGCAATCTGAACACATCAAAGAGAGGCGAGCCCAAATAGGTGGCAAGCTGTACCTCGAAATGGGCGGCAAACTATTTGACGACTATCATGCCTCACGGGTACTTCCCGGCTTTCGCCCTGATCTGAAAATCTCAATGCTCGAAGAGCTGCGCGATGAGACGGAGATCCTTATCGTACTCAACGCCCAAGATCTGCTGCGCAACAAAATCCGCGGCGATTTAGGGATCACCTATGAAGACGACGTCTTACGCCTGATCGACGCCTACCGCGAGCGCGGATTTCTTGTTGAACACGTGGTCATGACGCACGTAGAACCCGAGAATTCCGCAGCGCAGGTGTTCCGCACGCGGCTCCAAAAGCTCGGGTTGAACGTATCACGCCATTATCTCATTGCCGGCTACCCTACCGATCTTGATCATGTTATCTCGGATGACGGGCTGGGAAAGAACGAATTTGCTGAGACGACGCGCGATTTGGTCGTCGTGACGGCGCCAGGGCCTGGTTCAGGCAAACTCGCTACATGTATTTCGCAGATTTATCACGAGTATCGCCGTGGCGGAAAAGCCGGATACGCGAAATTTGAAACGTTCCCGATCTGGAACCTCCCACTCGATCACCCTGTGAATCTCGCCTACGAAGCGGCCACAGCGGATCTCGACGATGTGAATATGATCGATCCGTTCCACCTCGCCGCCTACGGCACCCAGACTGTGAATTACAACCGCGACGTTGAGGTGTTCCCGCTCCTGGCAGCCCAGCTCACGCGTCTCGCTGGCGAAAGCCCCTATAAGTCGCCGACGGATATGGGCGTCAATATGGCGGGGTACTGCATTAGCGATGATTCTGTATGCCAGGAGGCCGGTAAGCAAGAAATCATTCGACGCTGGTTTACTGCCCGGGTGGAAGAAAAGCGCAAAGAGCTCGAACCACAAATGTCCGATCAGATTGCATTGCTTATGGCCAAAGCAGGTATTTCTCCTTTGGATCGCAAAGTCGTGCGTCCTGCTCGCGAACTAGCCCGTTCGACGGCTCAACCAGCCAGCGCACTCGAACTACCCGACGGCACGATTATCATGGGCAAGACCTCAGCGCTCCTAGGTAACTCTGCTGCGATGTTGCTTAACGCGTTGAAGTATCTTGCCGGAATCGATAAAGAGATCGATCTGCTTGCGCCTGAAGCGATTGAGCCGATCCAAACGCTCAAGACGAAACATCTTGGCTCGCACAACCCGCGTTTGCATACTGACGAAGTGCTTATTGCGCTCTCCGTTTCTGCGGCTCACAATGACGACGCACGCCACGCTCTTGATCATCTGCACGACCTTCGTGATTGCGAGGTACACACCACCACGATTCTCGGTTCGGTAGACGAACAGATCTTCCGCAATCTTCATGTGCGCGTCACATCTGATCCCGTATACCAAGTGAAAACCCTATACAAGAAGCACTGAACCAGAAACACTGCAAGGCTAGCCGTTCTTCGGGCTTTGTGCTTTATACATACTGCACATAGGCCCGAAGAGCGGCTAGTTCTACACAGTGGACGTTACTTCATGCGTTGGGAGTCTCGCGCTCTACCCAGATATCGGTTGGTAGTTCGCCAGGCATGTTCTTATTGCCAGTGGCAACGAATGGGCGCTCTGGATCTTCCCGGTAATCTTTTAGAGCACCCAACGCCCATTTGCCGAGCAGGAGAATCGCAACCAGGTTGATCAACGCCATGCCCGCCATGGTGATGTCAGCAAAATTCCATACAGCCTTAAGCGCTGCGATGGCACCGATAAACACCGAGGCGGTCGCAATAACTCCGAGCAGTTTCTCCGACGATATCTTGCCTCGCGAGAGGAAATCCACGTTGACTTCCGCATATGCGAAGTTGCCAATAATCGACGAGTAGCAGAACACCAGAATCAAAATCACCAGCACGGGCGAAATCCAGCCACCGAGCTGACTTGCCGCAGCGTTAATGGTGAGTGCCGCGCCCGTCAGATCCGTCTCCTGGCCGGGCACATAGACGCCTGAACCCATGGAGTTCAAGATAATAAAGGCCGTGGCCGAACATACGAGAATCGTATCAACGAATACACCCATTGCTTGGATGAAACCCTGCTTCGCCGGATGCGACACCTGCGCCGTTGATGCCGCGTTTGGCGCCGACCCTTCACCAGCTTCGTTGGAGAACAATCCCCGACGTGAACCGTTGAGGATCGCTGCCAAGATTCCACCACCAACACCGGCAACGCCTTGCTGGAGACCAAAGGCCGAGGCAATGATGAGCTGGAAAATGCTCAGAATCTGATCGTAGTTCATCACCACAATCACGAGAGCGATCAGGATATATACGATTGCCATAATCGGCGCCATGTATTCCGTGACTCGCGCGATACGCTTCAATCCCCCAAATACCACAAGTGCAGTCAACGCAACGAGAACAACCGCAGTCACCCATGGAGAAACACCGTAGGTTGAATCAAGCGTGGTAGCGATCGTGTTAGCTTGTACCATCTCATAGGAGATACCGAAGGAGAAGATGAGGAACAGCGCGAAGGCGACGCCTGCTGCACGCGAGCCAAGGCCGCGCTCAATGTAGAACGCGGGGCCGCCACGGAACGTGCCGTCATGCCAACGGATCTTAAACATTTGCGCCAACGTTGCCTCGATGAATGCAGTTGCCATACCAACGAGAGCTACTACCCACATCCAAAACACTGCGCCCGGCCCACCAGCTACAATCGCAAGGGCTACGCCCGCGATATTTCCGGTGCCTACGCGCGAGGCAATGCCTATTGCGAATGCTTGGAAGGAGGAAATCGCCCCATCGGATGCTTCACGTGACCTGAAGATCATTTTCACCATCGTGCCGAAATTGCGGAACTGCAAGGCTCCGGTACGGATCGTGAACCACAACCCGGTGAGAATCAGCAGAGCAATCAAAATATACGTATATATGACGTCAGATATAGATCCGAGGAATGCTGCCATGGAGCTACTCCTTTCATGGCGAGCTAGCCTTATGCCTAGTGAACCCTATGCCCCTGAAGAACCTTATGCCGAAGAGGTGCCTTTTGTCCTCAAGAGCTGTACGTCTTAAACAACACAGGAAAGCTACGGCTGCGTACGCCAGTTGAAGTGAAAGATGAGCGCTTGATCGCTGCATAACTATGCAGAGATCAAGCGTGTGCACAGCAAGCATACAATACTAAGCGCGCTGTGGTTGCTATTCGCCCAGATCATAGTATGCACATGTGCCCTATACGCTGGTTATGCATAGGAGGCGCCGCCCGCACTCGCAGCACACCTGACATGTGCGTCGCCTAAGACCTACTGCGGTAGGAATTCGCGTGGTTTTCTTGCGTGCAATACCCTACTCACGGTCACTTGCGCGTGGTTTCCAGCCCACGATGCCACTGCGTCCGATGCCCTCTCACGATAGCCCAGCGCCTCACACACTGCTCACGATAGCCCAGCGCCTCACACACTGCTCGCGATAGCCCTCCGATTATTGAGCCGCCCGTAGCTCACGCAGAGCACTTCGGCGCTGAATCACGCGTGGTGTAATCACTCCGTGGCGCGGAGCGAATAGCCACGCGAGCAGAAACTCCCCAGCACTGACCAGCACAATCGTGCCGCCAGCAGGAAGATCGAGCGACCATGACAAATACACGCCCACGAGTGCAGCACCAGCACCCAAAGCCCCAGCCGTGATCATCATGGGAGCCATGCGTTCGGTGAGTAAACGCGCCGCAGCTGGAGGAGTCACGAGCAGTGCGAGCACGAGAATATTGCCGATGGAGCGCACCGAGAGCACCACCGCCGTCGTCACTAGCAGATATAGCACCAGATCGAGAAGAAACACGGGAAGCCCATTGGCACGCGCCGTCTCACGTTCAAAACCAACCGCCATAAAGTACGGCGTCAGAGCCAGCACAACCACCACGATCGTAATAGATGCACATACCGACACGATCACGTCGCTTCGAGACACGCCTGCGATCGAGCCGAAGAGGAACGACGTCAATGATCCCGTGTAGCCCGGAGCCCGCGAGATTATCACGATACCTGCTGCGAAGGTAGCCGTCATGAGAAAACCGATGATGTTTTGTTCACTGACGCGCGGAAACTGAGCCAGTATGGCTATCAAGACGGCCGTGATTAATCCCGCAACAAGACCACCGATGAGAAGCGAGCCACCCATCACGAAAGCCACAGCAATGCCGGGAAATACCGCGTGAGCCACGGCGTCACCCAGAAATGCCATGCCACGCAGAACCACGTGGCTGCCAACCACCGCACACACCACAGCGCACAGCACCGCCACTACCAGAGCACGCGGCAGAAAACTCAACAGTGGATTGCATAGATCGACGAAGAAATCCCATGGGCTTAGCATGACGCCCCCTCCACATGATGTTGCTCTACTTGATTCACACGATCCTGCGTTAAGCGATCTTGGTTGAGCTGCTCTTGCGCCATTCCAACGCCGTGCACGCCCGCACCACTCAGGCCAAGCCCGGCGAGCAACGGTGAATTTGGATGAACTTGGAACGTGGCAGACCACGGCTCTGCATCACGTAGATCGTGCGGGCTGCCGTCAGCATATATCTGCTCACGGAGCAAAATCAGGCGGTCACATGTAGCTTGGGCGCTTGGAAGATCATGGGTAGACATCAGCAGAGTTTCTCCTTCGCACGCGAGGCTGCGAAACAACTCGATTAAGATCTCTTGGGTGGGCATGTCGAGCCCAGTGAACGGCTCGTCAAGCAAGAGCACAGCTGGTTGTTTGACGAGTGCCCGGGCGATCAGCACCCGCTGGCGTTGACCTCCAGAGAGCTCTCCTACCGGGCGCTGTGCAAGACTTGCCATACGCACGCGGCCAAGTGCTGATGCACATAACTCGTGATCTTGACGAGTCACCCGCCCCCAGCGTCTGGTACGCACGCGTCCACTCAAGACGGCGTCATACACGGTGAGCGGCAGAGCCCAATCCACATCGTGACGTTGAGGGACATAGCCAACACCGGTACGCCGGGCTTTCACATCTGAGCGACCATCCACCACGATACGTCCCGAATCGATCGGTATCAGGCCAAGGATGGCGCGCATAAGAGTAGTTTTCCCGGCGCCGTTCGGGCCGAGAAGCCCCACAAGTTCACCGCTCATCAGCGAGAAATCAATCTCATGAAGAACATGACGCCCGCCGAGCGAGACGTGCAGGTTCGTCACCGCGACTGACGGATCGTCTTGATCGCATGGATCTTGTTGACCGTGCGAACCGTGTGAATCATGTAAATCGTGTGGATTGTATTGCTCGTGTGCGGTACCCGGTCTACCGGCGAGCACGCTCTGCGTTAGGCTGCCTGTCGATGTCGGCGTGCCCTGCACTGCGAGCGATTCCCTAGCAGGCGGCACTATCTCAGGTGGCACTGTCATCGCAGGAAATATCGTGGTCGCAGGAGAACTTGTCATCATGGATGCGACCGTCGCCGCAGACGCGTTCGTCGAGCTAGGTAGTGTCACATTCATCGGTACCCCCATGTTCATAGACGACGGCGTGCTAGGTACCGCCGTATTCATGGGCGCTGCGGTTGTTGCCGGTGCGGCATTCTTCACAGGTGACGCGGCTCTCATCGATGGCTCAGTTATCATCGCTGATCCCCCGTTGTGAGCCGTGGAGCGCCGGGCGCATCTGGGTACTACTCGACGGCGCTTCCTCCCATAACTCCCCTACCGCCGGTAACGAAATGTCCTCACGTGATAACTCGCGATCCCGGGACTGCTCACGCTCAGGTAACGATGCGTGATGCGCGCTGTGGCCATCATCGCGTCCGCCATCCTCCGAGGCAGTCTCACGTGCCCTAGCCTTCTTCAAGGCTTCATCACGCATCCGGGCACTGCGCTTCTTCGCACGCACCGCACAGCCGATCACTGCACTACACACAACCACCACGAGCCCACAACACAGCACAAGACCCACAGGCGAGATCACGAAGCGAGGCACACCAGCCAGCGCGCCACTCACATGTGCGCCCTCGCCGTCCCTGGCGGCGTTTTCTGCACCATCCCCAGCACTCACGTCTCCAGCACCACCACTGCCAGAACCGTCCTGTGCAGAGCCTTGCTGAGCAGCACTTTGCGTGACGGCAGGTTCTGAACCACGCCGAGCGTCGTCGTCAGACACGCTGTCTCCTACTGCGAAACGCAAGGTGGCCGCCGCCGAATACTCTACCTGGTCTCGGTCTTTGCCACGCACCTCGATCGCTGCGGCATATACGCCAGGCTGGGTAAACACCCAATTGGCATGAACATGCGTATTGGCTTCCATCCACACGTCTTGTGGCTCGCTGACGCGTGAATCCCACATCGGCAACGGTTCGCCGAAAGCGCCATCTTGCACGAACAGCGTCAACTCCCCGGCACCCTCCATACCGAGCAGCCGCAGATTTGCTCCCCGGTCCAGGGTCGTTGCGATCTTCGGATCTTGCGTATTCCACCCGATCCACACGACGTTCGGCGCCTGAACCTGAGGCACAACATACACTTCTTGCCCGGCTTGCGTAGGGAGAAACTCGTATTTCTCCCCTGTTGGAGCCGTCATTTTCGAAGCATCTGCAACCCGGATGACGACGTCGCTCGGGTCACGCCAGACGGCGGGCTGAACAGTGTCGTCACGGATCAGCAGCTCCCATTTGCCATCTACCATCTTTGGGCCAAGGTCAATGTGCCCCACCCCGATCGATACAGGCTCACCGCGAACTACTTGTTCTGATTCGTCCACGGTTTGGGTGAGGGTGTCGTTTTGAAATACTGGCAAGGGCAGTGACGTTTCGGCGACGTGGTGCACGTTCGCTCGCGCCTGTATCCGTAATTGCATCTGGGTGTGCACCTGCGACCCGGCGCGCACATGAGCGTATGCCTGTGACCGTGCCAGCTCTTTCACATCCATCCCAGATACTGCAGGCGCTCCGAGTGAAGTAGCTACAGAGTGAGATCCATGAACAACTGTAGCTGCAGGGCTAGATACACTCGCAGCCGCAGCGGCAGGTGGCGCCAGGAGCATAATCGCCGCCAGTACTACAGACACCATGAGTGATCTTGCCATCGCACCTGGTGTTGCGCGAGACGATGCCACATGCACAGTTAATCCGACGCGCATAGACGAGCGCACGGGAACAACCGATCCTGTGCATCGGGACGACCCCACGCGCGCAACAGGTTCGCCGCATATAGCCGATGAGGCAGACGTGACCCTCGCCACGCCGTTCCCCGAGCGACCAATAACCCTACGCACACCGCAGCCTCCTACTGGTCTACGATCAGCCCGCCTATAATAGCGCGCTAGTTTCATCAGCTTCAACGTGCTCAGCGCAGCCGTCTCGCTGCGGCTCTGGCTTTGATTCATCGTAAACACTCCTTTAATGACTGCGCATCGAAACGCATAAGATCTATATATGTGGGAACCTCGTCGGTAAACTCGTCCGATAGCAGTGGGCACACTTTCACTCCCACATCTTCTGCAATCTCCACAAGCGGCGTTCGCATACGGATATCCGTGGGCGAGGCGAACACAGCCGGGAGACGAAGGTTTCGCAACGTCGTCACCAATCTCGAACGATCAGCAACGCTCGGCTCAACAGAAGGATTCGGCGCCACCAACCCCACAACCGGAATCCCATAGGCATGTGCCAGATAAGCGAAGGAATCATAGCTAGTGACGATCTTGCGCATCGGCGTGGGAATCAAGCCAATTACTGCGCCCACCTCGGCATCGAGGCCGTCCAGCTCGTGGCTGTATTCCTCGCAGGCTCGGGTATACGCGCCTGCTCCTTGCGGATCGAGAGCAATAAGTTCATCACGAAGCAACTGCGCATAGGCCTTCACATTGCGAACATCCATCCATAAATGCGGATCAATCTCGCCGTGAATGTGACTCCCGAGCACAGCCTGAGGAAGCTGATACACCTGCGTGCCAGGCCGCTCAATGAAACGAAACTCCGGGCTCGCCGGCACTGGCTGAAGCGCTTTAGACGGAACCTCTACCACCACGCGATTCATCGCCAGGTTTTTGACGCCGCCAGGGTCATCATCATTGTCAACATGCATCGTGAAACCGCCTGCTATGTCTACCGTGATGTCGGCATGTTCATGGCTGAGCACAGTGATAGGCTCGGTACTAGTCGGCTTGCTGCTATTCGGCGCAGCGTTTGTGTCGATACCCGTGCGTGTTGCGTCGCTACCTAGGCGTGAGTCTTCAAGCTGCTCCACTGCCTCCTGAGGGTCAACGCCAACGGCGAAATACACGCGAGTTGAGCCGAGATTGCGAGGCTCTTCCCCAGATTCCCCAGTGGTGTGGGCTTCTAGATCGAGCGTGTAGACTCCGGCACGTGTAAACGCCCACGACATATGCGTATGAGCATCTGCGGGCAGTTCGAATGCGTCACCGTCGAAACCATCGGCGGAGTTAACATACACGGACGGGTTGCCGAACGTTTCAGTAATATAGGCGCTCAGCTTGCCTGGACCTGTCATGGCCCTAGGGATAATATGTACACCTTCGGAGCGGTTCGCGCCGCTACCGCTTACTCTAAGCCCAAGCCACGTCGTGTCTAATGCACTATTCTCGCTCAGCGTGATAACCTGCGCGCCGTAACGGGTTGCCCCTTCAGCCACCGAGACGTGACGCACGTGCTCACCGATCGTGGAATCAATCGCTGTGATCTGCGAATGCTCTTCGAGCATGAGATAGTTCGACACAGCCAGATCCGCATACGCGATATCGCGGATGTCGCGAAGACTCGGCTCGTAGGCGTGTGGATCTGCTCCTACTGGCACGATGGAGCGAACGTCCACGCGCCCTGCGCCGATGTTTTTCACTATATCGGCAAGTAACGGCGTGGTTGTGACCACTCGCACTGGGCGTTCATCAGAATATGGACCAACTCCCGGTACCGGCAGACTAGCTGAGCGTGCACCTGGTAATCCTATTCCTGCTGAACAACTCGTCAACACTACCGCGAGAGTCACAAACGCTGGCGCAACCATTACCCAGCGCGCTCTCCTAGAGGTCGCGCGTTTCATGCTACTGCACCACCGGCGAGGGCTTCCCCGCCCGTGCGACGGCGCTGCGCCCAGCGAACAAGCACCACAACGTTCGTCACTAAAACGGCGCACAGCAGCGCTGTTTGGATCCACCATGCAACATCAAACCCACGGCCATCCACGTCACCGAAATGTGACGCTGCCAGCCCAGCCTTCGATGCCTGTGTATCAGCCGCAGCCGGTGCCAAACTCGCAGGATCACACGCTCCTACCACAACGGTTAGATGCCCATCGCTAGTGAGAGTGTTGGCCGACTTGTCACTGACTTGATGCTGATAGGAGATCACATATTCGCCAGGAGCAGTAAACACCCATGTGCCGTGCATATGTGTATTGGCTGGAATCACGTAGCTACTTGGCCCATCCACAGTAGAAAACAGCATGGTCCCAATTCCAGAGCCGAGAGCAGTGGGCAAGAAGTGAGCCACCTGGCCTGGGCCTTGGATCCCTGTGATCGTTGTGCGAACCTCGCCGGCAGTTCCTGTAACGATCGACTCATGTTGGCTCGTCTCCCCGAGCCAGGGCACTCCAGGTTGTTGAACCGAGGAGATCATCCACACGTTTGAACCCGGCTCGGTAAGAAACCCTAGTTCCTCGGGAGCAGGCGCACGTGCTTCCTCACCTAAGCCGAATGCGAGGTCTCCTGAATTGAGCCAATGCGCAGGCTGGACACGATCGTCACGAATCATCGCCACGAGTTTGCCATCAATAAGCTGCGGACCGAGATCAAAGTGACCCTCCCGAGCGAGCGAAGCAGGCAATCCCTCACTCTCACCTGCAACAGCGCACACGCCCGACATCACAGGTTCGCTGTTCAGCGCAACCGCGCCTGTGGGGTCGGTGGTCACTGCAGTGTCGTTGTCTCCCCTGCCACCAAACAGTGAGGCGATCGTCGCTCCAGCGCCGCTCATGCCACCCGATCCTGCGAGCGTGCCGCCAGCAACTTTCGCGCCGAGAGAGGCTTGGGTCGCGGCCTTGTTTCCCACTGCGAACGTGTAGGTGGCAGTGCGGGTCGTCTGCCCCTGCGCACTCCCACGCACCGAGAAAGTGTAGATCCCAGGCTGGGTGAACACCCAGTTCGCGTGCACATGCGAGGGCGCAGGCACGTGGATCGTTCCCGGCAGTGCGAACCCGCCGCCGCGCAGCACGCTCATCGGTTTTCCGCCAAGACCAGTGGTGAAAACGAAGACTTGCCCAGGACCTGACACACTCACCGAAAAGTCGGCACTCCCCGTGATACGCTCCGTGCTCCAACCCGGCCACAACAGTTGCGGGTTTTGAATCATTGGCAGCACCCAGCCTGGTTTTCCGCCGTGCGGCAAACCAGCGGGCACGGTGATCTTCGCGCCGTCACCCACGAGGAAACGCACATCTTCTGGGCGATGCAATACCCCAGAGCCTGTGACGTCCTCACGAACTAGGAGTTCCAGACCCCCGCGAGCGGGATTGAGGAAGAACGCATCCACATGCCCCCGGGTGAGCGCTAGAGGAGCACCGCCCGTTTGGTTAGGTTGCGGTGTAGTGTTCGTTTGGCTGGGTTGCGCCGCGGTATTTGTTTGGTGTGACGACGCCGTAACGTTACTCCCCAGCGACGGTGTGACCGACGCTGTGTGTAGGGCATCTGAGCCTGTGTGCGATCCAGGCGAGCCTGCGCCCAACCCGTCGTCTTGGCTAGCACCGCTTGTGACTGCACCTGCATTTACACCTAGGGTTGTACTCGCACCATCATCGTCAGAAGCTTGCGCACCTGAATTGCCGTCTTCAACCACCCACGTATACACACGCGTATCGCTCTCAAGCTTTGCGCCGCCTTTCACCGCGCGAGCTTTGACCTCCATGGTGTAAGTGCCCGGCTTCGTAAACACCCAATACGCATGAACATGCGCAGGCTCTGGCACTGTTATGATGCCCGGAAGCTTCGTACCCTCACGCAGGAGGGGCTGTGGGTTGCCAACGAAATCCTGGCTAAATAAATGCACCTCACCTGGGCCGTGAACCTTCGTCACTTCAATGTCCACCGTACCCAGCTTCTGCGCCTGCGTCTCTAGTGTGTTCCATCCTGGCCACAGCAATTTTTGGTCTTGATTAAGAGGCAACACATAAGCGCGCGGCTCGCCAGGATATCCCGCAGGTAATTTCATGAGCGCTTTACGCTTGACCACGAGCGTGACGTTCTCAGGATCATGCGGTACGTGCGCGCCCGTCACGTCTTCCTTAAGATTCAGATGTAGTTTTCCGCCCGTCAACGACACATTAAAGATGTCAGCGTGACCGTGATCTAGTACGAGATTCCCGTGCGGCTGGGCATTACCGGTGCTGGATGACGACGTTGCCCCCGGAGTTCCGTCAGCATCGGCTGCAGCTGGGCCATCAGGAACCGACACAATACTGGCTTCAGGATGCGTTGCAGCATCTTCTAAGTGGTGCCTGCCGTCTGTGACCTGTGCGCCTTCTGCAGCCTCTGCACTGCCCGCATTGTCTGAACCGCTTACAGCAGGGGTTTCGCTTATTGGCTCAGCCGGAACTGGCTCTGACTGAGAGCCATCACTTGCCTGGGAGCCGCCATCTGGCTGGGAACTTCCATCTGGCTGGGCGCTTGCTTCTGGATCAGACGCGCCAGGGCCTTGAGAATCGCTCGATGATGGCGAGCCCTGAGACGATGCACTGCCAACCCCTGAGCTGAGGGCGTCCGCCGTCAGCACATCAGAAGCACTTGCGATCGCAGCATCTCCTACGAGGAACGTCACTGAGCGCTCGACGCTCGGCAGCACTTCACCCTGCGGGTTTCGTGCCGTGTAGTACACAATCACTTCATAGCGGCCAGGCTCGGTGAACGCCCAGCCGGTGTGAACATGCACAAACCCCGGAACCTGAATGGCAGATTCATCAGATTCTGCGCTATCAAACAACACCGTTGGGCGCCCAAGGTGAGTTTGATACAGCTTCACATCTCCAGGGCCATCGAGCACGGCCACGTTAAGCGCAAGCGATTCAGGATCAACGCTCCCCGTGAGGAACTCAGTTGAGTATCCCGGCCAAATCAAGCCCCGTTTCTCCGCCTCCGGTAAAACATACACAGGCGAGCCGGCATCCCCGAAGAATCCGAAACCTTGGGCTATTCGTTTATCGGTGTTGATTTCGCGTGCGTGGTCGCGCACGCCGAACGCCACCTCGTGCGGCAAGTGCCTGGTAGTGGTTTTACTCACAGCACCCGTATCGTCTTTGACGCGAAGATCGAGTTCGCCATCGACGAGCTCAGCAGCCAGATCCACATGCCCAGCGTCGAGGAGATAACGCTTGCCCGACGCCAGTGTAGGTTCGCTCTGCGAGCTAGAACCTTGCGAGCTAGAACCCTGCCCGCTAGAGCCTCCGGCAGCTTCCTCATTATCACCTCCAGCGTGAAGGGGCTGAGCGCCATCGTCATGAGAATCACCACCTAGGAAATCAACACCTTGTGCATTACCCTCTTCAGAGGCAGGTGCGTCAGTCTCGCCTGCGCCCTCAGCGCCTACTGGTTCAGCGTCATCTTCGAGCGCCGATTCACTTCCGGTCACAGATTCACCATCTGACAGCAACCCATCTTCTGCCGCCGAGCCCTCTACACCAACAGGATCTGTCGGATCCGCCGGGTTCGCAGGATCAACGTGCGTGGCCGAACCGGCGTTCTCATCCGGATCGATGGTTTCAGCAGGATCACTGGATCCAGACTGATCAACAGGTTCAGTATTTAGCGCAACGGTAACTTCAGTCGTCGCATCTGGGTCGAAATCATCTGTGACGGTGATCGTCTGGCGATGTACATTCACCATCGACGAATGAGGTAAGATCGTCACGCGGGGTTCAAGCCCTGAAGCGTCGTCATAGGCCTCGATTTGGTCAGACCACACGCCGTCAACCAGCGCTCCAGTGTAGCTAAATTCCGGATACGGCGACGACGACCCTGGGCTAAAGAAGTCAAGGATAATATCACCACGAACACGAGGATCAGACACCTGCACTTGTGCACTAAATGTGGTATCGAAGCGGCCTGGGCTTAAGGTAACAGTGGCACTCGCATCCCTAGGCACAACGACGTCACTCAGATCGAGAGACTCCGGTCGCACTGAGGCCACCGGCAGTGAACCACTCGCGGTCGTTGTCTGCTCGGAATCGCCATGGGCGTAGTGGATCGTCTCACTCACCCAACGCCCTGCCTGTACGCTGCGATTGTCGGTGGATTCGTCGTTGCCATCCGACCGACCCTCGACCTTGCCATCACCATCGGGAAAGAACACCACCTGATAGTCGGCGCCGTGAGCGGCTGGCATCTGAGTTGCCTCGCCCTCACCCGCTCGCACGCGGATCGTCGTCATCAGATAGCCATTGACGTAAACCTCCGCGGTGCCAGATACATTGTCCGGCGCCGAGAACGTCCACGACGCCATCGGCAACCCGTGTTCATCGGCCTCATCATTGTGAGCTGGACGAACAGAAAAAGAATAGCCGCTGGTATCGCTTTCTACGGCTGCGGCGAACCGATCGGCAAGATCAGCACTCGGCCGCGCTTCAGGTTCACTGCCGCCGACGCGCCAGTACTGCTTGGTTGGCTGAGACGTGACGATTGTGCCGTCAGCTTTTCGTCCAGTAACTTGCCAGACGAGCGTATAGTCACCTGGAGCTGAGAAGAGAGTCCAGATATGGGTGTGGGTTCCTGGTTTGAGCGCGGCTGTGCGCATCCCTGTGCCTTCACTCGAGAGGATACGCTGATAGGTTCCCCAGGCTTCGTCGTCAAACTTCTCGCCGCGAAGCATTTCTAACCGCCCAGGACCATCGAGGCTCACCAAGTTGAGCCAGAACGTGCCGTCTGCTTCTGGAGCCGAAAGACCGGCTGCATCGCGGAATTTCTCGTATGGGATCGCCGTATCTGCTCCGTAGCCTTGCCAAATCTGACCGCACGCGATGCAATTCGCCGGCGCAGCCCACCACGTAGTTCCCTGCCCGAGGAAGTCAAGCGCTGGCGAATCCTCGCTCGCAGTAAAACCGAAGAACTGCTCGCCGCCGTTGTACACGTTTGGTCGCAGCCAACTCACGGTCTGTTCAAGATCGTAGAGACGCCCAGCATTCGCCTTCAAAGTGAACCCGTCATTTTCCCAATACACCTTGGGCGAGTCGATATGACCCACAGGCAGCACGACCCTCTCCTCCGACGTATCGCCCACACCTAGCAAGGCTGACGACGGAAGACCCCACATCATAGTGAGTGCCAAGGCAATGGAAAGGATAACGGCAAGTGTGCTCTTCACTTTCAGTGGCAGCGCGCTGTGAAGCTTCAGTAGCACCGCCTTATTAGACCACGAGTGCAGGTGTTCTGCGAGTAGCCAAGAGTGCATGTGTTCTCCCTACGTCACGTTTAGTCAACAGCACAAGGTTATGTGATAATGGTTCTCATTTACTAAGTAGAGACATGAGCTGTTCATCACGCTGAGAGATGGGATCAGGGGCGGCAAACGAATCGGTTCAGAAACGAATCGAGCTGAGCAAACGAACCAGACCGAGAAACGCAAGCGCCCTCGCGTACATATGCGAGGGCGCCAAGAAGATATTCAGTTATATTGCGTTGTATTCGTTTGCGCTGTGGACCCTACCGGACTCGAACCGATGACCACCTGGGTGTAAACCAGGTGCTCTACCAACTGAGCTAAGAGTCCGTGAATCAGCTTAGCGGCGAATATACGATTGCGCAAATCAACCGATGAATCGTGTGATGCATACCGAAGGATGCTAGCTCTCGAGCCGAGCAAGCCACCGTGACTTCACGGCACAATCAGCGCCCGCGCGATGTGATGCGCATGGCCGTCCAATCGTCACCAACGCGCACAGTCGTCGTCACCGATTGCCCGGCAACTTTGGCAGCTTCAGTAACATCGGCAGTAGAAACGTGGTATTGAGAATGTGCGGAGGGCACAAGGCACCAAATGACTCCTGCACCATCTTCGAGACTCCGCGCGCAATCGACCAGAAAATCGGCCAGATCATCCACATCTCCATCGTCACTACGCCACCACGCAAGGATGCCATCTGCAACTCCACGGAAATCCTCGTCTTCGAGATCCTCGCCGATCGTGTCCATCACTGCGTCACGCAGCTCGAAATCGACATCCTCGTCGTAACCGAACTCTTGGATAACGTCACCTTTTTTGAAACCGAATTGTTCACCGGTGAGTGCGCCAGACACTTCCCTACCTTTCGAGGCTTATTAGCTCCAGTACTTCCAGGCTAACTAATAATGGTATGCACCCACAGTCGCCTCCCAGATGCCGGAAGCACACACATTCCTGATGGATGAATCGCGTAACGCGTGCATAAACCGTGAGTTTAAGGCAGATAATACACCAATTGGCATAAAGATACTGAAGCGATAATCCACCATGCAGAACCATCCATAAACCGGCAGCATTCGACGCCACCAAATCGGCGAAATACTGCCGCGATATAAATCACGTCATTTTCGATTGATAAGCGTCACGAAAAGGTGAGGCGTGGGTAATGTTCAGATAAGATCAGAGCAGCGCGTGGGCTCCTCTTCGGCTAGTAGTACGTGAAAGAACACGCAAGGTGAAGTAGGGCTTTTACGCGAACGCACCCTTGTGGGCGACACAGATCATGACAGAAGGGGATGACTTTGAGTCAAACACCAATCCGACCACTTATCAACGGTTTGTTGAGCCAGGTTCCAGATATTGACCGCGAGGAGACTGAAGAATGGATTCAGTCACTCGACGCTCTCATCGATCATCAAGGTGATAACCGCGCCCGTTACCTCCTCATGGCTATGCAGCGCCGTGCTCGCGAACGCGGAATCCGCTTACCGGACAACATCGTGACCCCTTACGTCAACACTATTGGCGTCGAAGATGAGCCCTTCTATCCTGGCGATGAGAAACTCGAACGCGAGTTCCGCCGCTGGGTGCGATGGAATGCTGCAGTAATGGTGACGCGCCAACAGCGTGATGGCATCAAAGTGGGAGGCCATATTTCCTCCTTCGCAGCCCAAGCTACACTCTATGAGGTAGGGCACAACTGGTTCTTCAAGGGCAAGAACGCCCCAGGTGGCGGCGATCATGTGTACTTCCAGGGCCACTCCTCACCGGGCAACTACGCGCGAGCTTTCCTCGAAGGGCGCCTTTCCCAAGCAGATCTTGATTCCTTCCGCCAGCAGGCCTCTCGCCGTTCCGGAGGCCGCGGTTTGCCATCATATCCACACCCGCGCCAGATGGATGACTTCTGGGAATTCCCAACAGTGTCGCTTGGCTTAGGGCCGGCAGCAGCTATCTACCAGGCGTGGTTTGATCGCTATTTGCATGAGCGAGGCCTCAAAGATACATCACAGCAGCACACTTGGGCTTTTGTGGGTGACGGCGAAATGGACGAAGTTGAATCTCGCGGCCTTCTCCACCTCGCAGCGACGCAAAACCTCGACAATCTTACCTTCGTCGTCAACTGTAATCTGCAGCGGCTCGACGGGCCTGTGCGCGGCAACGGGCAGATTATTCAAGAGCTTGAGGCCAGTTTCAAGGGCGCAGGCTGGAACGTGATCAAGGTGATTTGGGGGCGCGAATGGGATGAGCTCCTCATGGCTGATAAAGATCGCGCGCTCGTTAACATTATGAACAATACGCTAGACGGCGATTACCAGACCTTCAAAGCGAATGACGGCGCTTATGTGCGTGAGCACTTCTTCGGGCGCGATCCTCGCACCAAGGCGATGGTTGCCGACTGGTCTGACGAGAAGATCTGGAACCTCAAGCGGGGCGGCCACGACTACCGCAAACTGTACGCCGCATACAAGGCCGCCGTTGAGCATAAAGACCAGCCCACCGTTGTGCTTGCGCACACGATCAAGGGCTACGCTTTGGGCTCCAACTTCGCTGGACGCAACGCCACCCACCAGATGAAGAAGCTCAACTCTGACGATCTCAAACTTCTGCGTGATACGTTGCACCTTGATTTCACTGACGAGCAGCTTGAGGATCCATATAACGCTCCATACTTTGTGCCAGATCCGAAGGCTCCGGCACTTGAGTAT
>JALFZJ010000025.1 GCA_022783665.1 Arcanobacterium sp.
CAAAGACAAACTTGTGTGGACTTTGACGGGACGCCGCGATCAAATGGTGCAGAAGTTCCGGGCACTCGACCATGTTAGTTTCGATATCCGCGCTGGCGAAACAGTTGCATTGCTTGGCTTCAACGGCTCGGGCAAATCTACGATGCTCAAGCTGATATCGGGCGTCATGAACCCTAGTGCGGGGAGCGTTGGATATCGTGGCCGTGTTGCAGGTCTTATAGAAGTAGGTGCGGGTTTCCATCCTGACCTAACCGGGCGAGAAAACATCTACCTCAACGGTGCAATTCTAGGAATGACGAAAGAACAAACTGATGCGGCGTATGACTCCATCGTAGAGTTCTCCGAAATTCGAGATTTTATTGATACGGAAGTGAAGTTCTATTCGTCCGGTATGTTCCTCCGTTTAGCTTTCTCTGTGTGCGTGCATTCGGATCCCGACGTGTTCCTCATTGACGAGATTTTGGCTGTAGGGGACGAACCATTTCAGAGAAAGTGCATTAACAAAATCCGTGATTTACAAGCTCAAGGCAAGACGATGGTGATCGTTTCTCATGATCTTGATATGGTTGCACAGCTTTGCCGGCGCGGTATCCTCTTAGAGCATGGCAAACTAGTATTAGACGGATCGATCGACGAGTGTATTGTACACATGCGAGGTGAATGAACGATGACATGCACAATGAAAGTCGCTGCAGTTGTTGTGACCTATAACCGCGAGGAACTGCTCCAAAACACGTTGGATTGCTTGGATGCTCAAACGTATGCTCCCGCATGTGTTGAGATTATTGACAACGCATCTACCGACGCTACCCAAGAAAGCTTGAGGGCTCGCAAGCACAAGTTGCCAACAAAGGTATATCGTCTCGCTGAGAATTCTGGCGGTGCTGGAGGATTCTTTTACGGGATGAATGCGGCGTATGCGGATGGATACGACGCATTTTGGTTGATGGATGACGACACTGCGCCCCGCCCGGACGCTCTTGAGAAGCTCGTCGATACGATGGAAGACGCCGCGGCGCACAGGGGCGAGATGCCCTCCTTTGCGTCGTCTCAAGTGTTGTGGACTGATGGAAATGCATGCCTCATGAACTATCCCACGGCACGCTGGGAATGGCCTCAAAACATTGCAGCTGGCACTTCGTGGATTGATCTGGACTGTGCGTCATTCGTTTCGTGTTTAGTAACCAGAGAGGCTGTAGAGCAGTGCGGATTGCCGTATCCCGAATACTTCATCTGGTTTGACGACGCGGAGTACACCTACCGGCTGGCGAAATGGCGTTCGGGGATCTATGTTCCCGCTTCGATTGCAGACCATCTCACTCCCGAAAACAAGGGCGTGTTCTGGGGTGAAGTGAGTGATTCGAATTTCTGGAAGTACTCCAAGGGTGCGCGAAACCAGGTATCGGCAGGGATTTCCCTCCGTAAACCACGTATTTTGACGGATATTGCATTCGGCCTATTCCAGGGGCTGCGCCATTCGGATGCCCCGTGGAAGCTTCGCCTGAAACTAGCCGGAGCCGCTGCTTCAGGTATCTTCCACCAGCCAAAAGTGCGTTACCCGGGTGAAGTTAAGGTAGGCTCCCCGCAACGCTGAGTGTGGTTCAGTGAAGTTGGCGGAATGTACGGAGTTCAACCGCCAACTTCACGGCCTCATCATTCTCAGTCCTCTCCCATCAGATAGACGGCTCGTAGCGTCACTTTTTGTGATCGCGGATTATTCCCTGCAGCTGGTAGTACTTCTTTTTTGCGAAACTAAAGGCTGTTTCATGTCCGCGCGCTTCGCGCAGCATTGCAGCTTGCCATAGTAGGGCGCCTATTCCGTTGTGTTTGACGTAGTCTTTCAAATACTCGTCGCGTATTTGGAGATCGAAGTAGGCATGTTTTTTTGCGGCAGCAAAAGTTGAGTTGCCTAAGATACCTCCTTGAGTGCGACGCTGATGCCAAAATGCCAAGGGCTTGCCATCTATCCAGCCAACACTATACTTCGCTGCTAGGCGGATATGGAATTCCCAGTCTCCCACGACGGGTAAGTCAGAGCGGAAGCCTCCAAGGTCTTCAATGACAGCTCGTGGATACATGCAGGAGATGGGTACTGCGATATTCGATTCAAGCAACTTCGATAGGGAGAACTGGTGGATGTCCGGCCATGCCGGGAGGCGCCCCGTCTCTACTACCTTGTCGCCGATGATCTTCTCTAACACCATCTCCGTGCGAACTGCGACGCCTCCATCGTCTGGATTGGCTTCGAGATAGCTAACGCATGTTTCGAGGAAATTGCGTGCCCACGTATCGTCATCGTCATGGATGCAAATATATTTCCCTGTAGACGACGTAATGGCCTGATTGGAAGCTTCCTCCATTCCGAGCGATTGCGGATTGTGGATTGTACGGGCACGGCCTGCCAGCTGGTCGGCGTGCTCACGAATTAGGGATTCGACCGGCTCAGGGTTGCCACCGTCGTTTACGATAACGAGTTCAAAGTTGCGATACGTCTGCTTGCAACAATCTGCAATTGCCCGATTAAGCAGAACTGCTCTATCTTTTGTGCGCATGACAATCGTGACCAACGGTGTTTCGCTCATGTTTCCTCCTGATTCATGCATAGTAGTATCTTATCCTGCCAGTTAGGTAATCAATTGGAATTACTCGGTCGTTTTCGGGGTTCTCTGGGAGAATCCGGCGCCGCAGCCCTAGCATTAGCGGTGTTTAATTGCTCAATCATCGCAGTATCACTGCGCTCCGATGTATTGAACTCGCCAAACCTGAGGTGTATGGCGAGCCTGGAGAATCAGAACGCCACTGAGCCGATGATTGAATCAGTACGTGTACTGCTCGGAATCAGACGCCCTCCGCGCTGGCGATCTCTTGCGCGTCTACTCCCTTAGCTGCGATGACTACAAGATGAACGCGCTGAGCGCTCGTAGAACTCAAAACGTCGAGTACGAGTGGCAGAGAAGGGTTTAAGAGTAATTGGCGCGATACGTTTTCTGCGCGTACTGCCGTAAGGGAGTCGCCTTGCGAGGCATAAAGGTCAACCCCATCGCCCTGTGCGGCCCACACGTCAGCCCCGTCGTCTCGCGCGGAAGGCGCGTCAACCCCATCGCATTTCCATACAAAGGAATCACTCGCCTCAAACGTCAAACCGTCCGGCTGGGCGATGGCTGCGGCAGCAGCGTCGTCGACCCCAGAAGGAAGATCGCCACGCCACGAGAATCCTAGGCTTTCCAAGCTGAGTGCTGCGATGCTTTCCGGCCACACCCCAGTTCTCTCGCACGCCCCGACAAAAGCCGCAGGTTCGCTCGTGACGCCGTGGAGCGCCCCTTGGGCGGCGTCCAAACCCTGAAGAGCCAGCCCCGTGGAAGGAAGCTCGGCCCCAACGCCGTCAGAACCCTTATTCTCGACGCCGGAAGTGCCGTTAGCCTCACCGGGCTGATCCTTGCGCGCATAAGGGCGCGCGTAAGGGCAGCTCGTCACAGTTTTCGCTCCGGCGAGCCCTACAGCAATTGCCCACACGAGAGTCTTCCAATGCGGTGGTAAATCCAACAGCACGGTGTCTTCTGGCTCCACGCCGGCGTCGTTTACAAGATAGTTCGCGGCCTTGGCGATGTTGTCGGCCAGCACCTTACCTGAAAGCTCGATACGTTCTGGGTGGGTGGAGCTAGGATCGGCGTCAATCCAATGAGAGACGACGTGTGCGCCATTCGTTTGCACGCCCTCCGACTGCATGGCATCCTTCTGTGCTCCAGTCTTTGGGTAGCCGCTGTCTCGTTCCCTGCCTCCTTGGTGCTGGGCAGCGGACTCCCCTACAGAAGTAGCAGCAGATGCTTCTGGATCGGCGGGTTGTTCGCGCTGCCGGTACGATTCGCCATACCACACGAGCGCGGGGCTCGTACCAAGATTGACGAGCTGATCGAATAACGCCGATGGGCTCACTAAGGTCGTGTGCATATACTCATAATCCCACATCGCGCGAATAGTAACTACGCATACTTATAACGATGTATAAGAGTCCGCGCACAGTGCACAATGGTTCTTGATCCACAGTGAAACGCCCCCTACCGAAGCGTTCCGCGTAGTTGAGGACGAGGCGAACGCTTTGTTGTTTCGAGCTGCGCGGTTGAAAGAGCGAGCAGAAGAAGAGACGGTGCAGGCCGTGCGTGTGGCTCAGCGGTCTGGGTTGTCATGGAAGCAGATTGGTGAAGCGCTCGGAATGACTCGCCAGGGAGCCTTCCAGCACTATAAGCCTTTGATTGATGCGTAACCTACGCAGACAACTGTTTTGTATAGCGTGCATCAGCCGCCGGAATGTGAAAAAGTACAGTTTGCCTTATCGTCTTGACTTTTGGTGTATAACACGCGTGTAATTTACATAGCGGTTCGACGAGGGAAGGCAGACGTATGTTGCAAAGCGCAAACGATAGGCCGTTGAGGTCTACTGATTCAGCGAATGCAGACGCACGCCTCGCGCAAGAGCTGATGCTCGGTATCTTCGATCTCGGGTACGGCAAATCAGCCAGATCGGATCGATCCTGGATGGAAGATGCACTATGCGCCCAGACCGATCCTGATATTTTCTATCCTGAAAAAGGTGGCTCCACCACGCCGGCTACGTCCGTGTGTAATAACTGCACTGTGCGCGCCGAGTGCCTCGAATATGCAGTAGCAAACGATATCCGGCACGGAATCTGGGGTGGCACCTCGGATAATGACCGCAAGAGGATGGCACGTGAGCGCAAAATCGCACGCGGAGCAAGCCGCTAAAACCACCGGCCACACGGAGTCTGTGCAGTCACTGCCTGCCGCCGGGCTCTCTACTCCTGAGCCCTCTACCCTTGGCACGACTCCAGGCATGAACGACGATGTTGTAGCCGTCGTCGTCACTCAGCGTGGCGATGCGCACTACGCCCCCGTAACCCTGCGCGCAATCCACGATCAAACTCGGCCTCCGGATCGCGTGGAATTCATTATCATTTCTGATGACGCCGCTCGCCAGTCTTCTCCGCAAAGCCCAGCCTCCCAGCTAGGCGCCACACAGGCGCACCCAGAGGCACACCATGATTCTCGGTTTCCCGATCCGGTCCCTGAGGCTTTTGAAAACGCGGTAAACACCGCCCGTGGTCTGTTTGGCGAACGGCTGCGCATCACTAAGCTTTCGCACGCAAGCACTTTTTTCGACGCCATACGCCAGCTGCACGCCTTACACGGCTCGCCTCGTGAACACTGGCTGTGGCTCCTCCATGCTGATTCGGCTCCTGAACCACGCGCGCTTGCAGAACTCATCCGCATCTCAGAACGTTCCGACAAAATCGGTATTGTCGCCCCCAAACAGGTGGCATGGAACCAACTAGAGGTATCATCGGGCGCGGATCCATCCACCGCTAATGAGCTGCTTGAGGTGGGAATCCATGCCAGCCGTAGTGGCAGGCGTCTACCAGAAACGATTCCGGGGGAACGCGATCAAGGCCAGCTCGATGCACGCCTCGATATGCTCGCTGTGGGCAGTGCAGGGATGCTTATCGGAGCGCACGCACTACAGGACGCCGGGGGCCTCAGTGCCGGTTTAGGGCCTTTCGGCGATGGCCTTGAGCTCTCACGCAGGATCCGCCTGGCAGGATACCGAGTGGTGGTAGCACCACAAGCGATACTTCGCCACGCACAACTGAGCTTGGGAGAGCCAGCAAGTACGTCATTTGCGCGGCGTAGAACAGCGCAGATCGTGAACTCACTCCTTACCGTGCAAAGCCTGCTGCTGCCGTTTGCGTGGCTCGGATATGTGCTACTCGGGGTTGTGCGTGCCTTCGCGCGCGCCGTCACCCGAGACGTAGCCTTCATTCTGCCAGAACTCAGCGCCAGCATCGGCGTCTTCATATCCTTGAGCCGCATACTGAAAATGCGCAAACTCTACAGGCGCCTTCAGGCCACGCAGAGTTCTCTCGCAGCATTGGAAACCTCGCCGAGCGAGATACGCGCAAAGAAACGCTTCAACCGCCGCATCATCACAGACGCCGAACAGCTTGCGAACCGCCCTGATCCGCTCGTGATGCGTGCATGGCAAGATCTTGCCCGCCATACACGCAGGGGCATATTTGCGGTGCTGCTCATTAGCATCGTTTTTGCTATCGCAGTGTATGTTCCTGTGATTTCGCACGGCGTGCTTACTGGAGGCGCAATCGGCATTGAACGTATCACTGCTGTACAGCTGTGGGAATACGCCACACACGAGTGGCTTGCTCGGGGCAGCGGGAGCCTTGGCGCAATCGATGCCCTGTGGTTGTTCTACCTTCCGCTGCTCGCTGTAGGGTATCCGTTCGGCCTTACCCTGGGTATGCTCTTCACAGCCACGTTGTATCTTGCACTACCTTTGGCAGCGCTCGCCGCATACTTGATGAATGGGCGTTTCACTCTCGCGTGGCATGCCAGGGTGATGGTGGCCTTGATCTGGATGCTTTCCCCGCCATTTTTGGAAGCCCTCCAGCAAGGCCGGATAGCGCCAGCCGTTATGCACATCATGATGCCAGTTCTTGTATGGGCATGGGTGGGGGCTTGGCGAGGCAATACCAGTGAGCTCGCCCTGGCTTCTCTTGTGCTCGCTATTTTGAGTGCAACTCTCCCCATGTGGATGATCTTCGCGCTCGCTTTGGCCCTGATCGCGCTGATCGCCGCCCCGCATGCTCGTCTAGCATGGGTTTGGCTGCCGGTGCCCTCACTCGTCGTGATGCTGCCCCAACTACTTGAGCTGAAATGGAGTGAAGCGCTTGCTTTCCTCTTTGCCCATCCGGGCGTACCTCTCAGCGATACCGCAAGTGTGCGTGACGTATTGCGCGGTTTTGCTACCCGTAGCTTGGGCGGCAATCTGTTGGATTCTGCCCTTATTGTGGCTGTTGCGATCATTGTGGGTGCTGCACTTGCAGCTATTGTGCGTGGCGTTCGCACCACCCAGATCCGTATCGGCATTGTTCTGCTTGCGTTTGGTATGGCGCTCGCGATAGGGAGCCGATACGTCACTGTAGGCTACCAGCTCACGTCAAACGGTATGGAGCCCGTCATTGCCTGGCATGGCGCTGGCGCGGCGATCGCCTGGATGGGCGTATGTATCGCTATCGCTAACGGTTCGTACAGTTTGCGCACATCGCTTCGGCGCTACCGTTTCGGCGCGAGGCAGATTCTTGCGGCTGCGGTGCTGCTTGTATTGCCGGCGTCAGTACTTACGATGATCGGCCAGTGGGCGAATGTGGGTATCAGCAACCAAGATCGCCTGCTCCATGATGAACCTGCCATGGTGGTGCCAGCACTTGCCCAAACCGAACAAGATTCCCCAGCGCGTTCACGTGTGCTTGTGCTCGAAGCGCGCAATACGGCTCATTCAGCCGTTCAACCCGGATCAGTCATGTATTCTGCGCGGATATGGCGCACAGAAGGTACCAGCGTGCTCGATTACCCACTCGTGCGGGAAGTGAACTCACTTGCTGCAGGGGCGGATGCCACTGATCTGCTCACATCCGAGATGAATACTGCTGTTGCAAACCTTATCGCGGGTGCCCCGCAAGCATCGGAGGTACTTGGGCGTCACGCAATTTCGGTGGTGTTGGTTCCGCCGGTTACGCACACTCGAGATAGCGCGGGATCTGCAAGTCTGGTAGCGGCCTTGCAATCAAACGCTGGCCTTGATTTCGTAGCCCAAAACGAGGCAGGGAGCTTCTGGCGAGTTGCGCGTTATGATTCCGATACAGGTTGGGGTGCATCGCAGACGGCGCGTGTGCAGGTAGTTTCACAGAGCGGCGGGGTTCAACCAGTCGATTCGGGCACTTACGCTGCCAGGGTAGAACTCGCCTCCGCGCAAGATAACCGAGTGCTCTCGTTGGCGGAGCGCGATGATCCCCGCTGGCGAGCAACGTTAGACGGCGTGGAGTTGAGCCGCGCAGATAACGAATCGTCTATGCCGCAATGGTTGATCCCTGCTGGTGCAGCTGGCACCCTCCATGTCTGGTATTCACAGCCGTGGTTTGTGACGATACGTATTGTGCAGGCAGTGGTGGCGGTTGTAGGGCTTATTGGCTCGATTCCAACGCGTCCAGTTCGAGGATATAGGAGGGGGATGGAGTGAAGATCGCGAAAGTGATTACCGGCGTAGCGTCTGTTGGGCTTGTAGCGGCGGTGGTAATAGGCGCTGCATATCTTCCCCAACCTCGATACGATGCCACACCCGTGCCGATTACCCAGGCAACGGCTGGCTCTGCCACCCTCACATGTACGGGAAACATCCAACGCCTGATTGAAACGAACGTCAACCCAGATGATACAGAAGAAGAGATTTCCGCCTGGATAGGTGGATTCCTGCCCGGTAACGGCGCTCCGCTCGGCGGCGCTACACGCTATGTTCCCCTTGATACGGAGGCAGAAACCGCTCCATCTGAGTCTGCTGAAGATTCAGATACTGATTCACCTTCCGGCGAACGCTCACTTGGCACTAACAGTGCAGGCCTGCCCATCACCGCCGAGATCTTGCCTTCGAGCTTCGCGTCGAACACGAATCTTGGCCAAAACCAGCTACTGGGCGCCGTCACTCTCGATCGATCCATTGTCGACCTCCCGCAAGTGATGGCGGGCAATGCACATCTTGCAAGTGCAGGCGATTTACGCGGCGTGGCGAATAATCCGTGCACATGGCCCACAAGCTCAATGTGGCTTGTAGGCGGCACAACCGCTACTGGAGCCTCGAACCAGCTCCTGCTCGCCAATCCCACTGGTAACTCAATCCAGGTGACGCTTTCAGCTTACGGCACATCAGGAGCCGTGGTGTTCCGTGGCAATCCGGTGGTGAATATCCCTGCTTATTCCACTCAGGCGGTGCCGCTCGATGGATTAGTAGGCTCCCAGGAACGTATCGCGCTTCATCTATCCGCTCCTGCAGGGCGCTTTTCTGCCGCATGGCAGACGACGCAGCTCGAGGGGTTCACCCCGCGCGGTATCGACGTGATCAAACCCAGCGCCCTAGGCACCGATCTCATGATCCCTGGCATCGTGCTTCCCGCAGCCCCCACCCCACAAGATGTGATCGGTGAAGGGGAACAGGCAGCCGAAGCGGCCGGTGAACAGGGTGCAGATGGTGCGGAGGATCCCCAATCCCCGGAGAATCTGGAGGAACCTCAAGCACTCGCCCAAAGTGATCTCGTACAAGAAGGCTATTCTGCAGGGCTCCGAATTGTGAATCCTACGGATTCAGAGGCGGAACTATCCATCTGGACTATCGGTGAAGACGGCATCGAGGCGCCTCTTCCTGGTGCTGAGAACACAGTGATAGCTCCTGAAGCCGTACTGGATCTCACCCTCGACGGAATACCTGCAGGGCCAAACGCTGTGCGCATCACAAGCGAAAGCACTATCACTGCCGCTGCCTACATCTCGTATACCACTGATGCGGGTACGGATTTTGCATGGCTTCCATCAGCGGACTCTCTGACGCAAGGAAGCGCAGCGTTTGGGGCGGTTGCGGCGCAACTTGTGGTGAGCCCCGTCCATAATCAAACGCAGCTCACCTGGCACGCCTACGGTGATGCCGGCCAAGAGCTCGGGAGCGAAACAGAACTGATCAGCGGCACAGTAGCAATCGACTTACCCGAGAATACCCACTACCTGACGGTAGAGGCAGGCCAACCGTTCTGGGGATCGATTAGCGGCCGTGCAGATCTCGAATCTGACGGGGGAGGCATAGACTCAATCCCTTTGCTGCCAGCCTTGCAGCAAAGCGCAGGAAGCGCAATCGCAAGTCGCTGAACGAGTCACTGAAGATAGTCGATGTCTTCTGGTAGCACTCCTAGCGCATTGGCTATTTGCTCGGTGACGACGCCATGAATAAACATCCGTGGATCGTATTCCTTGCTCGCTGCATCCACAATCGGCATCCGATAGAAGATGATTCGCCCATGTATCTTTGAGGGGCGTTCAAGCGGGAAATAGCGCCCGAGGGGTACACCGCGCTCCCATGGAGCCGGATCGCTGTGGGGCACATCGAGTACGGCGAACTCGAAATGATCGAGTCGGGAGCCAAGGAACTTACGGAACGTACGCACATCCCATGAGATGACGTCGTCAAACATCTCCGAGCGGCTGCGCCAGGCAGGCAGGGTGACCGGAATCATCGGCCCTCGTAGGCCTCTACCATGGCGGTCACGCCTACGTGAACCTGTACGCGAGGGGAGACGGAAATCGCTCATGTTCCCATTGTAGGCGCAGTGGATGTACGCAACAGGTTTGACTTCTTCAAACGCCATTATATGGCGATTGAACTAACCACAGGCATATTACTGATCGTTATCGGTTTCCTTATGATCACAAACCTGTTTGCTCGGATCGCTGGATACTTTCCGGCACTCGTCTGAGGTAGTGCTTCACGCGCAGCTCGTATGCTATTTTGGAAACACCATGAGTCATATACGCGCCTGCTCTCGAACCAATTGCCCCAATCCTGCCGTGGCAACCATGACTTATAGCTACAAAGAGGCGACCGCCGTGATCGGCCCGCTCTCGCCCGTGCCACAACCGGGCGCCCTTGATTTGTGCGCTGATCACGCTTTAACGGTTACCGTTCCGGTGGGATGGCAGATGGTGCGGCTCGTTACTGAATTTGAACCCGTTGCGCCATCCACAGATGATCTCACTGCACTTGCTGACGCCATACGTGCCACTTCCAGAAAGAGTGTAAAGCTGCCAGAACCAGCGCGCAGAGAGGTGCGCCGCCCTGCAGCCACCCTCAATACCCGTCCCCGACTTCGACCCCACTTCCAAGTGGTGCCCGGTGAAAAGCCCGCCCAGCCAGACCGTGATGAGCGCGAACCGCGAGGCGCCCAAAACGGCATGCATGAAGATACCCAAAGCGCCTCACAGGCTTCGATGCTGCACGCCGTCAGTGCAGATTCAGCCGACTAACTGATTACGAAGCTGCTCATATACGGCATTGCGCCGCTGCAGAGTCTTCTGGTTCGCTTCCGTTTCTACGTTGAAGCGAAGCGCAAGAACAGCCTCCAAAAACTCCTCAGCAGGCGTGCCATGGGGAGGTGAGGGATGCACATAGGGCTCAGCACTCGCAGCAAGAAACCGAGCCTGTTCCTCCCTCATCCGAGGGTCTAGGCGTTTGATGCTTCGCAGGAAAGCACTCATGTTCAACGTGAGACCTGCTGGAAGCTCCCTTGTTTGCACAATGCTCGCCCAATGAGCCAGGGGCGGAGCAATCATATACGGATCAGTGCTAATGCGCCGCCGCGGCCATTTCACCACATACGTGCCTGCCAGCATGTCTCCCAGGCGTTGTGCCCGCCGTGAAAGTGCCACCACCGCGAGCGCAACCACACCGAAGGTGATCCACAGTTCAAAAATACCTACCAGAGAGCGGACGAAGGACTGCGTGGGCTGCATCGCTCCGCCGTCTGCCCGCACGATACGCGTGCCTGTAATCCATTTGCCCAAAGAACACCCACGCGTGATGATAGCCACCACGGCTGGCACAATCCATACCCACAACGCAAGTGTAAGCACGTACAGCGTGCGCGCAAGGGCTCCCGATAGAGCAGAAGCATTACTGGCGATCACGTAGATCGTCAGAGCGCCCAGAAGGACATAGAGAATAACGTCTACCATGGCTGAGGCGATCCGCGTTGCCACCGTGGCGTAGGGCATCTCCAGGGCAACAGCCTCTCCCGTGATGATCTCTTCGCCGAACAAACCGGCGGATCGGAGCTGATCATAGGCGCTCATATTGCGTCCGCGTTTCCTCATACCTCCACACTGCCACACATGGCCGCTCAATTCATCCGTCTCCAGAGCGAGATCGGAGCTCCTACCGCCTCGCACTCTGTGGCAAAGTTGATGATATGGATCCACAAGCCTACGCATACGTGCACCAAAATGAATGGAAACGGCTCGCCGCTTTGAGCCGCAAACGCGCGTTGGATGGCTCCGAAGTAGATGAACTCCTACAGCTCTATCAGCGAGGAGCGGGCGAGCTCGCGCAGATAAGGCGCACTGCTCCCGATCCTGAGCTGATACTCCACCTTTCTGCGCTGTTGGGTGAAGCTCGTTCACGCCTCACCCAACGCAAAAGCGGCGTGATGCAATCCCTGGTTCGGCTATTCGGCGTGACTTTGCCGGTGGCCTTCTACCGCTTGCGGTGGTGGGCACTTGCCGTGACGGCGGCCTGCGTGCTTCTCGCGGTTGGCGTGTATGTGGTCTACGCATTCACGCCGGGGCTCGTTGACACCCTCGGTTCGCCGCGCGCACAAGAACAATACGCAACGCGCGCATTCGAAGCCTACTATTCAGAGTATTCAAACTCCGATTTTTCAGCCATGGTATGGACGAACAACGCATGGGTTGCCCTTCAATGTGTGGCCGGCGGCATTACGGGAATTTGGCCTATATATGTACTTGGCCAAAACTCTGTCGCTTTGGGTCAGTCGGCAATTGTGATGGATCAATTCGATCGCCTGGGCTTATTCTTTCAACTGATTTTGCCTCACGGGCAGCTAGAGTTGATGTCGATCTTCTTTGCAGGGGCAGCAGGGTTGAAGCTGTTTTGGACGTTCGTACATCCTGGCAAACGCCCGCGTATTGAAGCTCTCGGGCAAGAGGGGCTCCATACCGTCACGGTAGCGATTGGTCTCGTATTCGTACTATTCGTCTCAGGTCTGGTAGAAGGATTTGTGACGCCGTCCAACCTGCCGTGGCCGCTCAAGATCGCGATCGGAACGCTAGTACTTGTAGCTTTTTGGTTATGGGTGATCATGTTGGGCAAACGCGGCGAAGCAATACATGCTGATGACGAGAGTTTCGCCGCCACCCATATTGAATACGCGTAGGTTTGTTGAAGACGGCTCGCTTTTGGCATTCGTGACGGCGGTACGCGGCCGTTGCCTCTAGCGCGCCGCTTGTTATAACTATTGGCGCCCGTTACAGGTAGTGTCAATCGGTATAAGTAGCGTCACTCATTATAGGTAACAGCGCTCGTTACAAGTAGCGTCGCTAATTGCAATTATCGCCGGGAGAACCGCCCGTCAACACAAGGTTAAGCCCGCAGCGATGATCACCGCTACACAAGTTAGCGCAGCACCTACAATCTGCCGGTAGCCTTCAAATCGATGTACGTATCTGCCACCTTCGCTGGAAGTTGCTCGGCAGAGGCAGTGACGACGTGTACGCCTAAACGTTCAGCGGCACCGATGAGTGCACTGCGTTCCAACTGCTGTCGCTCCCAAGAAGCCTGGGCGAACACCTCCGAGACGCTCGCATCAGCGCCGTCGACGGCCGCCGGATTGCGAACTGGCATCGTGCCAGTGGAAGATGACGATTCGAGTGCTTCACCCTCGCCTTGTTTGCTTGGGTGGCTCGGAATCGGATGGGCGAGTATTACCTGATGGCGGCGCGAGGCTGATGCCAGGAAATCCAAAAGCCCTTCAGAGATCGAGGCAATGGAAAACGTCGTCACTAGTATTAGCAAAGCAGGGGAGGTAGCTATCGAAGCGAGCGTGCGCTGCGCGGCAAGCCAATCCGTAGAGATGAGGCGAGGTTCAACGAAGGCGAGCTGCATCGCAGCTTCGTGCATAATGCGAGACGACGTCGTCTTAACCAGTTTGGTGCGCACCTGCTCGTCAACGGCGATGACGTCAGTTCGGTCGCCAGCTTTCGTGGTTAAGGCCGCCATCAAGAGAGCCGTTTCAATAGCGGCATCGAATACTGGTGCATCGTTGATGCGTACTGCGCCGCCTCTCCCCGAATCGAGCATAATGACCACTTGGCGGTCACGTGTGGGGCGCCATGTGCGTACAACAGCCTCACCTGTGCGTGCGGTGGAGCGCCAATCTATTGAGCGCACGTCGTCACCCGGCACGTATTCGCGCAGCGAGTCGAACTCAGTGCCAGCTCCACGCGTCAGAAGTAACGCGCGCCCCTCCAACTCACGCAAGCGTGCAACCCGCGAAGGAAGATACTTCCGCGCGGTAAAAGGAGGCAGAACGCTCAGATCCCACTCGGTGGGGAACGTGCGCTGGCGCCCACCCAGGCGCAGCGGCCCTGCTGAGCGGATAGTGATATGTTCTGAACGCAAAACGCCTCGGCGTCTAGGCTGCAGAGTTTCACTTACAGTTGCGGATTCACCCACTCCAAGAGTGGCGGTCCAGGCTTCAGGAGCTACGTTTCCAGAGGGCGGCCATGCATCGCGTATCGCCCCACGAATCGCTCGGCGTCCGGTATTAGTGAACGTCAGCGAAATATCGGCGCGTTCACCTACACGCACTGTACGTGGAGCCTCACGTTTCCATGTGATCTGGTTAGGGCGAGGGGCAAGCCCGGCATCCACGAGCACGAGCAGCGCCAATGCGATATGTGCAAGCACCACGATTCGCCAGCTCCCCGAAATGACGCCAACAATTACTAAAAGGAGCGATAGCAACGCGGGCGTGGTTCGGATATACATTATCGAGGCACCGCTACTTGTTCGATTACCGATGCCACCACACGCTCGCGTGTGAGGCCATCAAGTTCAGCGTCTGGATTGAGGTAAATGCGGTGGGCAAGCACTGGCATTGCGAGGTTTTGAACGTCGTCAGGAGTGGCAAAATCGCGGCCAGCCAGCCAGGCTGCGGCTCGGGTAGCGGCGAGCAGGGCGGTGGCTCCACGAGGTGATACGCCAAGGCTCACTGCGGGAGACTCGCGGGTGCCACGTACGAGATTTACAATGTATTCCACAATTGCGGGGTGTACGCTCACACTGCGCACAGCGCGTTGAGCATGCACAATATCATCGGCCGAAGCTACTTCCTCGATGCCTGCACTATCGAGATCTGAAGGGTCGAAACCAGCAAGATGACGGCTCAACATTTCGAGCTCAGCTTCGCGAGGCGGCAAAGGAATCGTCACCTTCATCAAAAATCGGTCAAGCTGTGCTTCGGGAAGGGAATACGTGCCTTCATATTCCACAGGGTTTTGGGTAGCCACCACCATAAAAGGGTGTGGCAGTTCGCGCGATATCGCGTCAACAGTCACCTTGCCCTCTGCCATGGCTTCGAGCAACGCAGATTGCGTTTTTGGTGGCGTTCGATTGATTTCATCAGCGAGCAAGATATTCGTAAACACCGGCCCAGGGCGGAAATCGAAACTTCCCGTTGCGGCGGTATACACGAGTGAACCAGTGAGATCACCCGGCATTAAGTCAGGAGTGAACTGGATTCGCTTCGTATCAACGCTTAACGCTCGAGACGCCGCGCGCACGAGTAGCGTCTTTGCGGTGCCCGGTACGCCTTCAAGCAGGATATGGCCTCCTGTAAGCAGCCCAATGAGGGTAGCGTTTACCGCGTGCTGCTGCCCGACTACAGCTTTAGCGATTTCTTGGCGTACCGCTTCAAAGACGCCGCGCAGATTATTAGCATCATTAGGCGCTTCGGAGATGGGTTCCATCAGTAATCTCCTGTTCTAGTGTAGATAGGTCACGATACAAAGTAGTAAGAGCATTTCTCGAGGTGACGCTGCGCGTGAATAGGAGGGCGTAGACGTCTGCTGGATCACGCCGTGCGGCTTGGGCGAAGCGAGCAGCAATACGTTTGGGATCCTTTTCGCCCGTCAAGGCAAGGGCTTTTGCATGTTTCCATACAAGATGACGCCGCAATATCACAGCTGCGTGAGAGTATGCGCGGTTGTATTCGTACAGGTTTGCTCGCCCTCGAGTTGTTTCTTCCATCAGTGCAGCCGAGGGAAGCGGTTCAGGTACGAGCGGGCCAAAGCGCCGGGCACGTGCCACGGCAAACCACAGGCCACTGAGGCCGAGGCTCACAAAGGCTGCGGTAAGCCAGGATGGGAGTGCGCCGCCAATATCATCGCCGTTGTTGGAAGGCGCTGTACCTTCTAGCTGCATTACCCAATACAGATCCTTGTGCTGGCCTAGCAGCGCAAGGATCACTGCCGCGTTGCCTTCATACGCAAGGTACTCGTTCGTTATGCTTTGCGGCGCACCATAAAACCACACATTGTGAAACTCCTCAGATTGGGCAAGCACCGCTCCTTGGCGCTCTCGAGTATCTCCCTCGCCGAAGTATTGGGTATCCACTGGATCAACTGTGTGAAGCAGGCGAGTGGTAGAGGTTTTACCGAGGTAAGCGTCGATACTGAGGCTCCTGGCTTCTGGCTCATGCTCATCGGCTGATAGATCCATGAATTCGCCTTTAAAACCCCACTGTTGGGCCCACATGCGTGAGGTTCCTTCGACGACGAGCGTTCGCACGCCCAGCGAGGCAACATCACCTTCAGGGTCATCGATGGCGCTTGGATTAACTACCACGATAGTGGAATCGGACGCAACATCAGCAAGCTGGTTGAAGGAGTCTACCTTGTGTACCCGCACCCCGTTATCTGAAAGAATCTCGGCGAGCGCCCCGGCGCCGTCCGGCTCGGCTGAATACGGCGAATACGCCTCGCCATCATTCGATGAGTTCACCCGAACCCATATAACGGTTGCGGTAATCAAACTGAGAACGACAGCAGCGATCCACAGGAATGCCTTCTTGCGATTCGGCTTTGCGGATTGCGTTGGCGCGTTGGCATGTGCACTACTCGTCACCATCACTGCTCACGATCACCGCCTGTAGACGACGTGATCAAAGCCGGGCTGCCATCGCCGTGCGCTTGTGGCGTTCGTTGAGCTTGTGCTTGGCCGTGCTCTGCTAGCGTTTTCGTAATCTCGCTTATTTGCGTGCGCGTGAATGAATCAAGGGCACGGGTGAGCATCTCGACTTCCGGAGCGGATTGAGCCTTGCCGTAGTACAAGCGATCAAACCAGTACGCGCTGCGTGTGAACATTGCTTCGCGTTCTGTAATACCACCCGCGAGATGCCCCGCTTCAACAGCGGTGAGCTGTGGAGAAACCGCGATGGCGCCAGCGTCAGCTAAGGCACGAATCGCCGCGCGATAATGCTCGATCAGTGCGGTGGCATGATCGCCGCGCAATTCAGCTTGGCGGGCGGCCTCAAGGAGGGCGGGTGCGCTGCGAGTGTCGTCAAACACAAGGGCGGACGTATGCTCCGCTTGCGAAAGCTGGCGCGCACGCATCCGGCGCGCTTTAATCGCGGGGATGATCACAAACACAACGAGCGCGATAACCAACACGGCGATCACGGCAATGGAAAAGGCGGTTGTGCCCGATCCATCGCCGTTAACGCCGTTGAGTAAGTCATCTAGCCACGTTCGAAAGCGCGCCCATAACGACTCGCCAGAATTGTACTTGTTCTTGGCGAGCTCTTGCTCCACCCACTGCCGGGCAGTGTCGTCGTTGGGTGTGAGAGGTGGCTCGATGCGTATCAATTGGAATTGCCGTCAAGAAGTTGAAGATGAAGGTTCTCACGCTTGAATCGCATATTCACATACACCAGATTGCCGAGCGTGGTTACGAATGGAACGACGACCGCAGAGCTGAGCAGAATCGAGAACATGACCGGTATAGCGGTAAAAAGCGGATTCGTAGGTTCGGCACCAGCCACGATGCCCGCAGTAACCAAACCAACAACGATACCTATCACAAACGAAAATGCGGTAAGCACTGCGCTCACGATCAAGGTCATGAGAAGCAGCAGACCCACGATATGCCAAAATGAGCCCTTTGTGAGGCGCCACGAACGAGCCAGGCTCTTGAACGCGCCGAGGTTTTCCACAACAATCGCAGTAGGCGAGAGCAGCAGGCGCGCATACAAAGCAAGCGCAATAATGCCTGAAACGATAAGGATCGCAAACAATGCGACGAGGAAAAGGCCGATCTGTCCGAGATCGTCAACCGGGGCATTGGGATCAAGCATGAGTATGTCGATCTGGTTAAACAGATCTGAACCAAAGGAAGCCGCCACAACCGTGACGATAAGCACCGTATATGCCGTGAAAATCACCATCAGGAGCACGTAGAGCACCAGGAGGCGGAGGAAAATTCGCCAGAAATTGGGCTTGGCTGCTGCGAAGGCGTCCCCCAGATCCATCTTCTTGCCACGAACGGATGCTACAACCACGCGAGCCGCAACGACCGTCGTCAATACAGATGCCAGGAATTCGACCACGACGTAAATTACTAGACCCGTTCCGCTTGTGCCGAAAGCCGCGCTCAAAGAATCGAAGGAAGCGGAGGCTGTGCTCGACTCGTTAAACAAACCCAATGCGATCGAGCTGATCACCGATGCGATAATCGTGACGATCATCGGGAACAAAATCAGTGATTTGGGATTGAATTTCAGTAATCGCACCGTTGATTCGAGCGTTTCCATCGCCGTGAGTGGACGCATCGGAATCACCGTTTTCCAACCCGAGTTAAAATACGACGCCTGTGGATGTGGTGCGCCATACTGGCTTGGTGGCTGCGCCCCGTACTCATTCGACGAAGCAAGAGGAGACGTGCCCTGCGGCTGGTACGGGTTCGATTGGTATGGGTTCGGTTGGTATGGATTGCCTGTCGAGCCCTTGTTACTGGCCTCACCTTGGCTGGCGCTGCCACGCTGATTGGGTGTATTCGGATCGTACGGATTGGTCTCGCTAGTCATAGCGTCCTCTCTGCGATTGATGAAGAGCCAATGGCTCACTGCCCCATCTTCAAAGCGGCGTATGGATGAGCACCGCGCCGCTCCGCTGTTTCCATTGTAGGGCACACATAATTGCCTCATCGATCCGTGCCTAGCACTTGGGAATGACGCGGCCTCGCCGCACATGTGCGAACGAGGGTGATAATTGTGATAATGAATTGAGATAATAGGATGTGCACGGCGCGTATCGCTTGCGAGGCACACCCGTAGAATTATCCATGATGTGATGAGCAAGATGAGGTTGAGATGGGTCAGCGTATTTTGGTGGTAGACGACGATCCCGGTATTTCCGAGATGGTGGCCATCCTCTTGGAATCTGAAGGCTACCAAGCCACGGTTGTAGCGAACGGGTTGCAAGTGATGCCTGTTGTGCGTTCAGAAAATCCTGAGCTGATCTTGCTTGACGTTATGCTTCCTGGCCTTGACGGCGTATCGGTGTGCCGGCAGATTCGTGAAGAGTTTGATACGCCAATCATCATGATGAGCGCAAAAACGGATTCTGTAGATGTGATTGCAGGGCTTGAGGCCGGCGCTGATGATTATGTGACCAAACCTTTCGATAACTCCGTCCTTATCGCTCGGGTCAAAGCGCGGCTGCGGCGCCAAGATTCAGAACCAGACGTCCTGCGAATCGGCGATCTTGATATTGATCTTGCAGCTCACGAGGTAAAACGAGGCGATGAACTCGTGCATGTGACGCCGCTTGAATTCGATCTCCTAGCGGTGCTTGCGCGCAACCCTCACCAGGTGTTCTCTCGCGAAGAACTTCTCGATATCGTATGGGGCTACCGCCACGCTGCAGATACTCGCCTCGTCAACGTCCACATTCAGCGTCTACGCGCAAAAGTCGAACACGACCCTGAACATCCGCAGATCGTTCTCACAGTGCGCGGAGTCGGCTACCGCGCAGGAGTGCCACAGGCGTGAGCGCACCCGCCGCAGAAGGCTCTGTGCACGTATCCGCATCCCAAGCTGGCCAGCCGAAGGGGCGGATCTTCTCGCGTATTTCGCTGCTGATGGACGCTTTCACCACCATGTGGCGCAGCTCGCTGCGTATGCGCGTGATGACTCTAGTGGCCGTTGGAGGGCTAATCGGCATCACGCTTACCGGTGTGCTCGTCACTACATTCGTGAAGAACTCGGTATACAGCCAAGCTACAGACTCGATCGTGGAGCAGTTTGCGTCCGATGCGCGCGGCGCCCAAGAGAGTTTCGTATCGCAAGCCACTCCAACTCTGGGGCAGTCGCAACAAGCTGCGAACGCGATCGTCTCATCTATGTATGATCCTAACCGGGGGCTCCTCGGAGCCGTTTTATTGCGCGCCACCAATCACAAACCAGTGCTCTCACAAATTGTGGAGCCTGAAACGGGATCCACGATTTCGGTGAGATCTCTCGTCACCACCGAGATACGCCAGACTATTGCAGGAAGCGATGTGATCGCATGGCAGCCGGTAGCGATTCCTACACAGGGCGATGCGGTGCGCCCTGGCGTTGTGGTAGGCACGTCGCTTGTGATTCCGGCCGCAGGGAACTATGAGCTCTACGCCGTCTATTCGCTTCAAACACAGCAAGACCTTCTATCCGCTACCTACCGTTCAATGACGGCGGGCGTGGTAGCGATGCTCTTCCTCTTTCTCGCTATGGCGTATGTGTTTGTGCGCACAGTGCTCCACCCACTCAAAGAGGTATCATCGAGCGCATCTCGCCTGGCTGAAGGCGAACTTGCTACGCGTATGGATGTGCGAGGCACTGATGAATTAAGCCAGGTCGCCGTCTCGTTCAACAAAATGGCCGAATCGATCGAAAACCAATTCGACGCGATGGAGAAAATGTCGCAAGTGCAGACGAACTTCGTCTCCGCCGTCTCTCATGAATTACGCTCGCCTGTAACCACGATTCGAATGGCAGGCCAGCTCATCTATGACAAACGCGACGAACTTCCTCCCGCGCTACGCCGAAGCGCCGAACTCCAACACGATCAGGTGATCAATCTTGACTCCATGCTCTCTGATCTGCTCGAAATCTCCCGCTACGATGCTGGCGGCATGAACCTCGCCATCGAAGCAGTAGACGTAGCAGAAATTGTTGCCCACGTTGTAGAGTCCACTGAGCCGCTTGCGCGCGATAACAATGTGAGCGTCACATGCAGCGTGGAAGGTGAGACGACGGCGGAAGTCGAACCACGCAGAATTGAACGGATCGTACGAAATCTCGTCACCAATGCGCTCGAACACGCAGAATCGCGCCCAGTGAACATTCGTGTAGTAGGTTCATCAACGGCTATCGCCGTGGAAGTACGCGATCATGGCGTGGGCTTAAGCGAAGAGCAAACCGAACATGTATTTGACCGATTTTGGAGAGCCGATACCTCACGCGTGCGCAAAACGGGCGGTACAGGCCTCGGCCTCACGCTTGCGATGGAAGACGCCCAAATGCACGGCGGCGTGCTAGAAGCGGCAGGTACACTCGGGGTGGGATCGGTATTCTTGCTCACCATCCCGCGCGAACTCGGCGCCGAATTCACAAAACCGATCCCGTTGCGTTCCCCTGAAGCCGATGGCGTAACTTCAACGCCCAGCGATGGCGATAGCACTGCGACGCCAGGGGCAAGTAATGAGGCTCGGGCGGCACACGCCGGGGAGGATACGCTATGAAACGATGGATTGCCCTCCTTGCCGCGGCCTGCATGATGCTCACGGCATGTGCTGCGATACCCACGTCTGGTGATGTGCGCGTGTCAGAACGCGTCAGCCGTGAAAATGGCGGGGTAATCCTCGATCCGAAAGGCCCCTCACCAGATCTCACTCCCGAACAACTCGTTGATGGTTTTTTGCAGGCATCTTCGGCAGGTTTTGGTGATGCTTTTTCTACCGCACGTCAATATCTCACCCCTGAAGCTGCGGCACATTGGGATCCGTCGGCGCAGGTGCAGATATATCCAGACTCTGCAAGTACGAGCCTTTCGCGCGGGGCAGATGGCGCCCTACGCGTGAGCGTTGCCGTGACGGGCAGTGTGGACGTCGATGGCAATTACTCGACGGCCCCCGATGATTCAGTGTTCTCATCGGAGTTTACCCTTGTGCGCGATTCTGATGATCAGTGGCGGATTGCGGTGCTGCGAGACGGCATCATCATGCCCGAAACGCTGTTTTCTTCGTTATTCGTGCGCTCGCGGCTATATTTCTTGAATCCCACGAATACTGGTCTTGTGCCAGACGTGCGTTGGTTTCCGCGCTCGAATGCATTGATGCTGATGGTGCAAGGAGTTATCGACGGGCCGTCTCGCTGGCTCACAGTGGCGGCGCATTCAGCCATTCCTCCGGAGACTCGCCTCGAGGTGCGCGAGGTTGTAATGGATGATGGCGTGGCGAGGATCGAAATGGGGGCTTCGCTCGCCACGCTCACGAATGCGCAACTCCAGCTTTTCGAGGAGCAGTTGCGTAACACTATTACAGGTTCCGGCCTTGCCCAAGATATTGTGTTGCTTGCAGACGGCGCTGCGGTAGGTAGTGGCAGGCAGTTGCAGTTACCGGCTTACCCATTCCCAGCCGCTTCCCTGGTTGCTGTACGTGACGGGCAATACACGGCATACGATGATGGTTCGCCGCGAAATATTGGCTTTGCTGATCAGATTCTCAACTATGATCTTGATACGTTCGCCGTGGAATATAGCGATTCGGCGCGTTCGCTGGTGGCAGTCAATGGTGGCCGAAATGTAATGTACCATGTTGATTTCGAGACGGCGGAGGTGCGCGAGTTGCTGCGCGCAGAAGGGCTTGTGACGCCATCTCTCGATCAATTTGGTTGGGCGTGGAGTGCGAACTCTTCTTCTGACGGGCGCCTCCTTATTGCAAATACACGTAATGGCACGCAAGGTGAACTCTATTCGGAGCAGATTCAAGGCCAACACATTTCTGCGCTTGCGGTATCTCGCGATGGTACGCGTATTGCCCTTGCCTATGACGAGGCGGGGAGTGAGTCTGTGGCGGTGTTCGCTATTCAGCGCGGCGTTGACGGCGTGCCGATGGCTCTTGGGGATGTCTTCAATATCGGCCAGTGCATGGCGGGTGTGCGTGATCTCGCGTGGACGGGCGATGCTCGGCTCGTCGCTCTTGTGGCTCAAGATGATGAAGCTGCCGACTCAGAGCTGTACCAGCTTGACCTTGGTGGTCCGGTTGACGAAATTCCCGCTGTTAGTAATGCGATTGCCGTGACGGCCGGTCGTGGCTCCGATTCGATTGTTTTGATGACTCAGGAGGGCTCACTATACCGGTATACCTCGGGGGTGTGGTCTCGCTTTGCAAGCGATATATCGGCTATGGCCCTTCCGGGTTAATCCGGGCTGAACCGGGCTGATGTATGCCGGCGGTGTGTTGGTACGGCTGGCGTGCATCTCGTGCAATGAGCTTTATCCACACGCGGGTGTATGCGCGTGGGTTATTCACACTGTGAGTATGGCAGATCGGTTCCGGCCATGGGCTTTGGCATGCTTAAGCCCATGGGCAGCGGTGAAGGTATCAGGAGGAAAAGCGCAGATTCTTCCAATTTGCTTCGTGGTTCGTGTGAGATCGCGGGCAGTACAGGCAAGACCGTAAGGCGATCGGACGGCGGGCTTCGCGCCGTGCTTGCAGAGGTGGCCAATCTACTCTTCCCCCAAACGTGCGCAGGGTGTGGAGCCTGGGATGAGGCGCTGTGCGCCGCTTGCACGCTGGGTTTCGATAATGCGTTCGTTGACGTCTCCCGCTGGCCGCCTTTTCTCCAGGCTGTGACGGCGGGTGGCAATGCCGAGCCTCGAGCGCCAACGTATGCACTGGGTGTGTATCAGGGCGCTGTGCGTGCGGCAATCGTCCGCTGGAAACACGCCACCTCCAAGCCTCTGGATTCGGCCATGTATCACGTGTTCCATGGCGCATGTGCCTCATTGCGTGGCGTATTTGGTGATGCTCGTTGCTCGGCAAACACTGCGTCATTGAGCACAGTATCTCTTGGTGGCGAAATGGCTGGTGAGGCAATTAATGGCCGGGCAGTAGCTCATAGAGTAGCGGCCGATAGGGCAGCGGCGCGCGAGACGCCGGCTCTGCCGGTATCGGCAGGCGAGGCATCGGATAGCCATGTAACAGCCGCCGGGATCACTGCTGCTGAGGTAATAGCCGCTGGGGCAACCGCACGGGTGGCCGTCGTGCCAGCCGCTTCGCATAATCAGCGCAAACGCAATGGTACCTACGTAACCGAGGTGCTTGCGCGTGCAGCATCGGACGCTCTTGGGGTGCCCATGCTTGACGTATTGCATAAGCGGCGCCGTTCACTTCGTAGCATCGCGTCCCGCGTGTGGATTCACGCAGTGCGTACCGTAGCTATTCGCGGCGGTTATGCTGTGGATCGCCGTCATGAGCGCAGCGCTAAGCTTTCTTCATTTGAGTGCCGCGCGAACCTGCATGGGGTGAAGGTGGTTTTAGTCGATGATGTGTTGGCAAGTGGCGCTACATTGATGGGCTGTAACAGAGCAATTGAAAAGCAGGGCGGCGAAGTAATTGCACACTTATGCTTAGCTGCTGCGAAACCGCAGAGTAATCAGCTCATGGCATCACAGATATGTAGTGGTGGAAGTCACGAACTGGGTGATAAGTAGGTATAATTGATGCATAAACTATTGGGCATCACACATTGAGGAGGTGAGCGTTCATATACCCACATGTAAGTGGGCGTTGAGTATCTGTGGATACTCAGGCAATGATGCTGGAGTATCCTACAAGTCGATTGGCCATTTCAGGAGGTCATCGTGGAATTCGTAGTAAAAGGTAGAAACACTGAGGTTTCCGATAGGTTCCGAGCTCATGTAGAGGAAAAGCTCGCAAAGATTGAGCAGTTTGCTCCTCGGGCTCAGCGCGTGAGCGTCGAAGTTGCCCATGAGCCTAATCCGTCACAAGCTGAGACGGCAGAGCGTATTGAAATCACCGTGCGCGACAAGGGGCCGGTGGTGCGCGCTGAGGCTGCTGCCGGAGATCGGTACGGCGCCTTAGATCTTGCGGCGCAAAAACTCGTTGAGCAATTACGTAGAGCGCACGAGCGGCGTCGTAGCCACAACAAAGGAAACAAGTGGGAGCAAGAACCGAGCGCAATAGACTTTGATGCGCTTTTGTCAGTCGCCGCTGAGACTCCAAAAGCACAAACTGAATCAGAGCCCACTCATCCCACCAAGCCGGGTGAAGAAGTCGAAACCCAGCTTGGCGATTCTCCTGTTGTAGTGCGGCAAAAGCTTTATGAAGCCAAGCCTATGACGGTGGATCAAGCTCTGTACGAGATGGAACTTGTGGGCCATCCGTTCTATCTTTTCATCGATGCAGAAACGAAGCAGCCATGCGCCGCATATCGGCGTCATGGATGGACGTACGGCGTGATCCGCCTCGACGCGGTAACCGGCGAGTTCGGGCCAGGGGAGGCGTAGCGATAGTGGTATTTGGCGCAGGTTTGCGGAGCAAATATGCTAACGCAGACTTTTGCGCAACCTCGTGAAATGTGTGGGTGGCAAGCGATACGCTCGCCACCCACACTGCTGCCATCGCGAGCGGATGCCCAGCTTCTACGATTCTTGCCCGTGAAGTTGATGATTTATTCTGCTAATAATAGTGGCGACGAAAAATGGCGAACCAATCGTCGAAAGGGGTAGAGGTGAGTAGTCACCCATTACGCGTTGCCGTTATAGGAGCTGGGCCGGCAGGTATCTATGCCTCGGATATCCTCTCCAAATCAGAAGTGAATGCCAGTATCGATCTGTATGAGAAGCTGCCTGCGCCCTATGGCCTCGTGCGCTACGGGGTAGCTCCAGATCACCCCGCGATTAAGCACATCATCAACGCATTGTATGAGGTGCTCCAGCGAGGCGATATTCGCCTCGTAGGCAACGTAGAAATCGGCAAAGACATTACGTTCGAGGAGCTGCGAGCCCAGTATGATGCCATCATTATCGCAACAGGAGCGGATAAAGATGCTGGTTTTTCCGTGCCCGGAGTAGATCTCCCAGAAGTGTACGGTGGTGCTGATTTCGTCAACTGGTACGAAGGGCATCCAGATGTGCCACTCACATGGCCTTTGGAGGCTCAAAGCGTGGCGGTTATCGGTGTAGGAAATGTGGCTCTCGACATTGCGCGAATGCTCGCGAAACACTCACAGGATTTTGCTTCCACCGATATTCCACAAAATGTTGAGGAGGCGCTTGCGAAATCGCCAGTGCGCGAAGTGCATGTCTTTGGCCGCCGTGGCCCAGCGCAGGCAAAGTTCTCGCCGATGGAATTGCGCGAACTGGGGCAGACGCCGGATGTCGACGTCATTGTAGATGAACGGGACTACCAGTATGTGCCTGATTTCGATCCAGAGGCGAGTGAAAGCAAGATCACGCGGCAAGTTGTGAAGATCTTGAACGAATATCTTGAGGCGCAGAGCGAGGAAAAGACGGCAAGCCGCCGCGTCTATATCCACATGATGCAGCAACCAGCAGAGATCATTGGTGATGGCCATGTGGAGGCTATTCGCATGGAACGCACCGCTCTTGAGGGTAGCGGTGACGTGGTAGGTACTGGCGAGTACGTGGAGTATCCGGTTCAGGCGGTATACCGTGCCACCGGATATAAGTCATCTCCAGTGCCCGGCGTTCCTTTCGATAGCGTGCACAATATCGTGCCCAATGTGGCAGGGCGTGTAAAGATGGCAGACGGCGCTGAGGTGCGCGGCTTATACGCCACCGGTTGGATCAAACGTGGGCCTGTGGGATTGATCGGATCCACAAAATCAGACGCTGCTGAGACGATTGCGAGCCTCGTGGAGGATTATCAGGCCGGCGAACTTAGTCATAACCCCGATTCGGCGGGCTGGGAGGGGATCGCCTCGCTGCTCGAATCGCGTGGCGTGAGGTTTACGAACTGGCAGGGCTGGGAGTTGCTTGAATCGTATGAAAAGCTGCTTGGAGAAAAGCGCGGCAGGGAACGCACGAAGATCGTGGATCGTGACGCTATGACGGCTATTTCCCGCGGGGAGTATGGAGGCAAGATTAAGTAACGCTGATTGTGACGATTGTTGCACGAGTAATTCTCTAGCGCGTTTTGCATTGCGAACATCTAACCGCTAGTCTTGATTGCGCACGATGAAAATCGCGCATGGCGGGTTTGCAGAGCGGCCAAATGCATCTGACTGTAAATCAGACGGTTTTCCTTCGGGGGTTCAAATCCCTCACCCGCCACTCGGTGATTGCGTAAGCAAATACCGGATGCTCGGGAGGAGCAATCCTTACCGGGTATGAGCCAATTTGCATGGCATTTGCCTAGCAGATAGGATAAGTGCTCGATTGCCCCGATAGCTCAGTAGGCAGAGCGTCTCCATGGTAAGGAGAAGGTCCAGAGTTCGATTCTCTGTCGGGGCTCTCTTTGTTGTTGTGTGCTTGTGTGTGGTGATTTTGCCAAGCGCTTGCAGGCAGCCATAAAGAATAGGCGTGCGAAGTTTGAACATGCGGCTTTACTGCCCGATGTGCCGGCTTCTCACGCAGCCCTTGCGGCGGGGTAGCTCAGTTGGTCAGAGCGCACGACTCATAATCGTGAGGTCGCGGGTTCAAACCCCGCCCCCGCTACCGAGTACTACAGCTGCGCCGTGAGCGTGAGTTGTGACTCTCTTACTGGCGTAACTACGCCGTGCGGGCGTAAGCTCGCTATGGAAAAATTTTTAACCTGAAGGTAAGGAAAATACCGTGGCAAGCAAGTCGCAAGATGTACGTCCAAAGATTACGCTCGCTTGTGAGCAGTGCAAACACCGCAACTATATTACGAAGAAGAATCGCCGTAATACTCCTGATCGCCTTGAGCTCAAGAAGTATTGCCCGAACTGCAACGCTTCGACGACTCATCGCGAGACCCGCTGATTATTCTGATGCGTGAATGTGATCAGGTAGCCTGATCGCCTCTTGATAGAAACAATTAATACAGCTTTCACACGTGTGGTGGAGGATGCCGCTAGCGCGGCGCCCTCCACCACACTTCTTATTCACAAGTACGTACAGATATATTAGTGGCTATTGAGGATGCGTGGGAGCGGTGATGCATATTAACTGTAGAGGCAGCGCGTTGGTCTCGCGGCTGGGAATTGGAAATGAGTGAAGGCCAGCACACCCAGGTGCGGCGCTTATCCGATGCACGGCAACAAGTCATTGATTGCCTGGATACGGTGTACCCCGAAGTCGATCATAATACTTGGGACATCACGATCGCCCCGAGATTTGACGGTGTGAGCGAGTTGATCAACGCAGCAAAATGAGCGCTATCGATGTAGCAGATGGTCAAGAGCGTGCTGTGCATGACATGTGGTAGGAGACGTGCGTGCAGCCGGGGTGCAACACCTTGGTTGCGCTAACGATGCTCTGGTAACAGGCTCAAAATGGTAGCGTACGACATTGTTGTAACGTATTGAAAATAAAGGGAATACACGGCGCACAATTTATATTTTGAAAGTTCGATGTTAGCGCTATCGTAATGGTGTATACTGTTCGTTAAGGGCAGAGCTTGGAATTCCCTTATTCGGACTTGCGGTGCCCAAACATGTCAAATATACGATTTACAGAGACGTGAATTGTGGAGGTACTTTTCAATGAAGAAGAGCATAAAGGCGCTTACCGCAGCTGTGGTTACAAGTACATTGGCGCTCGCTGGGTGTAGCAACGGAACGTCGTCTAGCTCGGGTGCTACTGAGGGGGCAGCAATCCCTCAGCCGAAAGTGTCGTGCGATATTCCCGCAGAGAATTTTAATGCTGATCCCGTAGATACGGGGAAGGTTAGCGGCGAGATTACCTGGATGACTCAAGGCCTTCAGGCAGACTTTAAAGACTATTTCGAGGGAGCCATCACTAAGTTCGAGGAGCAGAATCCGGGAACGACCGTAAATTGGATCGACCAAGGTGGTGCCGAGGATTTTGACAACCTGATCGCCACCCAGGCTCAAGGATGCCAAATGGCAGATGTTATCAACGTTCCGTCGTCCACCATTATGGCGCTCTCTGCCCGCGACTTCCTCATGGATCTGGACGTGAAGGCGCCTGAGTTGGGTGCCAATACTTTGCCTGACTTGTTCGATTCCACGAAACTGGGTAACGAGGAGCATCATACTGCTGTTCCGTGGTACATGGGTCCTCCAGTGACGCTATATAACACCGATGTGCTTGAGCGCAACGGTCTTGATCCAGCGACGCCGCCTGCAACCGTTGAGGACTTATTCTCTATGGGGAAGAAGGTTGCGGAAGCCGGTAATGGTGATTACATGGTGTGGGGTAATCCTGACTGGCAGATCGCGATCCAATGGACGGCCATGGGCGTCAAGATCATGGATGACGAAGCGACGGAGTTCGTTTTTGCCGATGATAACAAAGCGCTCGAATGGCTGACCGGCATGGCCGAGCTCAACGAACTTGGAGTTATTCCTCCTGATTCCTTTACTGGCGAGTCTGATCCGGGCAAAGAATACAACAAAGGTAAGCTCGTTATCGGCACTCCTAACCCAGGTTTTGTGCGCAACATTCAGAAGAACAACGCTGAAGTCTATGCCAAGACTGAGGCAGCGCCTTACCCGGTGTCCGAAGGGGGCTACGTTCCGGTGGAGCCTCAGTATATCGCCGTCTCCTCGACGACTGGCAACGCTCCGCTTGCTGTGAAGTTTGCTGAGTTTATTACCTCGGACGACATGCTCTTTGATTGGGCTCGCAATGGTGGAGCGGTGACGATGACTACCTCCCAAGGAGCTCTCGATGAGCTTCTGGCAAACCCGCCCGAGTACGCCAACGAAGATCCTGTGCGCGGCAAACTCTTCGAAATTATGGTTGAGACTACAGAAAACGCCAAGGTGAATCCGGCGTCAATGTATCTGACGGGCAAAGTCAAGCAGACGTTAACTCAAGCCGTGGTTGATGCCACTCAGGGCAAGATTGCTCCGGCAGATGCCTTGCAACAAGCCCAAGACCAGATGAATGAGCTTGTTAAGTCTCTTCTGTGATCTATGTATCTGATCTAAGTCAATTCACGGGGTGCGAGTGTACGAACTCGTTTCGACTCGCACCCTAACCATTCCTACTTCTGCTGTTCTATGAAGGTTTGTCGGTTATGAAGGTTGCGAACTTGGTTCACCCTCGCAAAGAGAGAAATGTCGCGTTAAACGGTGCTGCGCGGTTCCGTCCGGCATGGATGCCCTATGTATTCGTTGGCTTGCCTGTACTTGCAATTCTGACATTCTACATTTACCCATTCCTGCGGACGCTGGTAACATCTTTTACCGACACGCGTCCCATGGAGCGGATGGGTGCATTTGTGGGCACTAGCAACTATGCCTACATCTTTCATGATCCAGCATTTTGGGACGCCGTGCTTAATTCGCTCATCTATGCGGTGTGCGTCGTTCCCTTAATGGTACTACTGCCGCTCTTGCTGGCTTTGTTGGTTCGCCAATATGTGCCCGGCATCGGAGCCTTCCGTGCTCTCTACTACGTTCCTGCGGTGTGCTCGCTCGTAGTAATTTCCCTTGCATGGACGTCCTTACTAGCCTATGACGGTTCTATTAACAATTTGCTGATGAGTCTCGGCGTTGTGGACGCGCCGATCAGATTCCTCTCAAGCAGGTGGTCTGTTCTCTTTTGCGCAATGATAATCACGCTGTGGCAGGGGCTGCCCTATTACATGATTATGTATTTGGCGGCGTTGACGAATATCGACACATCCTTGTACGAGGCCGCCGAGATCGACGGGGCAGGCGCAGTACGTCGGTTCTTCACTGTGACTGTACGTGGCGTACAGCGGATGATGTACCTCGTTGGAGTATTGAGTCTCATTGGATGCCTCAAGGTATTCACTGAGGTGCACTTGCTGGGTGGGAGCATTTCACCCGCCAAGACCATCACAATGTATTTGCGAGAACAGACTGATGTCACCTACGGACACATGGGCATTGGTACCGCTGCTTCGGTGTTTCTATTCGTGCTGACAGTTGGCTTCATGATTGCCTCACAACGACTCGACGGCGAAGGGAAGTGAAGATTGTGTCTGCTATTTCCAGTGAACAACTTGATATACGTGCCCAGAAGGCTAATGCTCGCCAACAAGCGCGGCATCAGAAGAGACTGCAGGCGAAAGCGGCTCATTCGTCGTCACGCCAAATCAAAGGAATGAGGCTCGTGTTGCGCTATTGCGTACTCGTGGCGGTTCTCATTCTGCTTCTTGCTCCGCTTGTAGTGCCGCTGCTCGCAGCTTTTAAAGCCCCCGATGAGCCTGTGTTCGGTTCTGGGGCTACCATCATTCCTCAAGAGTGGTCACTAGAGTCCTTCAGGAGGCTCTTTACCAACACGCCAATCGTTGGATCTATTGGACGATCCTTAATCATCTGCGCTCTTGCGGTGACGTCTCATATCGTACTGGCTTGTATCGGCGGCTATATGCTTTCACGGCGCGGTTGGCGTGGGCGCGGTATTGCCACTGCGATCGTCTTTTCCGCGATGATCTTTCCATTCGAATCTCTGATGCTAGCGCTATTCAATATGATGACGTCGGTCAATCTCTACGACACTCTCATCGGTGTATGGCTTCCGGGCATTCTCGGGCCATTTCACGTGCTGCTCATGCGCGCTGCATTCAGTGGGATCCCTGATGAGATAGAAGATGCAGCACTCATTGACGGCGCTAATGAGTTCCAGCGATTCTGGCGGATATTCTTGCCGCAGGTACGTGGTGCCATCACAGTGGTTGGGCTGACGGCTTTCATCTTTGCCTGGTCAGATTTCCTCTGGCCGTTACTGATGTTGCCAAACCCTGATAATCAGACGATGTCGCTGACACTCGTGAGCCTGAGCAACTCTGTCCAGGGCGTCAACTACCAAGACGTGCTCGCAGGCGCAATCATCGCTTTGGTTCCCGTGCTGCTGATTTTCTTCTCGATGCAGAGGTACTTCTTCCGTGGCATCGAAGAGGGCGGCTTGAAGTTCTAATGAGGATGGCTAGTTTATGGTAGATATGAAGAGCGCTGAAGATACGCAGATTGATTTCACTCCCGACGCATTAGAAGCAGCAGGAGCGCTGCACCCGAGTTATGATCCGGGATATGTGTATCCCACCGATCCAGTCGTTGCACGTAGTCTGGAACACTGGCAGGATCTCAAGCTGGGCGTGATTATCCACTGGGGTATTTACACGACGATAGGGCAGGCGGGTTCGTGGAGTCTGCAGAGAGGGCACCTGGGTGATTTTACCGATCCGCCACGAGAGTTTGAAGGTAGTGACGCCGAATATCATCGGTGGTACTACGACCAGCGCCACAGATTCTCGGCTGAAGATTTCGATGCGACTCAGTGGGCTGATCTGTGTGCGACGGCCGGGATGAAATACGCCGTCGTCACTACCAAACACCACGATGGTTTCGCTCTGTACGACACCGCGTATTCGAATCTCAAAGTAACAGCAGAAGACGTGCTCCCAGGACGAGATCTTTACCGAGAAATGGTGGATGCGTTTCGCGAAGCTGGTTTGGAAACAGGCGTGTATTTTTCCAAGGCGGATTGGGCTCGTCCAGAGTATTGGGACTTGGCTCGGCCGATCGCCGACCGCTTCCATAACTACAGCATCGAAGAAGACCCTGAGCGCTGGGAGCGTTTCATTAACTTCTCGCACGGGCAAATTGAAGAACTGCTTAAGAATTACGGTCCAATGAATGTGCTGTGGCTCGATGCTGGGTGGGTGCGCGCTCCCGAGGAAGATTTCCATATTGATGCAGTTGCTCGTCTGGCTCGCCGAATCCAACCGGGAATCCTCGTTGTTGATCGTGAAGTTCACGGTGAACACGAAAACTATCGGACACCCGAACAAGAGCTTCCAGATAGACGCCTTGATTACCCTTGGGAGTCGTGTATTACGTGGACGAAATCATGGTGCTCGACGCGCAAAGACGAGCCATGTAAGCCGACGTCGGAAATCGTCGCAAACCTTCTGCGCATCTGTGCACGTGGCGGAAACTATCTTGTGGGTTTTGGTCCGGATGCCACGGGGGCTCTGTCGGTGCATGTGCAGAGCGGATTGCGTGAGCTGGGTGCGTATATGGCCACACACGGAGCAGGAATATATGGCACGCGTTCACTTGCTAACCCACCAGATATCGAGCAGCTCGAGGGCGTGGCTCACGAATGGTTTATGGTGCGAAAGCCAGCGCGTGGTAGTGATGGTGGCACTGCCCCCAAGGTGAGCGCCCACGTAAAGGCGAGCGTCCATGTAGAGGACGGCGATCGCCTATTCCTCTATGGTGTTCCACAAGGTGGCGTCTGTTCGCCAGCCAGATTGAGGGTTACTGGAACTTACCGTGATGCGATAAACCTCGGCGGTGGAACGGCACGCGTCAGTGTATATGCGGCGCCGAGTGGCATGGCATCATCGCGAACATTGGCAGGTAGCGGCATCCCGTATACGACGATTGATATCGCTCCGGGAACTGACGAAACCGACATGGGATACGTTATCGAGCTACTGCGATGATGTGTCGTTGGCGGCGCTCAAGGTCGCGCAACTCTAATCACTGATCGACGGGAGAACGTAATGGGATGGAAAAGGATACTCACCGCGTGCGCGGTGGCTGCGGCGGGAGCGTCACTGGTTATGGGTTCGGCTGCATTCGCAGTCGATGAGCCAAAGTCTCCGCTGGTGCTCGACATGTCTACTGATGTGTTGCCCTTGGTCGAGTGCGCCAATCGACTCCAACCTGTGGAGTTTGACCCACAGGTGCATGAGTACTGTGCCTTCGCCTACTACCACACAGATACTGTGTCTGTGCGTGCGGCAGTTGCTGACGGTGCTGCCCTTACGATCAACGGCATTGGGGCAGATGATAATGGGCGAGTATCGAATATAGACGTGAGTGATGGAGCGACGATCTCAGTTGTGGCCACGAACGGAGAGAGCACTGAGGAATATGCACTCACAGTGGCTAAGCTCAACACTGACTATCGCGGTAACGAGATTCTTCCGGCACACGTAAGTGTTCACGGTCCGCACAGTGGCGAAGATAGCGCCCTCGTAGATGGAGATCTGGCGACCTCTGTGCGGTTGACTGATATACAACGCGCACCGCGAAAAATGTGGTCAGAAACCGAGATGAGTGAAGGGACGACGGGTATCGTCATTAGGCTCGATGAACCGCGGTGGGTGCACAGGGTAAATGCCTGGGCGAGTATCGATCAGTGGGCGGAAACGCTAGCTCCAGGTCAGCCGAAGCATTGGTGGGAAGGTGACGCGCTCAACATTGCTGTTCGTGCCAGCGATAATGAAGACTTCACGGTTGTTGCTAAACATGCGACGTTCCGGCAAGATGCAGGAGGCTTACTCTACTGGGACTTCGGTGAGTATAAGCATGTGAAAGAGATTCAGATTTGGTTCAGCAACCAGAAAGACAGCGCTGAGTTTGGTCCCATGCAAGGCAGTGAGTATTCACTAAGTGAGGTGGAGGTGTGGGGTCTGCCTGACGGACGGGCGCCCGATACAAGCGTAGATCACGCTTCGTACAGCGAGCGATATACAGGGTTTGATCCGAGCGCTGTGGAAGATCAATGGGGTGTGAACAGAGCTCAGGCGCTCGCCATGCAGTATGGCATCATGTTGCCGGCATGGATGCCTTCGGATGGTTATGCGCGAGGCACTATTAACGGTGAGGAAATCGGGAAAGCAGGTGGCTTATTCCCAGCATTTTACGATAATACGAACCTCGGTCCCCAAGACTATCTCAGCGGCTACGTTAAAGGTGATTCTGTGAAGGATCAGGGAATCTTCAACCAGACTCTTATGGAGACCCTTGGCGAGCACACACCATGGGCAATTGCTAAAGCGCCAGTGGCTGGCAATTCGATATCGAGTGCTGGAGCGCCCTTTGACTTCTTAAGCGATTCGATGCGTAAGTACGCCGATTCGCTAGTGGATATCCAGTATGGAGATGAGGGTGACTGGAGCCAGCAGGAGCAGGATGCCTTTGAGCAGTGGTTCGACTGGACGAAGAGCACCTATCCTGGTGCTGTGGTGCACTCGAACCAGGCGTCCAATCAAGGTTGGTACAACCTCGATACGCTGCGCAGCTACGTACAACAAACTCAGCCTGATCTGATTTCGTGGGATCGCTATTACTATACGACGTCTGGCAAATGGGGGATTGATTATCAACCTGACGATCCGGCAACGATGATTCCTCATATCCTTAGTAGCCGTGGCCCTGTGGCAGATATGGCAACGCAGCTGCGCAACTATCGGCAGGTTGCGAGCGAGGGTCTGACTGGCGATGGTTCGCAACCAATTATGTGGGGTCAGTATCTGGACTACATGTTTGACGCTAACGTTTCGGATTCACAAAAGTCTGTGATTCCGATGGTTTCAATGGCCGCGGGAGCGAAGTGGTTTGGACTATTCCGTATGGAGATGAATGGGTATGACTACTCCTCCCTTTTCGATATCGATGGTGCGCCGCGACGTGAATTCTATGAGTGGGCACGCGTATTTGAAGATATTCGTGGATATGGGGACTATCTGAGCGCCCTGAATAATGCTTTCCTCACTATCAAAGCGGGCGACTACACTTCACGCTCTGGCAATGAAACTGCTGTAGAAGCAGGATATCACCTCGCCGATTTTGGTAGCGCAGCGGAGAGACAAGCCGCTGCCCGCTATGGCATCGACGGAGTTGACGTCTCTCATCGTGGCACTGTGAATGATGGGCGACCCGGTGATGTGGTGTTGGGTTACTTTGACGTGTTGCCCGGATTAACCCCGAGCAAACAGACGGAAGTTTTCGGAGCGTCTGACGAACCTGTTCGTGCCGTCATGGTGGTTAACGGACTCGTAGGAACCACAGACACAACAGAGACTCGGGCTGTGGCGGGCGGTCAAGTTGATCGGGCTAAGAATCCGCTTGCGCGTCGTACAGACAACGGGTCATATGCTCAGACCGCTCAAGACATATCGGTAGCGGTAACTCGACCCTATGACGACGCGCAGCTAGTGATAGTTGATCCGCACACCTATCAGCCGCACACGGTAGACGTGCAATACAATGCGCACGGTCGTGGCACCGTCACCTTACGAGGCGTTGGCGGTGGGCAGGCTCGGCTACTGTATTGGGTGTCGCGCTCTGCGCCAACCGCTGAGATGCCGAGCGACGACGCTACCGTCAATACATCTGATGGTTCAAACGGAGCCTCAACACATATGCATGGGCAGCCTCAGACGACTCAGCACTCGAATCGCAGAAATGATCGGGATTGCGCAGCTACAACACGGGCAGACGTCGTCAACCGCAATACTCAACACAGCCCATCATGCGAGGATCGCGCGATCGATACTTTGCCGCGCACAGGAAGCAGTACACAGGTTGGGTTAGTGGTGGCATTGAGCGTTGCCAGTATGGGAGGTGCCCTTCTCGCTCTGCGGCGCGCTGCAGAAAGGCAAGGTAATGGCGTCAGATCACAGGCTTGAATCACCGATGCCGGTTACTCAAACGGCATCGTGTGAAGAGCGAGTTCTGCCCAACGCGTTGCGATCAGATCTGCGCATACAATCATTCAACGATGGGTGGAAGTTTCATTACGGGGATCTCGATGGGGCATATCTGCAATGCTACGATGATGCTGATTGGGAATTGATATCCCTTCCACACGATTACAGCATCACTCAAGAGTTTACACAGCGGGGAGAGGCTCAAAGTGCCTATCTACTCGGCGGCATCGGTTGGTATCGCAAGAGTCTTTACGTTCCTGCAAGATGGAGCTCAAAGCGGATCGTGTTGCGGTTCGACGGCATATATATGGATGCGACGATCTACGTCAATGGTGCTCAGGTAGCTAATCATCCGTATGGCTATTCTCCTTTTCTGGCAGATGTCACGGAGTCGATCAATACTGGAGCTCACAACGTCATAGCGATACGCGTGAATCATCAAACGCCGTCAAGCAGATGGTATTCAGGGTCTGGAATCTATCGAAGTGTTGACTTGGTTGTGACCAATACTGTGTGTATCGCTACGCCCGGGATCGTGATTCGGCCGATGAATATTGACGCATACACGGGAAAAGGGCCTTTGTGCGTCGAAATCGCGGCTCGAATCATGAACGCTAGCGCGAGTGACGCTGATATCCGCATTGCGCACGAAGTTCAACCTATGGGCAGCGCGCCGAGCATCGGTGCAGGGCACGGAGCCGTACATATTCCGGCTGGTCACGCCCGTACGGTAACCGTGCGGACTACGCTCGATTCTCCTGAGTTATGGGATATCGATAACCCTGCGCGATATCGTGTGGTCAGTCGCGTCTATTGCGGTGACGAGTGCATTGATACATATGAGACCATAACGGGTTTTCGCGCAATAAGGTTCGATCCTGTTGCTGGATTCATGCTCAATGGGCGCTCACTGAAGCTTCAGGGTGTGTGTCTCCACCACGATCACGGCGCGCTAGGTGCACGTGCCTATCGCGACGCGATTGAACGCCAGCTGGATCTTCTCATTGCTATGGGAGCAAATTCCGTCCGTATCGCGCATAACCCCGCCTCGCGAGATCTTATTGAACTGGCGGACGAGAAGGGCGTGTTACTCATCGAAGAGCTATTCGATGGCTGGCATCTGCCCAAGAACGGCAACACTTACGATTACTCACGCTTTTTTGATGAGCTGGTGCCGCCCTACACGGCGCTCGAAGGTGTGGCTCCCCACAGTACGTGGGCTCGCTTTGATCTTGAGAATACGATTCGGCGCGACGTCAATTCGCCTTCTATCATCATGTGGTCGATTGGCAATGAAATCCAAGAGGGCACTACTGGAGAGCTTGCCGATTTCTCTGACCGTCAGGCCGACCTTGTTCGCTGGGTGGCAGATGCGGATAACACGCGCCCAGTAACCCGAGGGGACAACCGGCTAAAATTTGGCGATCCTGGAGCTTATCAGGTGATGGGGCAGATGATCCGCGAAGCCTCTCGCAATAACATTGCCGCAGCAGTGGGTCTTAACTATGCGAATTCGGATCAGTACGCTCAAGTCCATAGGCAGTATCCAGATGCTCTACTTTATGGCTCTGAGACAGCTTCTGCAGTGAATAGCCGCGGTGTTTATAACCGATGGAGCGATAGTGGGCGAACGACCGACAAACAACTCACCTCTTACGATGCCTCCGCCGTCAATTGGGGTGCTACGGCGAGCGAGGCGTGGCTCCCTGTGGCACAACACGATTGCATTGCTGGTACGTACGTCTGGACTGGTTTTGATTATCTTGGCGAACCCACGCCCTGGAATGGAATCGCACCAAGCCGTCAAGGGGAGTGGCCATCACCGAAAAACTCGTATTTCGGCGTCATTGATACCGCAGGTTTTCCCAAGGATTCTTATTATTTCTATCAGAGCCAATGGAACCGCGCCGTGACCACACTTCATATACTACCAGCGTGGAATTCGGAGGTTGTGTGTGCGGACTCATCGGGAAGAGTAAAGGTTGTGGTGTACTCGAATGCTCCTGTGGTGAGACTGTATTTCACTCCGGCGGGTGCCTCCGAGACAATCTTGATAGGGGAGAAGCGCTTCACGCAGCGTACCTCTGAGGGTGGTCGATTTACCTACCAGATTTACCAAGGAGACGACGCCAGCGACGTCCCTCATGAAAATCTGTTCTTGACCTGGCTCGTACCGTATGTGCCAGGCACTTTGCACGCTGAAGCATTTGACGTAGATGGCACTCGCTTACGAGATACGGTTGGGCGCAGTCAAGTGACGACGTCGGGTGCGCCCGCAGCACTGCATGCTCAAACGCACCAGCAAGTCATTACTGCCAACGGTGTAGATCTGGTTTATGTCGAAATATCAGTACGTGACGGCGAAGGCAACGAGGTTCCTTACGCGAATAATCGCGTGTCGTGTTCCGTATCGGGTGATGGCGTCTTGCTCGCTACTGATAATGGTGCACAGGCAGACCACACCCCATTTCATGCCGCTTCTCGAGGCGCTTATCACGGCAAAGTACTAGCCATTGTTCAAGCAACAAAACACGCAGGTGTCATCGATCTACATGCAACTGCGCCAGGGTTGCTTCCTGCAAGGCTCCGCATTGAAACGCGGCTAGTAGCGAACGTAGACGTAGATAATCCGGCGGAGTTGCCCAGTGCGCAGGCGCCGGAGGTAGCGTATTACGTATTTGCCCGTAACTACTATCTTGCGCAGGGCTCAGACATACAGCTCTCTCGCAAAGCGAAGGTAGTGTTCGTAGATGGAACACAAACCACTGCTGCGATCACGTGGGATGCAGGTGCATTGAATAGTAATCCTCAGGTTGGCGCATACGGCATTTCAGGCCAGACAGATCTAGGTGATCATGTATCAGCAAACGTATTCGTATTGCCCGATATCTCAGGTGTCAAAGCCTATGCTGCTTCTACGCCGGTGGGCATAGTGCCAGACATTCCGAGTCGGCTTCGGGTAGTGGCAGCAACTGGCGAGGTGCTTGAAACATCAATTCCGGTATTGTGGGAGACTTTCGATCTTCGTCTCTTTGACAAGGTTGGTAGAATTGAAGTGCGCGGGAGTGCGCAGGTGCTGGGTCGATCGTATCAAGCGTCAGCTGTGATCAATGTGGAACCCGTCAGCTTCAGTGTGGGCCCGAGTATCACAAGCGCTGCAGGCATTACCGTAGATATCGATCCAGATCTGCACAGCGGTAGTCTTGACGTGCTCAAGGATGGACGCAAAGAGGCTCATGCTTCGCGTCATCACGATAATGGTGGAATATGGTCTAACCGTTTGGCGGCTATGCGCGGCGATACGGACGTCGAAATCACCTTTACGTACGATACTCAGCAACGGTTCGGAGGCTTCGTCGTCACATTTTACGACGACGGTGAAACCGCACGATATCCACTTGATCACACCACGACGTTCTACGTGAAAGATACGCTTGGCGACGACTGGCGTGAGGTAGAGACGAACGAAACCATCGGAGCGGTGTTCGGCGGCTCGAACCGTGACTACAGATATTCGCTTTCTGAGCCCGTATTAGCAACCATGGTCAAACTTGTAGCTCGTGCTGATTCGGATCCGGAACAGGGCATTGGCGTCACATGCCTCGCTATGACTGAGGTGGAGCTGTGTGTAGCAGTTACTGGTGATTAACACCCTGTGATGGTGCGCAGTGATAGGAGCGCTATGAGCCTCACGCAGATTCGCGTATCACCAAAGACGTGGGAATCTCGATCGGATCGGGCACACTGCCAGCAATGAGAGCTTCGAGAGCTGCGATCACCGAATCAGCCAGAGTGGTGAAATCTTGGCGAACTGTGGTTAATGATGGCGTCAAATACGGCGCCTCCGCGATATCGTCAAAGCCGCCGAGCGCGTAGTCCTTTCCCGCCTGAAGGCCGCGTTCTGATAGCGCGCGAGCCACCCCGATAGCAATCTGATCTGAGGCGGCGAAGATGGCTTTCGGAATAGGTTTGATGTTCCTGCCCACTTGGTACCCTGATTCTGCTGACCATCCATTCGCGCTGATCCAAGGCGCTGGTACCCCATATTCTGCACAAACCTCTTGGTAGGCAGCCAGACGCTCCATCGCATCCTGGGCTGACAATGGCCCCGCAATGTGCAGTATCGAATCAGTAGAAGAGAGCAGATGACGCGTTAACGCTTGGGATCCTGAGATTTGATCGAAGCCTATGGTGACGTAATTGCTTAACCTGTGTCGGCCGCTCATCACCAGCACTCCTGGGCCTGCCTGGGACCGTTCAAGTACGGGGATGATAAAAGGATTCTGGGCAAGTACCACTGTAGCGAGAACGGCTCGAGCTTTGAGATACTTCAACGCTGCGAGGAGTTCTTGGGAGTCGTTTTCGGGAGCTGATGCAGAGACGACGTACCGTCCGGCGCGTCTGGCACGTTCTTCGAGCGAGACGAACAGATCTTGCATTCCGAAAGACAGATCCCCTACGGTAATAATCCCAATTGAACGAGACTGCCCTGAAGCAAGTATCTGTGCGCTCATATTAGGCTCATAGTCGAGCGCTTGGATGGCGGCTTCTACACGTTTGCGGGTGTCATCCGATACGCTCGACTGGCCTCGAACGACGCGGGACACAGTTTGAACGGAGACTCCGGCGTGCCTTGCCACATCCGCCATCGTTGCTTTGCTTTTCACGGCACCAGTATATCCTTCCTACAACACGCCCTTTTTAAGAATGATATTCCCATACAGTGCTGTTTCGCCGGTTACAACGACGGCGCTCACGTGTGCAGCGTGTTCGTAAAAGCTGAAACGTTCGAACATGCGGGTAGTGTAGCGTTCTACTTCTGCCGAGACAATACGGTTGTACGTATGCCAAATTGGTGGGCGCGGATCGCCCTCGACCGTCTCCATGAGCCCCACTTGCCATGGCGAATAAGTATCGAGAGGCATCATCGTGAGAACAGCTTCTAGGAGGGCTGGAATGGTGATTCCATCGGCGCGGATCACATGCGGGCTATTCGTATATGCCGGGAAATTCGCATCGGCCAGCAGAAGCTCATCCCCATGCCCCATTTCCATCATAGTCTTGACAAGATCTGGGCTGAGTATGGGTGGAATATGGCGTAACATGCTAGATCTCCTTTACAGCTATTCTCTCATGCTATCTGTGTTATCTGGCGTCTTGAGCGCTTATTATGCTTCTCGAGCGAAAGGCGCTTCCCTAAAGGTGTGTAGGCGACGCTGAAGGAATGCAACTATGCGTGGCTTTGTATCCCGATTGGGTTGTCGCCCCGCCGCTGCAGTAGCCATCGTGCTCAAAATCCATACTGCGGGCGCATGGCGATCAGCTTTTGGATTTCTGCCTCATCAAGTTCTCGGACGAGCCCTAGCTGACGGGTGATCGCAGTAAGTTTCGCCGTGTATTCGAGGCGCTCCATTACCTGGTAAGCCCCGAGTAATGTGTCAGCCCACGCTAGTGCGCCGTGCATTTCCATAAGGCAGCATGGGTAGTCATTGACGAACGGTGCTATGTTATCTGCGAGTTCATAGGTAGACGGCGTAGCATAAGGCGCCACAGGGATCACAGGCATAGCGATGATATTCTCAGGCATCATCTTTGAAATAATCGTTTCGCCGCCAATGGCGAAAGCTGTGGCATACGGTGGGTGTGCGTGAACCACTGCGCGAACATGTTGCGCCTCTCGATAAAGCCGCAGATGTACTTTCACTTCGCTGGAAACCTTGCAGCCATCAAACTCTTCCAAGGTGTTACCCTCGGGATCTACACGGCAGATTGCACGCGGCGACAAAGCCCCTTTTGACACTCCTGTGGGGGTACACAGTACGGTTCCATCATCGCAACGGAAAGATATATTTCCGTCGTTGGCTGCTACCATTCCACTTCGCCATACTTTCTCTCCGATAGCGCAAATTTCTTCCCGTAGCTGTGCGTCTGTGAGTTCCATTATTGTGGCCTTCCTGTGTTCTGAGGTGTCGGTATTTCCGAGCCTTCGAGGCGCTGTGCTCAAGGTGCAGCATTCCTCATGCCGGTGCTCCATGGCTGAATGTCATCTTTACTCACGCCCAACGTCACAAGTTGTGCTGCGATGTTGCCCAGTGTTGTACTCTCTGGGTCTCCAAGAACAACATCGCCAAGATAATTCCTCACTGCGCGTACGAAGTAAGGGTCGCGCACTCCGCCGCCAATGAGAGCCACACTTCCGCCCGCCCCAGTGATATCACGGAGCTTATTGATGGCATCCGCGCATGCTGAAGCTACCGAACGTTGAGTGAGTGCTAAGATTTCGCCAGGGCTGTGAAGCTCTAGCCCGAGTTCGTCGCGAGCGATGTGAACGATTTTTTCAGGCATGTTTCCAGGCGTCATCAGCTCGCGGTGAGTAACGTCGATTGTGACGTCAGGCAAATCTGCTGCGAGCGTGAGGGCATTGAGCTCCGCATAACTCGGAACCCATCCTTCGCGTGCCCACTGGCGCCTGCATTCCTGAGCAATCCACATTCCTGTGAGATTTATTTGCGCTCTGTTGCGTCCATCCGTTGTTGCCTCGTTGGTTAATCCCGCTTCAAAGGCGCGCCGCGATATCGCAGGTTCAGGTGTGAGTGCGCCTGCAATAGCCCACGAACCACAGGAGAGAAAAAGCCCCGTGTAGTCCTCGCCCAGAGAATAGGCGGCACATGCTGTATCGTGTGAGCCAGCACGTACCACTGCCATATTGTTTCGACTGGCAGCAATACTCAGCTCGTCCGCAACAGGGGGCAGTAGGTTCGTCACCATACCCGGGATTCTCAACTCATCCGTCAAAGTGTGCCCATCACGTGTGAAAAACCCAGATGTTGAACCGATACCTCGTGAAATCCATGCAGGTACCTCGGCGGGCTTATCAAATGGTCCGTAGGTGGCAGTTGCCAGATCTCGTGCGATCCAGTCAGGAAGAAACTCCAACGCTGAGCTCGACCGAAACCAGTCGGCGTCTTCATCAAGGAGGCCGGCAACTTGATACACAGAATTGATGTCTTGGGGGAGTACTCCGGTACTGCGATATGCATCCCAGTCATTGGCGGCGAGCACACTTCGACCTCTGCTCCCCTGAGGCCCGCGATATGCCCGAGCGGGGGTTGTAGAAGAATTGTGTGTATCAACGCCTACGAAGTCCACGCCCCAGCCGCATACTCCGATTCCGTCAGGTAGGCGTCCGAGGTGTTCGCTCGCTTTCGTTACAGCAGTACGTGCTGCACTCCCGAGGCGAGCTAAATCCCACACGAGCGGATCGCCATGTGCTTTATGTGGCACTCGCAAAACCTCTTGGCGTGTTAAGCCTCGTGCGCTCCATGTGCCTAGGACGGCACGTAGAGAGGAACTTCCCATATCGATAGCGAGTACGTTTAGGGTATCCATCGTCTTCAACTACTGCTAAGCAAAGAACGGTCCATAGGCGGCGCAAGCTCGGTAGTCCGCACTCTCAGGGCTATCGGTACCGAACAATGACCACGCTCTCGGTCGGAAGATATCTCCATCGGGTACGTTGTGCATGTTCACTGGAATACGCAACATAGCAGCCAGAGTGAGTAAATCCGCACCGAAGTGCCCATAACCTATCGCGCCGTGGTTTGCACCCCAAGAATCCATTACAGAGTATGTGGATGTAAAGGCTCCGCGGCCAGTTAGTCGAGGAACGAAGAAGGTAGTCGGCCACGTAGGATCAGTACGATCTACAATAGTTTTCTCTGCGTATTTGTCGATTTCTAAGCTCCATCCCTCGGCGATTTGCAGCACTGGCCCTAAGCCTGCCACAAGGTTGATTCGCGCCATCGTCATGGGCATTCCGCCACGAGTGGTGAAATGCGTGGAAAAACCGCCGCCACGGAAGTACTGTTTGTTTGCCGGGTGGAACGTTGTTGCCGCTAAGCATGCGTCGATATCTGCGTCTGTCACCTCCCACCAAGGTTTCATCGTTGGATCACCGAAGGAGTCGGTCATGGCGCCAGTGGCATCGAGAGTAGTTGCACCGGAATTGCGAAGATCGATGAACCCATCGACGTCTATAGAATCGAGACTAAAACCAGTCACTCGTTGAACGGCTTGCGCTGACCAGTATGTGCGCACGTCAGAAAACATCTGGGTACGGTTCGTGAGCAAGTAGTTCAGCAGCATAGTTGTGCCATTGAGGGTATCATTTTCGGTGGCGAATGTGAGAGGCTCTCGCGGCCCGCTCCAGTCGAACGTAGTATTAAGTAAGGTTTCCATGAGGTCGCCGTTGGGCTTGTAATCAGTCCACTGGCGTTGCCCCTGGAAGCCACCGGCAATAGCGTTATGCCCTGCTGCTTCTTCAGCAAATCCGAGCTCCGCGAGTTTGGGATTGCCCTCTAGCAAATCCCGAGCTACGAGCACCATCTTGGTGACGTAATCCCATTGATCTTCGCGAGTTTCATCGTCGATATAGTTGGCGGGAATGTTGACGATATCTGCGCCTTCGGTGAGCTTTGTGCGTACCCACTCGCGTGCCTGATGGTATTCCTCTTCATTGTAGATGCCCATTGAGATACGGCGATCAATCTCGATCATGTCTACAGATTCCACCCCAAGCCCGAGGTAGTCGTGGAAGAACTGACGATCTACCATTGATCCGGCAATTCCCATGCATTGTGAGCCGATTTGCAGGTAGTTCTTTCCTCGAAGCTCGCCTGTAGCTATCGCCCCTCGTGCATAGCGGAGGATCTTTGCAGCTACTTCGTCTGGGATAACCGAATCGGATGCGTCTTGCACGTCGTGGCCATAAATCGCGAATGCCGGAATCCCGAATTGTGCGTACGCCGCCATCGCGGCAGCGAGAGTTACTGCACCGGGTCGTTCTGTGCCGTTGATACCCCACACGGCATGTTGGATTCGAGGGTTGAGGTCGAGAACCTCGGTAATGTAATCCCAACATGGCGTCACGGTAAGTTCACCAGCAACATTGTAAGCATCGAAGAGGTTCTGTGCGCGAGCTGCTTCACCTGCACGTCCGATAGTGTTTCCGGCAATGACGCACTCAACAGCTGTACCGTCGGTGTAACGTAGAGTCTCACTGATAAGAGTCGCCGCGCGTTGCGCCATCTCCATCGTCTTGTCTTCCAAAGACTCACGCACGCCGTGGCGTCGTGCGTCGATGATTGGGCGGATAGCAATGACTGGATGGTTCGACATCTCGTACTCCTCGTGAGCGTGTGCAGTATGCTTCGTGTGCGCTTACCTCAAAGCGGCGTGCCACCCGTGATGGGTATGTTGCGACGCCCTGTGACGTGTAGGCGCATAGAGTACTTCACCTCATTGTGGCCTCGCTATACACGATGGTAGCGCTAACACTTAACGCTTCAACAGTACGTTGTGTATGGCTAATATGCAAGTGTTTAAAGGATTCAGGTAGAAATGGTTGCGCAAACATCGCGAGGATCTAAATGTGCATATAGCCTGCGAAGGGAGATATGGGCGTCTCGCCGCTTCACCGGCTTTTAGATGCCTGTGGATTTGCTGGATGTTTGCACAGGTCTTCTAGGGCGCGCGTATACTAAACATGCCGCTAGTAGTGAGGTGCAATGCCCGCACGCAACGATCACCACGTGAAATGAGATAGTGATGAGCTGCATGATCCCAGAGCCGAACGAGCCTACTCGCACTGTTGCGCCAGCGCAGTGGAATCGGCTGAGTGCGCCAACGGAGTCGCTCGCTCAAATGACGACCTTCGCCACCGGCGGCAAAGTGGCGCAATATGTCGAAGCGTACAGCGAAGCAGAGTTAATCGATGCGATTGAGTCGGCTGATCGCGATGGCATTCCACTCCTTGTGCTAGGCGGCGGAAGTAATATTCTCGCATCATCCACAGATTTCCCTGGAAGGGTAGTGCGAGATGCCCGCCAGGAGATTAGCACAGTTTTCGAAGAGGGCTGCCCTGGGGCACGTATGCACGTCAGTGCAGGCACCCCGTGGGACGCCGTCGTCGTATACGCCATCGAACACGGATGGATGGGTATGGAGGCGCTATCTGGTATTCCCGGCACGGCTGGAGCGGCGATAGTGCAAAACATCGGCGCGTACGGCCAAGAAGTGGCAGGTACAGTAGTGGTCGCACGTACCTATGATCGGCTTACCCGTAGTATCCGCACACTCTTTCTTTCCGATATGGCTCTCGGCTACCGCGCGTCACTCCTCAAAGACTCAATGAGAGCAGGCGAGCGACTCAAAGGCGCGAGCCAGTCGCATGTGGCGGCCCGCCTAGATCCGCACGAAGGCGGCCATATCTGGAGTTACAGCCCGCGATGGATTGTGCTCGATGTGGATTTCCAGCTGCGCCTCGCATCGATGTCAGAACCTGTACGGTACGGGCAGCTAGCCGATCTTCTTGGCGTCGAAGTCGGTACTCGGGTGCCAAGCACGGATCTGCGGGCGGCGGTGCTCGAACTTCGGCGTGGCAAAGGAATGGTGCTTGATGACGCCGATCGCGACACCTATTCTGCAGGGTCATTCTTCACAAACCCGATATTGAGCGAAGTAGAAGCTGCTGCTCTACCACAGGACGCACCGCGCTACAGCGTAACAGATGCCACCGCGGTGAATCAGATAGGGGCAGCAGCCCCCAATGTGCCCGGCCTCGTCAAAACCTCTGCTGCGTGGCTCATTAGCCGTGCAGGTTTTACCCCAGGGTTCAACATGCCTGGGCCGGCAGCGATTTCGCGCAAACACTCTTTGGCATTGACGAACCGCGGAGGGGCACGAGGTGAAGATATCGCGCAGCTTGCACGCACCATCCGCGATAGTGTGCGCGAACAGTTCGGTGTAACTCTCGAACCCGAGCCAGTGCTCGTTGGCTTGAGCATCGATTAGGGCGGCGGAGAGTGCCGGAAAGGCATGGGAGAAGTGGTGAGCATTGATTACGGGAGATAAGTATCTGGCTCGGCCAGCCATGTATCAACATCGCCAAGCCATCGCCTTTTGCTGCTATCGGATGCAAGTGATGCCCGTATCGAAGACCGAGCAAGATCAGCCAGCTCAGAGTCACTTAAGCCTTGGCGCCGCGCTATCTCGTACTGTGCAGTGAGTCTGGAGAGGAACAGAAGAGGATCATCTGCTCCAAGAGCCACCTGTGCGCCGTGATCAAGCAAGGTGCGCAAGGGCACCTCTGATGCATCGGCATATACGCCGAGCTGCACATTTGAGGCCGGGCAGACTTCGAGAGAAATATTCTGAGCCACAATTGAATCGAGTAAGTATGGATCTTCAGCCGCTCGCACTCCGTGGCCAAGCCGGCGCGGATGCAAGCTAGATATCACTTGCTTGATGTGCTCTGGGCCAAGCAGCTCACCGCCATGAGGCACCAGAGCGAGGCCGGCTTTTGCCGCAATGGCAAAAGCCGGCGCCCACTGCGGCGTCTCGCCACGGCGTTCATCGTTCGATAAGCCAAAACCAACTACCTCGCCTGGCTGATCACCCGCATATCTCGCAGCCAGGCGAGCAAGTGTGCGCGCATCGAGAGGATGTTTCATCCGAGAAGCTGCCACGATCACACCCACATCAATGCCCACATCGCGTGAGGCGATCCGCGCTTCGTCAAGCACAATCTCAAGTGCAGGCGTGATACCGCCAACGTATGGCGCATAAGAAGTGGGATCGATCTGGATTTCGAGACGCCGAGAGCCCTCACGGGCGTCGTCTTCGACAGCTTCATGAATGATTCGGCGCATCGCACTTTCGGTGCGCACCACCTTCCGTGCTGCGTCATACGAGCGCTGGAAACGAAACCAGCCGCGCTGATTCGCAGGTACGTGGAGTGCTTCGTCGTCTGTGAGCGTAGAAGGTAAGCGGATACCAGTCTCTGCAGCCAGCTCGATCAGTGTAGTTACCCGCATCGACCCGGTGAAATGAAGATGGAGATGAGCTTTGGGAAGCTGGTTCAGATTCCGCATGAGCACCATTGTGCCACAGTTGCATCCTGCACTTGAATAATCGATCAACTCCTCACTATAAAAGAGCTATGGGTAGTGAGCATCGTGCATTGCGTGAACGCCAAGATGTACAGCTATTGACGAGTGCACGTGCCGGAGAAATGCTCCGCCTTGGTCTCGCTCACAAGGGCGAACTGCGATCTTGGAGTGTGCATAAAGTGCATCACCGCCCAGGCGCTGGTGTATCGGTAGGATATGCAGTGATCCTGCGCGTTGGGGATATCGATCACGATCTGTACATTGTGGCAAGCACATCTGTTGTAAATGAGGATGCGCTCATTGAAAACGACGGCCGTACCTTGCGCCTCGGAGCAACGCGCGTGCACATATGGGAATATCCATTCGATCCCCAGCTTCCCGCGCTCGAGCAGGCCTGCACGCCGATGCTCCTTGAAGAAACACTCGGTGAGCCGGTAGATATCGAGCTGATCGGCTATCGCCCTACGCGCCGAGCGGTGGTGAAAATCGAACGTCAGCACAGTGCCGATGTGCTGTACGCCAAAGTGCTTCCCCCGAAAGCACAAGATGCTTTTGAGCGCCGCTTACATATGGTGGGTGAGCAGCTTCCAGCTCCGCGAATAGTACGCAGTGATCCCGGAATGGTTGTGATGACGGCGGTTTCAGGCGTTCCGTTATCCCGGATACTTGCCGGATTCGAATCCGGTAGCGCTCGCGCATACACCTCGGTGCTTGATTCTCTTGAGACGGCGCTCGATCGCCTCCCACTCGATGCTTTGACTCTTCCACGACGCCCCGCATGGGCGCAGCGTGCGCGCCACTACGGTGCTGCGGCGGCGGTGGCTCTGCCTCAGCATGAGCGCCGGTGTATCGAGGTGGCGCGTGGGATTGAGGAGTCGCTCGATCGTGCAGATCTTGGTGCGCTCGTCGTCACTCATGGTGATTTCTATGAAGCGAATGTGTACATCGATCCGCAAACTTGGAAAGTCTCGGGAATACTCGACGTGGATTCTCTTGGCCCAGGTTACCGCGTGTTTGACTGGGCATGCCTCCTCGGGCATCTGAGCGTGCTACCTCGCCTCTGCCCGCAACGCTATGAGCATTTGGGTGAGCTCGTGGAATGCTGGCGCGATGATCTGTGTGAATTCATGGATCCTGTAGCGCTGTGTGCCGCAACTGCAGGTGTGGTGCTTTCCCTTGTGGCGGGCGCGAAGCGTACGCGCAAGCGCCGCAGCCCTGAGGCTGAGCATCGACTTTCCGTGGCGGAGGGCTGGCTTTCGCAGGCCTATGATTATGCGCGCTAACAGCTGAATATCTTCAGGTAAGCGCGACGGCTACCGCACGGCCTCAGGCGTCGCAATAGCCTCTTTCGCGCGGTGGCTTTGATGCGGACGAAAGTGCCCCAGAGCCGCAGCCCTAGAGCACCTTCATCGTGTCGGCGCAGGCGCGCCCCGGCTAAGCAAAAAGCTTTTGGAGACGCTCGATGCCCGCTACGAGATCGTCGTCTGAAAGAGCATACGATAGGCGTAGATATCCAGGTGCGCCGAATGCTTCGCCTGGCACAACTGCTACTTCTGCTTCTTCAAGGATGAGAGTCGCAAGCTCGGACGTGGTGTGCGCGATGCGGCCAGCGATCGTCTTGCCCAGCACTTGAGTGACGTTCGGGAACACGTAGAACGCGCCAGTCGGTTCAGGCACTTCAAAACCTGGAATATCGCGTAGCATCGCAACAATCGTCTTGCGCCGGTGATCGAATGCTTCTTTCATCTTCGCAACAACTTGCTGATCGCCCGTCAAAGCGGCGAGCGCGGCACGCTGGCTCACATTGGCGACGTTCGATGTGGCGTGGCTTTGGAAGTTGGCGGCGGCTTTAATAACGTCAGCTGGGCCATACATCCAGCCGACTCGCCACCCCGTCATGGCGTAGGTCTTTGCAACACCATTGACGACGATCGTCTGATCCGCTAGTTCTGGTACAACGTTGAGGATGTACTGCTGTTTGCCTGTGTACACGAGGTGCTCATAGATTTCATCCGTAATCACCCAGATGCCGTTCGCCAATGCCCATTCGCCGATAGCTCTCAACTCGTCTTCAGAGTAGACGGCGCCGGTGGGGTTGGACGGTGAGCAAACAAGAAGAGCCTTCGTCTTATCGCTGAGCGCGGCATCAAGCTGGGCGACGCTCACCTTATACTCTTGATCTGACCCTGCCAGAACTTCTACTGGGATACCGCCGCAGAGGCGAATCGCTTCAGGATAGGTAGTCCAGTACGGTGCAGGTAGGATCACTTCGTCGCCGTCGTCAATAATCGAAGCGAATGCCTGGTAGACGGCTTGCTTGCCTCCGTTGGTAACGATGATATTGTTCGGATCGACCGTCACACCAGAATCTCGAAGCGTCTTTTCCGCGATTGCCTGACGCAGCTCAGGTAGACCTTTGGCTGGAGTATATTTGTGATTCTTCGGATCTCTCGCCGCTTCCACTGCCGCTTCAACAATGAAATCGGGGGTGGGAAAGTTTGGTTCGCCCGCTCCAAAGCCGATCACAGGTTTGCCCTCAGCTTTGAGGGCTTTTGCTTTCGCATCTACTGCGAGGGTTGCTGATTCTTGAATTGCACCCAGACGCGCCGAGACGCGCCCTTTCAGTTCTTTATTCGCCATACTTCAAATATACGGGCAAACACGCGTCGATGAATCACACTTCTCAATTTGCGTTACGTTTAGCGTCCGATGCGGAAATCAATGTTTAAACCGTGAAGTGATATGAGGTGTGCCACCACAATTGAAGCTATGTGGACGATTGGTAGGTAAATCGCTAAGCTGATGAAGTCTACAAGCGATGTGCTGTGCGCATTGTGCCTTGAGGCGAATATACGTTTTAGGGCATAATGAGTGGGCAGGCATGTTTGTAGGACGCGAGGCTGCGCCTTGCAGGCAGTGCTTGCACAGCGGAATCTACGCAGATTCACAGATCCTCCATCAGTGGCGGGTCAGTAATAGGGTAGTGGCGCAATTGGTAGCGCACCGGTCTCCAAAACCGGCGGTTGTGGGTTCGAGTCCCTCCTGCCCTGCTAGAGGCGGCCCTGACGGGCCGTTTTCCTTATCAACAGGACGTTATCGAGGCTGAAGGGGTTACCGTGAACGACGTGGCAGGGGCGCGCGGATCGGCTGGTGCGAAGAGTGCCAGTGCGAAGCAGGGTATATTCGCTCGCCTGATAACTTTCTTCAAGGAAGTCATTATTGAGTTCAAGAAGGTGCAGCGCCCAACTCCATCAGAGTTATGGCAGATGTTCCTCACCGTACTTTCATTCCTGGTTGTTGTGATGGTTTTCGTAGGTCTGCTCGATCTCGCATTCAGCCAGACGGTATTTTGGGTGTTCGGGTAGTAACGAGTCATAAGCCTCCGCATCATCCGAGCGATCACCCCACAAGTCGTTACTGCATAAGTTGCTACATTACAAAGGAATCTTGAATCGTGACTGAAGAAAAGAACGAACTCGACGCCTCGCCCCTGTTTTCGAATGCAGAGACGACGAATGCGCCGGTAAGTGCCCCCGATGCCGGGTCTGAACCTGCGGCAGGCTACGACGCTGACGCCGTAGAATCTGACGTTGTGGCTAGCGAAGATGTTGAACACGACGCCAACGAAAACGCCGCACCTCAGGCCTTGGAAGAATCGACGAGTGCTGAATCCGAGACGGCGCGCGTCTCGCAGGCGGTGGCTGAGCTAGACCTCGGTGAAGGCGTCGTCTCAGAGGAGGATGTACGCAAGGCGCTTAAGGTACTTCCCGGGCGCTGGTACGCATTACACACCTATGCTGGTTACGAAAAACGCGTTAAGCAGGATCTTGAAATCCGTATTCACTCGATGAACATGGAAGATTACATTTTCCAGGTGGTCGTTCCGATGGAAGATGTGATCGAGGTGAAGAAGGGGCAGAACAAGCTCGTATCGCGCGTGCGGATTCCGGGCTACGCGCTTGTGCGGATGGATTTAACAAACGATTCGTGGCGTGTTGTGCAAGAGACGAACGGCGTAACGGGTTTTGTGGGCAATGGCCGTAACCCTGTGGCGCTTTCGCTTGACGAAATCGTGCAGTTGCTCATGCCAACCGTAGAACAAGAAGCCGCTAAGCAGGCCGTTGCAGCTGGTAAGCCTACGCAAACGAAGCCTCAGGTTGTCTCGATCGAATATGAAGTAGGAGAGACTGTAACGCTTATCACTGAGCCGTGGGTGGGAATGCCCGCTACAATTTCTGAGGTGGATGCAGCAAACCAGCGTCTCACGGTTTTGATGACTCTTGTCGGCCAGGAAACCCCTGTCGACTTGTCTTTCTCCCAGGTGAAGAAAGCCGATTAAAGCGCAGAAGTGCCCTTGTGGGGCAGTGCTGCGCCTAGGCGCACCGAGGAAAAGACGCCCGCCACTTTTGCCATGTGGCGGTAACCGATTAAACAAAGGATCAATATAGATGGCACCGAAGAAGAAGGTAGTAGGCCTGATTAAGCTTCAGATTCCTGCCGGCCAGGCAACCCCTGCGCCGCCAGTGGGTCCGGCTCTTGGTCAGCACGGCGTGAATATCATGGAGTTCACCCAGGCCTACAATGCCGCAACAGAATCACTGCGTGGAAATATCGTACCGGTGGAAATCACCGTCTACGAGGATCGCTCTTTCACGTTCGTCACCAAGACGCCTCCGGCAGCAGATCTGCTTAAGAAGGCTGCAGGCATTAAGAAGGGCTCTGGGGTTCCGCACACGAATAAGGTCGGCCACGTCACCGCCGATCAGCTCCGCGAGATTGCAAAGACGAAAGAACCAGATCTCAACGCGAACGATATTGACGCTGCAGCCCGTATTATCGCAGGTACTGCACGGTCAATGGGTTTGACGACGGACGAAATCTAAGACTTACTCGACACATCAACACATTGAGTTAATGCGCCTGCGAGTTTGATTCCCTCGCATCCGCGTAGTGGTAGAGCCCGGAGCTGGCTCGTTCCCCACAACTGCTCATAACTTGAATCAAGGAGATAGCAGAATGGCAAAGCGCTCAAAGAACTATCGTAAAGCCGCCGAGCTGATCCAAGCCGGTGAGCTTTACACTCCAGCTGAAGCTATGGAGCTTGCGCTCAAGACTTCGGTGACGAAATTTGATTCCACAGTGGAGGTTGTATTCCGCCTCGGCGTGGATCCGCGTAAGGCAGATCAGATGGTGCGCGGCACCGTTGCACTGCCCAATGGTACTGGCAAGACGGCTCGCGTGATTGTATTCGCAACTGGCCCGAACGCGCAGGCAGCTATTGACGCTGGAGCGGATGAGGTTGGCGATGATGACCTTATCGCAAAGGTTGCCGGCGGATGGACTGACTTCGACGCGGCAGTGGCTACGCCGGACATGATGGGTAAAGTTGGCCGTCTTGGCCGCGTGCTCGGCCCGCGTGGTTTGATGCCGAACCCTAAGACGGGTACCGTCACGATGGATACTGCAAAAGCCGTATCTGATATTAAGGGTGGCCGCATCGAGTTCCGCGTAGACAAGAATGCGAACCTGCCTTTCATTATCGGTACCACCGCTTTTAGTGCTGAACAGCTTGAGGAAAACTTCCGTGCTGCATACGCAGAGATCGTGCGGTTGAAGCCCGCTTCCTCTAAAGGCCGCTACATCAACAAGGTGACTGTATCGACGACGATGGGGCCTGGTATTCCGCTCGACGTCGCACGCCTTGCAAAGGCAGTGGAGCAGTAAAACGGCTCTGACGCTGCGGCACCACAGAGAAAAACGTGAATGAAAGCCCGTTCATGCGTGTGCATGAGCGGGCTTTCATTGACGTCGAGCGTCGTCTCACGTCGAGGATCGCTATGCCTAGCACGAGTTATCGTGCCATAGCGTCCAAGTTAGTGACGTGCTGGCTCTTTCACACCGAGAGCATGATCGAGCGAGTAACGCCCAGGGCCAGTGAGGAACAGCGTGAGCCCAATAGCGATGTAGAGCAGCGAAGCCTCGAATGATACACCGTCGCCGCGCTCATTCCAGAAACCGCCGGCGAGTTGCGTCTCAACAATGCCGATACCAACGAACATCAGCGTAAGCAGTAGGCCAGACCAGCGCGTGAACAAGCCGATAATGAGAAGGATAGGAAGCACGATCTGGCCAAGCCCGATAATGACGGACCAGAACTTCGGTGCCGAGCTCACGATAATCTGATGCTCAAAGAACTTCGCGTTACCTTCGATATCGGTAAGCTTCGACAGGCCGTGAGTCACGAGAGCGATAGAAAGAATACGCAAGATCAGTAGGCCTAGATCGCGGTTACGCGCTGTGTTCATTCCGCGTAGTTGCAAGAAATTCATAGAGATTCCTTTTCTGTAATTGCGCCATCATCACGTGGCGCCGACTGTATATGAATTGAGCAAACGAATAGTAATGTCTATTACAGAAATACGTCCACGGGCAAAGTCTAGTCCTGTAGACGGACTAAAGTCCATCGCTCGGTAGTGCGGCCGTGGGAGTTAAATATTTGCGTATGTTTGCCGATTGGGAACTACGCTGCCGCAGCAGTCATTGTGCACTCATGAGGCGCAATTGGGTGGTATGAAGTGTAAAGCGTCACGCATCTAGGGTAGGCATTGACGTACGGTGTTTTCCTGCGTACATTAATAGATGCCTAAGACCGCAGGTCGCCCGTAGCCAACGGGGAGAATGTCGAGTAATCGGAACCCGCGCAGGAACGAAACATGAATATGGCGTACAAGATCGCCGTCATTCCTCGTGCCTGTGCACGAGGTTTTTTATTGCCCGAGTGTACGATTTTGCGGCGTCTAACTCGGAAGGAGTCCCATGGCAAGGACTGACAAGAATGCAGCGATTGCAGAGCTTACGGAGAATTTCCGCAACTCTTCGGCTGTTATCGTTACCGAGTACCGTGGCCTTACCGTAGCGCAGCTCAAGGATTTGCGCCGCTCTTTCGGTGAAAATGCTACGTACTCAGTATCGAAGAACACCCTCGCGCGTATTGCTGCCCACGAAGCGGGCATCGAAGGTCTCGATGATGCTCTCAAGGGGCCAACAGCGTTGGCATTCGTTTCCGGTGATATTGCAACTGTTGCCAAGAGCATGAAGAGGTTCGCCAAAGAGAACCCAGCCCTCGTTGTGAAAGCTGGCGTCCTTGAAGGCACCGTTCTTGATGCTGAAGGCGTGGGCAAACTCGCCGATCTCGAATCCCGTGAGGTACTTCTGGCCAAGACTGCTGGAGCACTCAAAGCTTCGCTGTACAAGGCTGCATACGTATTTACCGCTCCGCTCGTCAAGACGGTGCGCACTGTAGACGCCCTGCGCGAGAAGCAGGAAACCGCTGCCTGACTCATCAAGCAGCACAACCACTAATTAAACGCCTCGCGTAGGCATAAGGAAGGAAAGGCTACTCATGGCCAAGCTTACCGCTGAAGAGCTTATTGAAGCTTTCAAGGAACTCACCCTTGTAGAACTCAACGACTTCGTGAAGAAGTTCGAGGAAGAATTCGACGTTGAGGCTGCTGCACCAGTTGCAGTGGCTGCTGCAGGCGCTCCAGCTGCTGCTGGCGAAGCTGCTGCTGAGGAAGAGAAGGACTCCTTCGACGTTGTGATCGAAGCCGCTGGCGACAAGAAGATCGCAGTGATCAAGGAAGTTCGCGCTCTTACCCCACTCGGTCTGAAGGAAGCAAAGGAGCTCGTTGATTCCGCTCCTAAGGCAGTTCTCGAAGGTGTGAACAAGGAAACTGCTGAGAAGGCTAAGGAGCAGCTTGAGGGCGCCGGCGCTACCGTAACGCTCAAGTGAGTTAGGCGGCTCGTCCGCAGTAACTTGTAGCTAAAACTCTATAGCTAGGAAATAAGGCAGGGCTCAGGCTCTGCCTTATTTCGTGTTTATGTGCTAGAGTTTCATCATGCCGAAGCATGGAAGGTATGCGCTGAACGCATTCGCGCGGCGCATAGCTCGCAATTCGGCAAGTAGATACAGTCTGGGTATATCGATGAAGGCATGCACAGCATCACCGCGCCGCATGATCCTACGAGGATTGCCCAGTACATTATGGTGACGTGACCCCTCCCACACCGGTAGGGGGTAGAAAAGTTCGCGCCAATTCGGTAAATTTGAAATTTGTGCAGTGGGTGTAGTGCACCCTGTGCATATTAGCCTTACCGGAACCCAGGGAAGGAAGTCCTTTGGCTGCTTCGCGCACCTATATGCCCGCCGTCATTAACGGCAAACCAACTGCAGATCGTGTTTCATTTGCAAAGCTTCGTGAGCCATTACCTGTACCGGATCTACTGAGTCTACAAACCGCATCGTATGGATGGCTCATCGGTTCCGATGAATGGCGTGCAGAACACCCAGGTGAGAAGTCTGGTTTGGAAGAGATCTTCGACGAGATTTCCCCAATCGAGAACACAGCCCGCACGATGGGTCTGGTGCTTTACGAGCCGCGCCTCGAAGAAGAAAAGGCGTCGATCGCTGAATGTAAAGACAAAGACATGACGTATTCAGCGGCTCTCTACGTGACTGCCGAGTTTCAGAACTACGAAACTGGTGAAATCAAGAAGCAGACAACTTTTATCGGCGATTTCCCATTGATGACGCCGCAGGGTACGTTCGTGATCAACGGTACTGAACGCGTCGTCGTCTCCCAGCTTGTACGTAGCCCGGGCGTGTATTTTGAGCGGTTGGCAGATAAGACTTCCGATAAGTACATATACTCGACGAAGATTATTCCGAGCCGTGGCGCATGGCTTGAGTTCGAGATCGATAAGCGTGACGCCGTTGGGGTACGTATCGACCGCAAGCGTAAGCAGTCTGTGACGGTGTTCCTCAAGGCGCTAGGTATGACGGAATCGGAAATCCGCGAAGAATTCAAAGATTTCCCTGTACTTATCGATACCTTGGAAAAGGACGGCCCGAAGACGCAGGAAGAAGCGCTTCAGGATTTGTACCGCAAGCTACGCCCAGGCGAACCGCCAACGGCTGAAGCGGGCCGCAATTTGCTGCGCAACTTCTACTTCAACGATAAGCGCTACGATCTGGCTAAGGTCGGGCGCTACAAGGTGAATAAGAAACTTGGCGTGGGTATCGATGCGGCTGAGCGTCAGCTCACCATTACGGATATCACGAGCACGCTGCGTTACCTCCTCGCTTTGCATGCCGGCGAAGCTGAAGTGACAGTTGGTGAAGGCGCGCGCCCAGTGCCAGTAGAAACCGACGATATTGATCACTTCGGCAACCGCCGTATCCGCGCTGTGGGCGAGCTCATCCAAAACCAGGTACGCACAGGTCTATCGCGTTTGGATCGCATGGTTCGCGAGCGTATGACGACGCAGGAAGCCGAAGCCATTACGCCGTCGTCTTTGATTAATATTCGCCCGATTGTTGCCGCAATCAAAGAGTTCTTCGGTACCTCGCAGCTGTCGCAATTCATGGATCAGAACAACCCGCTCGCTGGGCTTACCCACAAGCGGCGTCTATCGGCTCTTGGCCCGGGCGGTCTCTCGCGTGACCGCGCATCGATGGAGGTGCGCGATGTACACCCATCGCACTATGGCCGCATGTGCCCAATTGAAACACCTGAAGGCCCGAACATTGGTCTGATCGGCTCGCTTGCTACGTATGGGCGCGTCAATTCCTTCGGCTTCATCGAAACGCCCTATCGCCGCGTCATTGACGGCAAGGTGACCGATGATATCGACTACCTTGATGCCGCTGATGAGGATCGCTATGCGATAGCTCAGGCATCCGCGCCGATGAATGCTGATGGTAGCTTCGCTGAAGATGAGATCCTTGTACGCCTTCCAGGTGGCGAGCCTGCGCTCGTGCATCCTGATGACGTTGCTTATATGGACGTCTCGGCACGCCAGATGTGTTCGGTAGGTACGGCAATGATTCCGTTCCTCGAGCATGACGATGCTAACCGCGCACTGATGGGCGCCAACATGCAGCGTCAGGCCGTGCCGCTGATTCGCCCGGTGGCTCCACTCGTGGGTACGGGTATGGAGAATCGTGCGGCAGTAGATGCCGGCGAGGTGACGATCGCTTTCGCACCTGGCGTGGTCACCGAAGTGTCTGCAGATGCTGTGCACGTCGAAGAAGACGACGGAAATCACCGCATCTACAAGCTCTTGAAGTTCGAGCGCTCAAACCCAGGCAACTGCACCAACCAGCGTGTGGCAGTCAATGAGGGCGATCGGGTGGAGAAGGGCTCCCTTATCGCTGATGGTCCGGCCACGGCAGGCGGCGAGCTCGCACTCGGGCAGAACCTCCTCGTGGCGTTTATGGCATGGAATGGCTACAACTACGAGGACGCAATCGTGCTATCACAGCGCGTACAGTCTGAGGATCTGCTCACCTCGATTCACATTGAAGAACATGAGGTGGATGCTCGCGATACGAAGCTTGGCCCAGAAGAGATTACTCGTGACATTCCAAATGTCTCGAGTGAGATGGTAGCGGATCTCGATGAGCGCGGTATTGTGCGTATCGGTGCTGAGGTAACCACAGGCGATATCCTCGTAGGCAAGATCACACCGAAGGGCGAAACAGAGCTCACTTCCGAAGAGCGCCTGCTCCGCGCAATCTTCGGCGAGAAGGCGAAGGAAGTTCGCGATACGTCACTGCGCGTACCTCACGGAGAATCGGGCATCGTGATTGCTGTGAAAGAGTTCTCCTCGGAGAATCACGATGAACTTGCCGCCGATGTGCGCCAAACAGTTCGCGTTCATATCGCACAGCGCCGCAAGATCGTGATTGGCGATAAGATGGCAGGTCGTCACGGCAACAAGGGCGTCGTCTCGCGTATTCTTCCCGTGGAGGATATGCCATTCATGGAGGATGGCACTCCTGTAGATATCGTGTTGAACCCGCTGGGTGTACCAAGCCGTATGAACCTCGGCCAGGTGTTCGAGCTTCACCTGGGCTGGATTGCTGCTCAGGGCTGGGATGCATCTGAGGCCCGTGAACGTGGCGATGAGTGGGCAGTACGCCTTCCTGAAGACGCCGTGAAGACCGACGGGCGGCAGAACGTAGCCACGCCAGTGTTCGATGGCGTTCTCTCCGATGAGCTTTCAGGTTTGTTGAGTTCTACACTGCCAAATCGCGATGGTGACCGGTTGGTCAATGCCGATGGTAAGGCACGCCTGTTCGATGGCCGTACCGGTGAGCCGTTCCCAGAGCCTGTATCCGTGGGATATATGTACATGCTGAAGTTGCACCACCTTGTGGATGATAAGATCCACGCGCGTTCAACTGGCCCGTACTCCATGGTGACGCAGCAGCCTCTTGGCGGTAAAGCGCAGTTCGGTGGCCAGCGTTTTGGTGAGATGGAGGTGTGGGCACTCGAAGCGTACGGTGCGGCGCATACACTTCAGGAGATGCTCACCATTAAGTCAGACGACACCGTTGGCCGCGTCAAGGTGTATGAAGCGATCGTGAAGGGCGATAACGTGCCTGAACCTGGCATTCCAGAATCCTTCAAGGTGCTTGTACAAGAGATGCGTTCGTTGTGCTTGAACGTGGAGGCATTGGATGCATCGGGTGCGGCAATCAGCTTGCAGGACGCCGATGAGGATGCTTTCCGCTCGCCGCAGTCTGCGGGGATCCAAACGGGCCTTGAGAATCTTGAAACGGGTGCGGACTTCTAGTTCGCGTAGGCTGCTTGCATAAGTAGCACTGTGAGTGCTGAGCTTCAACGCCTGCTCAGCACTCACACACAGACTAAATTCGGCGTAGACAAACGGAAGTAGGAAGAGGAATCTTGCTCGACGTCAATCTCTTCGATCAGCTCCATATCTCGCTCGCCACGTCTGACGACGTTCTTTCGTGGAGCTACGGGGCTGTGACTAAGCCTGAAACGATCAACTACCGCACCCTCAAACCGGAAAAGGACGGCCTTTTCGGGGAACAGATCTTCGGCCCGACTCGTGACTGGGAGTGTGCCTGCGGTAAATACAAGCGCCCTCGTTATAAGGGCATCGTATGTGAACGATGCGGCGTGGAAGTAACGCGCTCAAAGGTCCGCCGTGAACGCATGGGGCATATTGAGCTTGCGGCACCAGTGACGCACATCTGGTACTTCAAAGGCGTGCCTTCACGCCTGGGATATCTTCTCGATATCGCGCCAAAAGACCTTGAAAAGGTGATTTATTTCGCCGCCTATATGGTGACCTTCGTTGATGAAGATCGCCGTCATAACGATATGCCCACTCTCACCGCTGAGTACGAGCTTGAGCGCAACTCGCTTGAGAAAGAAGCCCAAGAGGCTGTAGAGAAGTCGCTCAAGGCAGAAGAAACAGCTCTTAAAGACGCCGAAAAGGAAGGCGCCGATAAGGCAGCTCTTGCCAAGATCAAGCGCAGCAGTGAGTCCGATACGCGGCGTATACGCCGTCAATACGAACAAGACCTTGAACGCCTCGAAGAGGTGTGGGACAAGTTCACCAAACTCAAGGTGGGCGACCTCGAAGGCGATGAGGACGCATACCGTGAGATGAACGCCCGCTGGGGCGACTATTTCGAAGCCTACCGCGGTGCAGAGGCCGTGCAGCGCCGTCTTCGCGACTTTGATCTCCAGGCAGAGCATGATGCACTGGTGGAGCAAATCGAAACTGGCACCGCCCAGCGTAAGACGCGTGCGCTCAAGCGCATCAAGGTAGTCAACGCATTCTTGCACTCGGGCACGAAGCCGGAAGCAATGGTGCTCGACAATATCCCCGTGATTCCACCGGATTTGCGCCCAATGGTACAGCTTGACGGCGGCCGTTTCGCCACCTCCGATCTCAACGACCTGTACCGCCGTGTGATCAACCGCAACAACCGTCTCAAGCGCATGATGGATCTCAATGCGCCTGAGATTATGGTGAACAACGAAAAGCGTATGCTTCAAGAGGCAGTGGACGCGCTGTTCGACAATGGGCGCCGTGGCCGGCCAGTACAAGGAGCAGGCAACCGCCCGCTGAAGTCTATCTCGGATATGCTCAAGGGCAAGCAAGGCCGTTTCCGCCAAAACCTTCTCGGTAAGCGTGTGGATTACTCTGGACGCTCCGTGATTGTGGTCGGCCCAGACCTCAAACTTCACCAGTGCGGTTTGCCCAAGACGATGGCTCTTGAGCTCTTTAAGCCCTTCGTGCAAAAGCGCCTGGTAGATCTTGAGCTCGCGAAGAACATCAAGGCAGCGAAGCGTCTGATTGAGCGTCAGCGTGACGAAGTGTTCGACGTGCTCGAAGAGGTTATTGCCGAGCACCCTGTGCTTCTTAACCGTGCACCAACGCTGCACCGTCTGGGTATTCAGGCCTTTGAGCCTCAGCTCATCGAAGGTAAGGCAATCCGCCTGCACCCACTCGTGTGCGCGGCTTTTAACGCAGACTTCGACGGCGACCAGATGGCTGTGCACCTCCCGCTTTCGGTTGAAGCTCAGGCAGAGGCACGTATTTTGATGCTTTCGGCAAACAATATCTTGAAGCCTTCAGACGGGCGCCCGGTGACGGTGCCATCGCAGGATATGATCATCGGCCTTTACCATTTGACGATGATCCGTGAAGGCGGCAAGGGCGAGGGACGTTACTTCGCAAGTATCGCCGAAGCTCAGATGGCAAACGATCTCGGCGAGCTCGATCTCAACGCTATGGTGCATATTCGTTTCAACGCAGACGATATCGTGCTTCCGCGTAATTGGGAAGCTCCTGAAGGATACGAAGAGGGCGATCCGATCATCCTCGAGACCTCCCTCGGGCGTGCCAAGTTCAACGATGCTCTGCCGACGTCCTTCCCATACGTCAATGCCGTTGTGGAAAAGAAACTCTTGGGTGTGATCGTCAATGAACTTGCTGAGCGCTACCCGAAGGTAGACGTCGGCGCTTCGCTTGACGCTCTCAAGAACACAGGCTTCTACTGGGGCGGACGCTCTGGAGTTACGATCGCCGTCTCCGATGTAAAGCCACCAGCCAACAAGGCTGAGATTCTTGAGGAAGCCGAAAAGAAAGCCGCACGCATCGAGCAGGATTTCCAAGAAGGTAACATTCGCGACGAGGATCGCCGCAAGGATCTCGTTGCGCTGTGGACTCAGGTAACTGATCATGTGGCTG
>JALFZJ010000060.1 GCA_022783665.1 Arcanobacterium sp.
AACTATCGCCAGTGGCACACTGATTGCAATGATCCACGTCAGCAAAGCCGATACAGTGGCACCAGCTTCATCCTTTTGCTTCTTAACCAAGAATCCAGAGACGAGCGGTATGACGGCTCCCGCAAGTGCCCCACCTGCAGCAATCTCAAACAGTACATTCGGTACAGTATTTGCTGTGTCGTATGCGGTTGCAACTGCCCCATCGGATACAGCCCATGATTGCGCGAGTTTGCGCAATAGACCAAATACCCGCGAGACGAGAGTGAGTATCGTAATGATGCTTGCCGCACCTACGATTCCTGCTTGCGCCCTGCGCGTGAGCCTTATTCCCATAGCGTACCCAAATGCCCTAAGCACCCGCCGAATTGACGCCAGGTACGCCCCACTGATCAAGGGCTCGCAATATATCGTTACGAGAAATCACTTGGGAAAACGATACTTTCTCGGAAACGAGTGTGAGTGCAATGACGCCACTGAGGAGGCTGGCCTTGAGCGGTAGGGATTTTTGGTTCGCAAGAAGCACCCCGAATTGGGCGCCTAGAGCATTTGCACCGAGATCGCCGAGCATGGTTTCCCCGCGCAGATCCGACGGCAAACCAGCCAGAGCCACTCCTATGAGCGATCCTGCAAGCGGTGCACTTCCGGGGGTGGACGCACCTACATGTGGTAATGCAGCTAATCCTGTTGCTTTCAGCGCACGCCCAGGGCGCAAATCGAGCAGATTAATAAAATTAGCGGTTCCAGCGATCAGTAACGCATCGATCATCAACTCTCCGCCCACGCGCATAGCAGGGCGCGCCGACTCGCGCGAAGCGGCAAGCACGGCTGCAGCTCCCAGAGAGCCAACGCCAATCGATACAATCTTCACGAGACCAGAGGTGACTTGCCCGCGCTTAAGTGCACCCAAATGACCACGAAAGCCTTTGCCTTGTGCCGGAAACTTCGCCTCAAGATGATCATCAACATATCCGGCAATTGCGCCCACGCTGCCGGCCAACATGGCAGCACCACCCGCGGCGCGCGTCGCAGAGCAAGCAACGAGTGGTGATGCCCCTGCCAGAGCAGACAGTGCCACATCGAGGCCGCCCAGCAATGAGACGGCTGTGCCACGAAAAGATTCTCTTTCCCAACCCGATGCCACCGAGCGACGGCCATCGCCGCCCTGGCGTACCAGATGCTGACGAACAGATGTAACTGCAGTTCCTGCGCCGAAGCTGAACACTCCCGATACGCAGGCCTTACCAAAGGCTTTCAACGCCACAGTGCCTCCCTATTCGTTGCGTTGTGATAGATGTGCGCATATTCGCGGCTCACCACACATCAAGTCACTATCCATCCAGTGACTATTCTTGAGCTGGTGCGCTTTCGGTGTTGTCAGCGCCATCTGGTGCCTCCTCGGCAGCGGGCGTTACAATTGCACGCTGGCCAAGCGGCAGCGTTGCACCAGCTTCAAAGCCAAGATCGACTTTATCGTTCGCGAGTTCCGATGATGCTGCGAGCGCCACATTTATCCGCCCCACGGCGGTATCGATCGAATCTACAGTTGATGCATCAATTCCACCGCTGCGGATAGCGGTAAGGAGATCTTCAGGCGAATTTGCATAACCGGCAACCTCCGTAGGCACCTTGCCAGATACAAACTTCACGAGATTAGTGTAGGTCTTCATATCGTAATCGCGTTGCGCTGCCTCGTCAGAGTTAGCCTGCGCATCAGCCTGTGCTTCAGGTGCACTCAGATCACCTGCCACAAACAGTACAAGCTGAGCCGGTGCACTAGGCTCTTGTGCAAACTCGATCATTGCCGTATCTGCCGATGCCATCAGATCTTGCAAAGTGGCAGTGTTCTCTTCTTCCAGATTCCCCGTCAAGAGCTGAACCAATGCCGTGCTCAAGATTGTATTCGTGTCTGAAGCCTCCGAGCCTTCGGGCAAGTATGCACTGATCTGCTCAGCGAAAGTCGTTCTGAACGCCGTCTGGCTAGACGCCGTCCATTCAGGAGTAATACTTACAGACGACGCAACGGTACCACCAGCATCTTGAACGGCTGACGTAACGGTATCGACGTCGTCTGCACTCGCTCCAGGGAAGGCAACGATTGCGATATTCGTATCTTTCAGCGCATCGGTAATTAAGGCTGGCGCAGCTACATCCCAGGCTTTGTCTTGACCTTGAATCTGCGTTTTGAGCTCCGTGTTTTCTGCCTTCAGAGCCTGATTCGATTCACTCAACGACGACACCTGCCCCGTGAGCGCATTTCCGATCGAGTTTTGGAGCGGACCTGCACCGAGGATCACTCCAACAGACAGCGCGAGAAACACTGCAACGAGTGAGACGATGTGATAACGGAAATCAATCATTACAGATCCACCTAAAATAGATTCCTGAACCAGTGAACAATATCTGAGAACCACACGCGAATCAGGTCGAATGTGACTTGCCCAGCAGAAGTCATCGCCATCGCCACGCCGATCGTGAGCGCACCAGCGAGAATCAAAGCTATGAGCTGCCAATTGGAAATACGCGAACGATACAGCTGAGATACACCTTTAGCATCAATAAGTTTGGAGCCCACCTGCAAACGAGTGAGGAATGTTGAAGCCATTCCTTTTCTACCCTTGTCGAGGTATTCGATCAAAGTGGAGTGCGTGCCAACGGCCACAATCAGATCAGCTCCCCGAGCGTTCGCAATCATCATTGCGACGTCTTCTGATGTACCCGTAACGGGAAAGACGACGTGTTCCACGCCAAGATCCTCCACACGCTTTTTCCCTGGAGCTGTGCCGTCTCTATAGGCGTGCACGACGATCTCAGCTCCTGAGCGCAGCGCACGATCAGATACGGAATCCATATCGCCTACGATCATGTCGAGCTTGAGTCCGGCTTCCAAGATCGCGTCCGCACCGCCGTCTACCCCGATGGTAATAGGGCGGTATTCACGAATGTAATGGCTCAGCGCCTTGAGATCTTCCTTATACTGATAGCCGCGCACAACCACCAGCGCATGCCGGTGATGGAAATCTGTTGAGATATCAGGCATTCCGACGCCGTCAAGGATCAGATCCTGCTCTTTTTCAACATATTGCATGGTATTTGTAGCGAAGGCTTTAAGCTGCGTCGTAATACCTGCTTTTGCAGCTTCCATGTTGCGTGCATTGCTTTCGGGGGTCTGAACTACGCCTTGGCTGATGAGTTGATCGCCGGAGTAAACTGACCCATCGGCGTCTACTCGAAGCTCGCTACCTTCCTCAACATCCATAATGGAGGATCCCAGATCATCAATGAGTGGCACGCCTGCGTTAATCAAGATTTCAGGCCCGAGATTGGGATAGCGCCCCGAGGTCGACTTCGCCGCATTGAGAACCGCCACTGGGGCGCATTCTACGAGGGCTTCTGCTGATACTCTGTCGATATCTTCATGGTCGATCACGGCAACCTCACCGGGACGCAGACGCTTGGTGAGATTCTTTGTACGCGCATCAACGCGGGCAGATCCCGTCAAGGTCTCTGAACTCGCGCGGGATTCTTTTTTCTTGAGTTTCCCAAATACCACAGCTCTATCGTGCCATAGAAATGCCTGAAAGCAACTCAGCCGCATGGGCGCGCGCCGTCTGTGAATCATTACCTGCCAGCATTCGTGCAAGCTCACCAATGCGCTCATCATCGTCAACAGAGCGCACCAGCGTCACGGCGCCAGCCTCGCTGCGCTCTTTTTCAACGACGATCTGATGATCTGCATACGCGGCAACTTGCGCTAAATGGGTGACGACGATCACCTGACTGGCGCGGCTCATCGTATAAAGACGCTGCCCCACACGTAGCGCCGTCTCCCCACCAATACCTGCATCTACTTCATCAAAGACGAAGGTTCGCCCTGTTTCACCTCCGCGTTCGGCGAGCGTCACCTCAAGGGCAAGCATGATTCGCGAGATTTCACCTCCCGAGGCTGCCTTGTGTACAGCGATTTCGCCTGCGCCATGTGTGGCGAGGCGAAATTCTACGTTTTCATAGCCAGTTGGAGTAGGTTCCTCTAGGGCGACGAGCGCTACCTTAAACGTGGTGCCTTTCATGTTGAGGTCGGCAAGCTCACGCGTGACGTGCTCTTCGAGAGCCTGAGCGGCTTTGCTCCGGAGTCGGGAGAGCTTCGCACCTGCAGAGCGCAGCGCCGTCTGCGCATCCTTAAGCTCCTGCTCGAGCTCTGAATGCCGCGCTTGTGGATCTGAAAGAGCTGCCAGACGCTCCTGAGCACGCTGGTATTGTGCAAGCATCTGTTCGATCGTCATACCGAGCTCGATCTGCACTGATTTCAAAGCGGATCTACGCGAATAGATCGAGTCAAGTTCGCCAGGATCAGCATCGAGGGAGGCGAGGTGTTCACTCAGCTCGCGGGATATATCAGAGAGCAGCACGCTGGCATCGCGCAGCTGCTGTTCATGAGCTACAAAAGCCTCATCGTTAAGCCTGCTCAGCGAATGGGCAGCTCGATCGATGAGCCCTGAAGCGCCCTCAACGTCAGTAGTACCGTCGAGCAAAGACGTAGTTTCCACGAGTACCTCACGCACTGTTTCGACGTTTTCGAGACGCAGTGCCCGTTGTTTGAGTGCATCGTCTTCCCCAATATGCGGGTCGAGTTCTTCTACTTTGCTCACAAGAGCCTGAAGTGCAAGACGTTCCGCACCGCGCGCTTGGGAATACGCATCGAAATCTTCAAGCTCCTTCTGGCAGCTGATGTATTGCCTCCACGCCTCCTCATAGCGTCGCATTGCACAATCGTGTGCCTCACCGCCATACGCGTCGAGTGCACGGCGTTGCTCACTACGAGACGTCAATCGCATTTGGTCTGCTTGGCCATGGATAGTGAGTTCATGTTCTGCGATATTACGCAAAACTGAAACAGGTACCGTGCGGCCACCCACGATGGCACGTGATCTACCCTCAGCGGGTACTGTACGCGCCACCACAAGTTCACCAACGCCGTCCTCAAAATCAATGGTGCCGCCGGCCTCGGCTACGATCTGAGCCACCGGCGATTCTTCCGTAATAATGAAGATCCCTTCAACGTCAGAACGCTCGGCGCCATGGCGCACCTTGCCTGGATCGGCCTTGCCACCCATCAGGAGTTGAATCGCGGTAAGAGCCATCGTCTTGCCCGCACCCGTTTCGCCAGTAAGTGCATTGAGGCCATCACCAATATGGATATGTGCCTGCTCAATCACGCCAAGATTACGGATTGTGAGCTCACTAATCATTTCAGTGCTCCATCAGTATTCGCACATCGCCATTCGCACGAGGCTGTTGATCATAGCGCCAGCCTTCAACTGGTAGCCGGAACTTCGTTACAAGGCGCCACGAGAAGGGCAAGTCATGGACGCGAGCCAGAAGTACAGGATCCGATCCACGATATACCGAAATAATAGATCCTTCCGGCGCATGGATCTTCCTGCGCCCATCGCACCAGAGCACAGCGTCGTCTGATCGTAAACGAATATCCAGACGCGACTTTGGCCCTACAACCATGGGGCGCGTAAAGAGTGCGTGAGCCGCTATTGGAATCAGCACGATCGCTTCTACATCCGGCCACACGATTGGGCCTCCGGCAGAAAAGTTGTACGCTGTGGATCCAGTTGGGGTTGAAAGAATCACAGCATCTGTTTTGAATGACGACACGCCCGTGCCATCTACAGCAAGATCAGTTTCGATCATGCGTGAGCCGAAGCCCTTTTCTATCGATACTTCGTTCAAAGCCCAATTGGAGATGTGGGTGCCGTCCGGATAGTCAACTGAAACGTCAATGGTCATACGTTCTTCAATGATCCACTTCGCCGAGCTCACCGTTTCGATCACATCGGCATGAGAGGAGGAGTCGAGCTCTGCCAGGAAGCCCATGTGCCCATAGTTCACCCCGAGAAGCGGAACCCTATGGCCTCGAGTGAATTCTGCAGCCCGCAGCATCGTGCCATCGCCACCAAGCACCACAGCAAGTTCGACGTTTTCGATCGCGTCAGCGGGCGTATTCTCGTCGAGAATAATAGATGTGACGCCACGCTGCTCAAGTTGATCGGCAAAACTCTGTGCTTCGCCCTCAACATCGTCGCGTCGCTCGTGCAGTACGAGGCCGACTGTTCTACTCATCGTTGTTCTCCGCGCTTTCTCTGATCGCCTGCGTTCCTGAGAACTGCTGCGCTGCTGGGCCATTGTGCACAGCCTCAGTAATCATGTCTACGATTCTTTGTTCACTGCGATTCTCATCGTCACGGTGGGAGTTTTCCACTTTCTCCATGTATAAGAAATACTCTACATTGCCTTTCGGGCCAGGAAGAGGCGAGGGGGCAACTGCGTTAATTTGCAGCATGTTCTCTTGCGCATTGTGCGCCACCTTGAGCACTGTTTCTATGTGGTCACGTGGATCACGCACCACGCCACCCTCCCCGAGGCGTCCTTTACCGATCTCGAACTGAGGCTTAACCATCAACAAGAACTTCGCATCAGGTGTGGAACACGCAACGAGCGCAGGAATAACGAGAGTCAACGAAATGAACGAAAGATCGCCTACAACGAGCTGTGGTAGAGGCGCTATCACCTGGGGCTCAAGATAACGGATATTGGTTCGCTCAAGTACTCTCACGCGCGGATCTTCGCGTAGACGCCACAATAGTTGGCCGTATCCAACGTCTACAGCGATCACTTCACTGGCACCATATTTGAGGAGCACATCGGTAAAGCCTCCAGTAGAGGCTCCGGCGTCAAGAGCTCGGACACCGCTTATTTGTGGAGCATCATCGCCAAGATATTCTAGGGCGCCAAGGAGCTTATATGCTCCGCGCGAAGCATACTCGATGCGATCTTCACGATCCACCACAATCGCTTGAGCAGGATCAACTTGCCGTGAAGGCTTTGTTATCGTCTGCCCGTCGAGTTTGACGCGCCCCTGGCGGATGCGCTCCGCTGCGTCTGCCCGAGAGCGTGCCAGCTTGCGACGTACCAGTTCGGCATCTATGCGTCGTAGTTTTGCCACTGTGTTAATCCCTGTGCCTGCGATGACGTTTGTATCTGATTCATATCCCCTACCGGCATCACTTCATTTTTCTCTCTGCCCCTGGGCACGGTTGAGCCGCCTGGATAGCTCACGGTGAAGATCCTCAAGCTGCTCAATCTGCTCATCAGGATCACGTTCACTCAACGTATCAAGCATTTGCTGGGGATCTGCGAGAGCCTGAGCCGCCCGAGGGTGCGCGGCATGAGTCGCCACGTCATCAGGATTATCCATCGTAATGCTCCTCCACTCGCCGGTATGCATCTACTCTACTACGCAAGCTAGTGCGTGCAGCCGTTCAGCGTTCACCATAGGCATTAGTTGTGTACAACCTTTAGTTCTCCGCACTGTGTGGAAATTAGCTCTGCGTATGCAAGACGCTCGCTCTCACCGAGTGAATCCATGTATTTCCACAGAGCATGCACGGCAGCGCGATACTGTGTGATACTTACGCGCCCATCTTGAGGTGAACTGCTCGTATGAAGGCCAGTGTCGTTCGCTAAAGCGCCGTCATTTCCGCAGTATATCCATTCGCCGTCAGCGCGAACGCGTTCGTATCGTTGTAATACGTCACGCAGATCGAGGCACAAATAGCTAGGTCGATCCGAAGGCATTGCGAGCATTACGTCTACAGGGCGTGCAGTACCTGTAAGCACATGCACACTTGGGATACCACATCTATTCGCGCCGCGTATATCAGTGACGAGTCCATCACCAATCATCAAGGGGCTCGTTACGCCAAGAGCCTGGCGAGCCATCGAAAAAATCGCTGCTTCGGGTTTGCCGGCGACGTATGGCTCGATGCCTGTGGCAAAGATGAGCGCGTTCACGAGTGAACCATTGCCCAACATAAGGCCGTTCTCTTTAGGGATGCGCCGATCCATATTCGTAGCGAAGAACAGCGCACCTGCGTCAATAGCGATGGCTGCCTCAGACAGATCACGCCAATTTGCATCTTCTGCAAGCCCTTGAAATACAGCACGTGGATGCTCATCAGCACTCGTGACGATCGTGTAGCCAGCATCGGTAAGAGCTTGGCGTATTCCTTCTCCGCCCAGCACCATCACAGGTTCGCCGCGCGGCACGCGGTCAAGTGCCTGCTCAACCGATGCCCGTGCTGAGGTGAAGACTTGGTCAGGCTCAGCAGGAATACCAAGCTTCACCAACAGGTCTGCTACACGGCAGGGCGTGGCACGTGAATTATTCGTCAAAAACGCAAGCCCCATACCCATGCGTGAAATCTCAGTGAAAAACTCAGGTGCGTAGGGTGCAGCCAGCGCACCATAGTAAGCCACGCCGTCAAGGTCCGAAAAGACGGCGTCATACCCGCTCAGTAAAGATTCCACTAGCGATCCGATTCGCTATCCCAGTCACTGCCCGAGTCATCGAGAGAATCCCACAGGGTATCTTGCACAGGAGCATCTGTATCGCTGACGATGTGTTCGGCGCTATCGAGACCGTCAGATTCGTCCTCAAAATCCCCGCCGAAGTCATCTTCAAACTCGTCGTCGAACTCATCTTCAAACTCATGATCGTCAACAACTACGGGAGAGGCGTCGTCACTGTCATCGCTCGCCGTTTCCCGTACCAGATCGTCTGAGTCATCGGCCTCTGCGAAATCATCAGCATCGGGTTCTCCGTCGAGACTAAGTTCGTCGTGCTCGTGAGCGTCGTCATCTGCGTGCACAGCCGCAAGCGCGTCTCCATCGGTAGCTTCGGTGATCTCCTCCGATGCTTCATCGTCAAGTACATCTGCAAGATCGACCAGCATATCACCGGCGTCCGCGTCATCATACACTGGCGCCCACTTAAGGCGAATGGCCTGAGCTTCGTCTGCACGTCCAAGTTCATCGTAGCGATCAGCAATGACGAGCTCCACACGAGCTGCGAGTTCTGGCTTCAGATTATCTACTTTGATCTTCTCAAGAACGCTGAGCCCGCCTTCGGAATTGCCAACGTCGGCACGCGCACCCGATGTTACGATTGCAAGCTCGACCTTTGCTTCTGGGTCAAGCTTGTTCAAAGGAATGCCCTCAATGAAACGTAATGCTTTTTCAGATCGGCCAAGTCCGCGCTCGGCATCTGCTTCAATTGCCACATGTGAGTAGTCATCACTCATGCGACGATACGTACGCAACTCAGAAAGAGCCTCCGAGTAGCGCCCTGTAATATATGCTGCGATACCTACGGCTTCACGCACAATATCTATACGAGCGGCGCTTGCATACGCTGCTTTTGCATGTGCGTATGCTACTTCCGGATCGATGTCGAGCATTTCTCCTGCATACGCCAGGTGACGCCCTACGCGTTCAGCGTTCTCAGCATTAAGACTACGCAGATGAGCGCGAGTCTGAGGATCAAGGGAATCAAGGGTAATTGATTCGGGCACCTCGAGCTGTGGTGCCCGTTCACGGAACTGCTCCTCACGGCCGGCACCACCTCGCGGCGAATGCCTGCGTAGTGACCCGCCTTCGTGAGCATCGCTTCGCCAGCCACCGCGGCGATCATCACGAGAACCACCACGGTTCCACCGATCCCCGTTGCCGTTTCGGTTCCAGCGATCTGAGTTCCTCTGATGATTCCCGCTGCTCCTACGATCACGCGAATCATCAAAGCGGTTACGGCTCCCATCTCGAGAATAGTCACGGTCAAATTGACCACCACGCCGCCGTTCACCCCGAGTATCGTCGTGCCAGCTATCACTGCGGCCACGATCATAACGATTATGTCGCCGATCCCAATTGCCGGCATAGCCGTCTCGATCACGACGCTGGTAATCGCGTTCTCTGTAACCGCCACCGCGTCGTGCACTATCCGATCCACCGTAGGTATCACTATTATGATCACGACGGTTGTAGCTGCGCACGCCCCGATAATCCTCGGAGCGTTGTGACCACCGACGTCCGTCACCTTCACCGCGGTCACCACGGTAACTCCGGTTCTTCCGATAGTCGTCTCGATCAGAGTAACGCTCGCCACGCGCGTCATCACGTCGTCCACGTCTATCACGATCATAGGAACGTCCGTTATGCCGACCATTAGAATCGCCGCGCTGCCATCGGCGTTCGCCGCCATCTCTGTATTTGCCATTGCCGCGACGTGAATCCGACCTATTGCCCGAAGAAGAAGCTCTCCGTCTACTATCGCCACTACTATTATTGAAATCCTGAGCCATTTCTTCCTCGCGCTTCAATTGTAAAAAACCATTAGCCTGTTCAGACGATCTATATCTTACTAGGTAACGTTATCGGGCCAAACATAGCTACACGTGATTCAAGTCCATATTTGTAAGCACCGCAATGCAATGGATATCCATTGAAAACGGGAACACCGTCAACCATCAACGAGCATGGGAAAGATGGACTTCACATCCGAAAAGGCTGAGCAGGCAGATACAAACCCTAACACACAGCCACCGACACGCCACCATAAGATCCACTTTTTGACGCTTAGCCCTATTTTGATTAGCCCGTGTGTGTTGTTTTGGTGGGGTGGTATACGGATAAGGGACGGAACCGTATGGTTCCGTCCCTCATCGTGTTACATTATATTGACGGCAGTGTCTTACTCTCCCACACCCTGGCGGGTGCAGTACCATCAGCGCTGGCCAGCTTAGCTTCCAGGTTCGGAATGGGACTGGGCGTGT
>JALFZJ010000067.1 GCA_022783665.1 Arcanobacterium sp.
CCAAGATGGTGCGGATCAGCGTCCGGGAATGAACCGCGAGCATTAAGCGTAGTGACGACGCCGCCGTTCGTCACGTCCACAAGTTCAGCGAGCCTGCTGGCGGCATTCGAGCGAATCACGCCGCCGCCCACATATAGTACTGGACGCTTGGATTGGGCAATAAGCGCTGCTGCCTGCGCAATTGCATCATCGGTAGGTTCTGTCTGCCACCGGAATCCAGGAAGTTCCATTTTTGGCGGCCATACGAAATCACATTCTTGGTTTTGTGCAGATTTCGTGACGTCTACCAACACGGGGCCAGGCCGGCCAGACTTCGCAATGTAGAAAGCTTCGGCGATGCGTGCGGGAATGTCTGCGGCGTCAGTGATAAGGAATGAGTGCTTTGTAACGGGCAGGGATGCTCCTACAATGTCTGCTTCTTGGAACGCATCGGTACCGATGGCACCTGCCCCTACCTGCCCAGTAATTGCAACGAGCGGTACCGAGTCGAGATTCGCATCGAGTAGAGCCGTCACAAGGTTCGTGGCACCTGGCCCTGAGGTTGCTACACACACACCGACTCGGCCAGTCGATACTGCATATCCCTCGGCGGCATGCCCAGCGCCTTGTTCGTGGCGTACAAGAATATGACGCAAGCGCTCCGAAGATCCCAGAAAATCGTAGGTGGGCAAGATAGCGCCGCCAGGAAGTCCGAATACGGTTTCAACGCCGAGTTCTTCCAATGTGCGGACGATTGACCGCGCCCCTGTTGATGGTTCACGGATCGCCGCCTGCGGTTGGTTGCCCGCAGCCGTGCCCTGCTGCGCATTACCTGTGGCGGCATGCGAGGTATCGGCCATGTTGCCCCTCCTTCATGGTGTGTGGAACGTGTATGAAGCAATGTTGCGTTGTGTATGAACCATCGAATCGGTTCCGTATCAGCTGCGCAGAGCCGAGCACGGGTTACCTCCTGGTAAAAGAAAGCCCCTCGAGTTGTCGAGGGGCGCACCAGCAAAGCAACTCACCTGCCAGCGCGCTGCTTAATAAGGACGACGATTCGCTTGAAATTCATGGTTTTAGCGTAACTGCACACATCGAGGATTCCAAATAACGCACATTTGTTCTCATATTTTGGATTTCGCCAAGGCTGAGAGTGATTCGCAACGAGGTATTACAGCCACAATTTTAGCGACGCCATGTATTCCCTCTAAAGTGGACATATGAAGAAAGCACCGTGGATTCCAGACCAAAAGGGCGCATGGGCGATGGCGACTGTACCACCCATTATCGGTATTGTGGCCGGCGGCCCAGTGTGGCAACACATCCCTGTGGCTGCACTGTGGATTACAGGGTACTGCTTGTACTTCACCGCCGATAACTGGTTGCGCGCTAGACGCCGAGCCACGTATCTTCCCCCTGTGCGGTTTTGGGCTCTGTGGGTAGCATTGTTCGCTGCAGCATCTCTGGTAGCTGCCGGCTGCCTCCTTCGGTGGGCATGGTTGTTCATACCCTTGGTGCTTGTGACGGCGTGGACGTCATTTCGCCGTGAAAGCAGATCGCTTCTCGCTCGCAGCTCCGAAGTCATTGCTGCTGGGCTCATGACTCCTGTGATGTGGGATTTGAGCTACCGCGCCGATCACGGTATCGCGTCGATTTCCGCACTGGCTTCACAGGGTCTCACTCAAGGTATTACTGCCACAGCGCAAGGCTCTAGAGTTCTACTGGTGACGATCGCCGTCATCTATTACTTCTGGTGCACGATTCCCTTTGTAAAATCGCTTGTGCGCGAAAAGGCTTCTCGCGCATATCTCGCTACCTCAATCATTGCTCACGCTCTAGGCCTGGCTGGCGCTTTCGCTTTATTCACGTTGAATCATGCGGGCGTATTGTTCGCCATCGTTTGGGCGGTACTGGCGATTCGCTGTGCTATATTCACATTCGTCGCACGGCGCACCTCTCGGGCATCACACCGTACAGCCCCTCACCGTACTACATCTCAGCCGCTCAATGCGAAACAGCTCCTGATCACCGTCGGCATCATAGAGACGATCATTTCAATCGTCTATATCCCAGCCGTATTGACCCTCAGCTGGTAATCGTCTCGGCATACACAACGCAACGCAAGCAGTGCCCTGTGGCATCCCCTATACAGCACCCCCTAGGGCAGCTGGCGTACAGCTCCAAATGACGCAGATGTAGCCATTGACGCATACGCCTGGAGCGCTTTAGAAACCTCGCGTTCACGATTACCGTGCCATGGAAGAGCGCCCTTAGCTTCACGGCGGCGTTGCAGCTCAGAATCGTCCACACGTAGTTCAAGACGCCGCTGCGGTACGTCGATCACAATCGTATCGCCTTCTTCAATGAGCGCGATTGCGCCACCTGAGGCTGCCTCAGGAGAAATATGGCCGATGCTTAAACCAGAGGTACCACCGGAAAAACGTCCATCGGTAATCAATGCACACTTCTTACCTAGGCCTAGGCCTTTGAGGAATGACGTCGGGTAGAGCATTTCCTGCATCCCCGGCCCACCCTTAGGGCCTTCGTAACGGATGACGACGACGTCCCCCTCCTTGACGTGCTTACCGAGGATCAGCTCAATAGCCTGCTCCTGAGAATCAACCACTCGTGCCGGCCCTTCAAAATGGAAAAGGCTCTCATCGACACCCGCCGTCTTTACCACGGCACCATCTTCGGCAAGGTTGCCAAACAGCATGCATAGCCCGCCGTCTGCGGTGTATGCATGATCCACGTCGCGAATACAACCAGTTTCTGCGTCCACATCGGGAGACTCCCAGCGAGCATCTTGAGAGAACGCCTTGGTGGTACGTACTCGGCCTGGGGCAACAGCAAAAAGATCGCGTGCTTCTTTGGTAGGAGCCGTGCCGCGAATATCCCATTTCTCGAGCCAGGTTTTCAGATCATCACAGTGCACTGAATGTACGCCGTCTCGAAGCAGACCGGCACGGAATAACTCGCCCAAGAGTGCTGGAATACCACCGGCACGATGGAAATCCTCGATATGGTACTCAGTGGAGTTTGGAGCAACTTTTGAAAGGCAGGGCACTTGGCGCGAAAGCTCATCAATATCGGAAAGGCTGAAATCTATTTCGCCCTCATGTGCGGCTGCAAGCGTGTGCAATACAGTATTCGTCGAACCGCCCATAGCGATATCCATACCCATCGCATTGAGGAAGGCATCGCGGTTCGCAATGTTTCTCGGCAACACCGACTCATCGTCATCGTCATAGTAGCGTTTACATAGCTCTACGATCTTGTGGCCTGCCTCGATGAATAGATCCTTGCGTCGTTTGGCCGTTGCTAGAGTGGTGCCGTTGCCTGGCAGAGATAAGCCGAGCGCCTCGGTGAGGCAGTTCATGGAATTTGCAGTAAACATCCCTGAGCATGAGCCACATGTTGGGCATGCACTCTGCTCTACGAGCGTCAAATCCGCATCGCTTACCGAGTCATCAGCCGACAAAGACATCGCATCAATGAGATCTGTGCGGTGATCGACGACTCCCTCAATTCCCTTCCCTGATTCCATCGGGCCACCGCTGACGAATATCACCGGAATATTGAGACGCAAGGCAGCCATCAACATGCCTGGAGTGATTTTGTCGCAGTTGGAAATACACACGAGGGCATCTGCGCGATGCGCATTAACCATATACTCGACGGAATCAGCAATAAGCTCGCGCGATGGTAGCGAATACAGCATCCCTCCGTGCCCCATGGCAATACCATCATCAACGGCGATGGTATTAAACTCTTTGCCCACACCTCCAGCTTCTTCAATCGCTCGAATCACGAGCTGCCCCATATCCTTCAGATGCACATGCCCTGGCACAAACTGAGTAAAAGAATTTGCGACGGCAATGATAGGTTTACCAAAATCAGAGTCCTCCATGCCTGTTGCTCGCCATAGTGCGCGAGCCCCTGCCATATTTCGGCCTTGTGTGGACGTTGCAGATCGTAGCTGAACCATCACTGACTCCTCACCGTACATGATCGGTACCTGTATCTATATGTGCCTATGGTATGCAGATATCTATCACAGCGCCTAGGAGAACCATTGTATGGTCACCCTATGGGCGCACGCCCCGCTCACCTTATGTGCACCGCAAACGGGCGAGCCAAAGGTATGTATGGTAAGGAAGACGCACGGGTTTGTCGTCGCTGAAACCAAGGTGATCGTAGAGGTACCAGCGAAGGTTTTCGCGCATACGAGCACGGTTTTCAGGCGTTGATCGAATCCATGATGATCTCGTCGTGCCAAGCTCGAAAATATCAGTAACCTGAACCGTGTCGTGCCAGTCGTACATGTGAAGCTCAGGCGCTGTAAAACCAGGGCCGAGGTAAGGGGGGCGATCAAATCGGTGCACATCACCCGATCGCATAATCCGCGTCAGCCGTTTCACCCAAGGCACTTCCACTGCCAGCTGATTGTAGAAGATGGCGATAACCCCTCCTGGCCTGAGAATTCGTGCAGCTTCAGCCGCTGCAGCTTTAGCATCAAGCCAATGCCAGCACTGCCCGTACGTGAGCGCATCGAAATAAGCATCGTCTAAGCCTGTATCCTCCGCCGTACGGGAAAGAATTTGCTCGGGCGGAAAATGCGGGAGTGCATAGGCGAAAGCTACGCGCATATCTTCTGCAGGCTCAACAGCCCATAGTTCAATCCGTGCTTCGCCTGCGGCTAGTAGATCGGCCGTTAGCTTTCCGGTGCCAGCGCCAATATCTGCAATCCTCAGCACGCGCCCAGGATCGAATTCCTGATCGCAGCTCATACGCCCGCTACGTTGTGCACCACCAGAGCCTCTGGCAGCTAACGTTGCATGAAATAGCTCATCAATGGCGCCAGCTGGATAGCCGGGGCGCACGTCCACGTATGCACGTGCGCCCCCACCAAGATTCTCGAACGGATTATTCACCGTTACATGATACGTGCACAGCTGTAGCACCGCTCAACGCGGTGCCTGCACTAGGCTTGGGCCCGTAGTGCATGGGCACCGGCCACCAGATTCTTCAACGATGCAACTGTTTCATCGTAACCGCGCGTCTTTAACCCGCAATCAGGGTTTACCCATAGCTTTTCGGCGGGGATAACGTCGGCAGCGAGATGGAGAAGTTCCGTTACTTCATCGGCGCTAGGCACGCGTGGAGAGTGGATATCCCACACTCCTGGGCCTACCCCGTGAGAGAATCCATGCTCAGCAAGATCAGCAAGCACCTCCATCTTTGAGCGAGCCGCCTCAATCGAGGTCACATCTGCATCAAGCGCTGCAATCGAATCGATAATCTGGCCGAATTCGGAGTAACACAAATGCGTGTGAATCTGTGTACCTGCCTGCGCGCCGGACGTAGCGAGCTTAAATGCCCCCACAGCCCAGTTGAGATAGTCAGCCTGCTCTAAGGCATCAAGTGGCAAGAGTTCACGAAGAGCCGGCTCGTCCACCTGAATGAATTTAGCGCCCGCCGCTTCAAGCTCTGCAATCTCTTCGCGCAAGGCCACAGCGATTTGATCTGCCACTTGGCCCAGTGGAAGATCATCACGCACGAAGCTCCACGCGATAATCGTCACAGGGCCGGTAAGCATCCCCTTCACAGGCTTATCGGTGCGTGATTGAGCATACGCCCACCACTCCACAGTTAAATCCCGAGTACGAGCCACATCGCCCCACAAGATTGACGGGCGCGTGCACCGTGAGCCATACGACTGCACCCAACCATTCTTCGTCACCGCAAAACCCTGAAGAAGCTCAGCGAAATACTGCACCATATCGTTGCGCTCAGGTTCGCCGTGCACCAAGACGTCGAGTCCCAACTCCTCTTGAAGGGAGATCACTGAGTCGATCTCTTGACGGATGCGTTCGATGTATTCGTCATGAGTAATTTCGCCACGGAGTAAGGCAGAGCGGACTTTGCGCACCTGCCCGGTTTGGGGGAAGGAACCGATCGTCGTTGTCGGAAAGGGTGGCAGATCAAGCTCCTTTTGCGCCTCTACGCGCGCCTTGTAACTCACTCGGTCACGCTTGCCCACAAGCTGCTCGACTCGCTGGCGAATCTGTGGATCATTCACGCCAGCAGCATGTGATCGTTCTTCCAACGCCCGCGCAGATTCTGTGAGCTCGCTTTCGATTGCTTTCCATCCTTGCGAAAGCCCACGTGCAAGAATCTCGATTTCACTAATCTTCTCGTCAGCAAATGCGAGCCAGGAATGGAGGTTTGCATCAAGTTGCGCGTCATCCCAATGTTCATCTGCTACTGAATGCGGCACGTGTTGAAGAGACGTCGTAGTGGACGCTACGACGCGAGCGCCCGTCACTGCAACCGAATCGAGAAGTTGCGCGGCTAATCCTAGGTCTGCGCGCCAGATATTGCGCCCATTAATCACTCCGGCGGCGATCGTTACACCGCTGAGATCAACCGCATCAGGCAAGGTGCCACGCAGCAGATCGACGCCGATTGCCTCCACCCCGGTATGTGCAATACGCTCAAGCGCTGCCGAGGAATCCCCGTAGGGAAAGTTGATGAAGATTTGAGGCCTAGCAACGCCAGGCTCAAGCGAAGCAAGCTGCGACCATGCTTGCACAGTGGCATCGATAATATCTGTACGCGTGTGATCAAGATTGTCCGAGACGAGAGCCGGCTCGTCGATCTGTACCCAATTCACTCCAGCGTCGGCAAGCGCCCCAAGCACATCCACGAAAGCCGCCACCGCGTCGTCTAAACGCGAAAATGTATCGAAGCCTTCAACCGTGGGTTTGGCCAGGGCAAGCCAGGTGACCGGCCCGACGATGACTGGGCGCGTATCGATCCCTTCCGCAATCAGCCGAGCAGACCTTTCAACCACACGCCGATCAGTATATGCAATAGGCGTATCAGGGCCGATTTCTGGCACCAAATAGTGGTAGTTCGTGTCGAAATACTTCGTCATCTCAAGAGGAAGATTATCCGCATCTCCTCGTGCCAAGGAAAAGTACGCGTCGAGCCCGCTCTTACCTTCGAAGCGCTCGGGTATGGCACCCAAGAGCACGGTAGTATCGAGTACCTGATCATACAACGTAGAGGAGTCTGGCAGGGAACCCTCCAGGCCTTGCTCACGCAAAGTATCGAAGCTCGCGTGCACAACCGCGTCTATCTTTTCCTCGAATTCGGCTTCGCTGATCTTGTGCGCCCACAGCGCTTCGAGAGCTTTCTTCAATTCGCGGTGCCGGCCGATACGCGGATATCCCGTGATTGTGGAGGTGAGTTGCGTGCGTACTTTTTCATCAATGATCGTCATGGTAATCCTTACAGTTATGCCCGCTAGGTGGGCGGAGTTCGTGTGGTGGCGCTTGCGCTTTAGAGCGAGCAGCGCACTTGCGCCGATATCTGAAGTGGTGGGGGCCGCTGCGTACGGCCTTAGGCGGCAGTGGTTGGCGCGTAGGTTGTGTTGCTATCACCCGCATGCGTGCCATCATCGTCCGCGTACGGCGTTGCTGGCTCGGCTCCGATAAGGCCACTGGCTCGCAGGAGGTCGAGGGCAGGTTGCGATTTATTGAAGGTGTACACGTGCACTCCCGGCGCATCACGTTCGATAAGCTCACGCACGAGCCGCGCGCCAACCGCGATCCCTTCAGCATACGGGTCGTCAGCATGGGTGATCCGATCGATCATCTGCCCCGGCGCATACACGCCGGTTAATTCACCTACCCTTTCCAGCCGTTTCGGATCTGTAGGAGGCAAGACGCCGGGCACAATCGGAAGCGTGACGCCCTCACGGCGCGCTTTGGCCACGAAATGGGTATATAGATCTGCATCCCAAAATACCTGCGTGATAGCAAACGACGCTCCCGCTTCCTGTTTGAGCAGTAGATTCTCGATTTCCTGATCGGCCGTGGTGCCGTATGCAGGATTGCCCTCCACGAAAGTCGCCACAGCGATCGTGAGCGGCTGAATTGCTTGGCGCAGCGCAAGTCCTGGATGCCGTGTACACCGGCGCGCCTCAATGGAACGTATCAGGCCGGTGAGCTCTGCAGCCGTGTGTACGCCGTCTGGCCCAGGTCGCCATTGCGGATCGTCTGCTGGCGGGTCGCCGCGCAAAGCCAAGAACGTGCGAACCCCCTCTTCGAGGTAATCGGTGATGACACTGGAGATCTCCGTACGCGTTGCACCCACCGTCGTCATATGCGCAATGGGATGCGTTGCAGAATGAGAGACGAGCGTCGTCACAAGGTTTCGCGCATTGGCTCGGTCTTTCCCACCGGCACCGTACGTCACGGAAACGAAATCTGGGCATGTTTCGAGAAGAGCATCGAGGTTTCGAAGGAAAGGAGCGACGGCTTTTTCGTGCCTGGGCGGCATCACCTCGAAGCTCACAAGCTTGGTGGTGCGATTCGGGGCGAGATGATCTCGCCGTAGTTGCGAAAACGAAGACTCTGCGAGCGACATACGAATACATCTTTCAAACGGATAGTGGCTGATGTTGTGTGAGTGTTTTCCGTTTGGTGGATTTCGAGCCTCAGCATCGTGGCCTCATCCATGTGCACATAGAGGTTGCTTGTTGTTCTGATCTCTGCCATATCTGGCAAACTGTAGGGCGAAAACATGGCCTCGGTGCGATACAAGGAGTGAATTCGCCGATTGAATCCGTTGATCCCTACGTCTATCTGCAATCTCTATTATTTGTATGTGATCTGTTCGTGATCTATGTGCTACCAAACGTGCCGTACGCCTCCGCGCCGGTTCAGGTCAGCTCCGCATTCGCATTCGCATTCGCGCACGGAAAACAGCCCCATCGGGACTCATCATGGTTTCCATACGCTTATGCATAGCCTCAGCATTACACACTTTGCATTGTAGTGCAAAAACTATCTCACACAACGAGAGCTGAGCACGTTCCTCACCCTCATATGCCCCACGTGGCGGGCCGCGATCCGCACTCCACGCCGTGAGCACATCGCAGCAGTGGGGTTGAGGCGAACGCTCTGTGCGTTTGCGTGAATAGTGACGAACTTTCGGCAGGGAAACGTTTACTCGACATTAACCTTTCGTGCGCATTCTCGTTACATTCGCGCCCTACCTTTAGCAGTAGAGGGCATCAAAGCCAGTAGCGAGATACCCGCTGCTGTGGTTTGAACCCGCATCTATAGATACAAACAAAGGAAATAAGGTGAAACTATACACAGGCGTGAAAGCCACAGCTCTTGTTTGCGCACTTTCTCTTACACTTGCTGCATGCGGCACCTCGGCAGGCGAAGCACAGCAATCGGCTGGCAATGCATCGGCCACCTCGGCCACCACAAGCGATACGCTCAACGGATCGGGCGCCACGTCTCAACAAAACGCCCAGCAAGCATGGCGTGATGCTTTTACATCAGAATCCGGCGTAGTGGTGAATTATGATCCCACAGGATCCGGCACGGGCCGTGAACAGTTCATTGCCGGCAAGGTTGCCTACGCTGGCTCTGATTCGGCGATGCGTGATGACGAGATCGCGGCAGCAACTGCGCGCTGCATCGGGCAAGAACCACTCGAACTTCCCCTATATATATCCCCTATTGCCTTAGCGTTTAACCTCGAAGGGATCGACCGCCTCGATCTTGATTCCTCTACGATAGCCAAGATCTTCGCAGGCGAAATAACGAAGTGGAATGATCCGGCTATTATGGCTCTCAATCCTCATGCGGCTCTTCCCGATCAGGCGATCATACCAGTGAATCGCGCAGACGATTCGGGTACCACCGAAAACTTCCAGCAATACCTCCAAGCCGCAGCGCCAGACGTCTGGAACTATGAACCATCAGATGTGTGGCCAATCGAAGGCACTCAATCAGCAGAGAAAACGTCAGGCGTGGTTAACCTCGTCAGCTCCACTCCCGGAGCAATCACCTATGCTGACGCCTCCCAAATAGGCGATCTTGGCACCGTGGCTGTAGAAGTTGGCGATGAATTCCTTCCATATAGCCCAGAGGCCGCTGCAGCAATTGTGGATGGCTCATCACCTGCTGCCAATGCCACTGATCGGATTCAAGCTGTAGACCTCGTGCGTGACGGATCGATTCCAGGGGCATACCCAATCGTGATGATCTCTTATCTCATCGCATGCACCCAGTACGAGGATCCAGCGCAAGCCACCCACGTGAAAGACTTCCTCACCTATGTGGCATCCGAAAACGGCCAAGATGCCGCCACTAAAGCGCAAGGAGGTAACGCACCCATTTCTGATGCGCTGCGCGAAAAAGTAATGACGGCGATTGAGCTGATTGGCGCATAAGCCATGATAGATACTGTACTGAATGCCTATAAACCTCAGCCTGTACCACTGCGCCGAGCCAACGCCGCGAAACCTGCGCGGTCAAAGCGGAGGTGGGCAGACGCCGTCTTTGCATCAAGCACCGCGTTAGCGGCAGGCGTGATTCTCGTGCTGCTCATGGCAGTCGCCGTGTTTCTCGTAATGTCGTCCCAGAATGCAATATTCGCCGGTTCGGATCGGATCGCAGCAGAAGTGAGTTTTGCGCGTGGCATGAGCTTTTGGCAATTCGCCGGGGCGGCAATATTCGGTACTCTCCTCGCATCAGCAATCGCGCTTGCCATCGCGGTACCGTTTTCGATAGCTATTGCGCTTTTCATATCGCACTATGCGCCCCGCCAGATCGCAGCGGTGTGCGGCTACACTATCGATTTGCTCGCGGCAATACCATCTGTGGTGTTTGGCCTGTGGGGGATGTGGACTCTCGAGCCGCTCATCCGGCCACTATTTGAGCTGCTGCCCGCAAGCTTTGGCTTCGTGCCGCCTGCGCGAAACATCGTCATGGGCGGTCTTGTGCTTGCAATTATGATCGTCCCGATTATCACTGCGCTCTGCCGCGAAGTGTTCATTAAAACCCCACCCCTTCAGCAAGAAGCAGCCCTCGCACTTGGTGCCACGAGGTGGGAAATGATCACGATGGTAGTCTTGCCTATCGGGCGCTCAGGCATTGTATCGGCTTCGATGCTTGGGCTTGGGCGTGCCTTAGGCGAAACGATGGCTCTTCTGATGGTGCTCTCACCGGGCTTGCTTGTGAACATGAGAATCTTCTCTCCTGGCCAGCACTCCACGATCGCCTCACAGATTGCGCTGCGATTCCCCGAAGCGTCGGGTCTTGAAACTGATTTCCTTATCGCGCTAGGGTTGGTGCTCTTCGCTCTCACCTTTGCTGTGAACTTTGGTGCGCGTGCACTCGTGGCTCGCCACTCAGACTTTTCAGGAGCAAATGCATAGCCATGACTATCGCCACATATACAACTGAACGGTATCACCGCCGCCGCGTAACAAACGCCGTTGCAGGAACGTTGATAATAACCGCCTTCGTTCTGGCACTCATTCCCCTTCTCTCCCTGCTCTACACTGTAGTGCGCGAGGGCTGGGCTACAATGACGGGCAGCGGGTTCTTCACGGCCACCACATTCGGCTCATCCCAAGCGGGAGCTATCACCGGCGCAGGCCACGCCATCGCGGGCACACTGATTATCACGGGTATCACAGCCCTTATCGCAGTTCCACTTGGAATCCTCACAGCCATCTATCTCGTCGAATACGGCAAAGGCCCCTTTGCGCGGATGATTACATTCCTGGTAGACGTCATGACGGGCATTCCATCTATTGTGGCTGGGCTCTTCGCCGCGGCAGCAATACCACTGATCAACCTAGCGCTCTTCGGCCACACAGAGTTCAAATCGGGGTTCATGGGTGCCGTGGCGCTCGTAGTGCTAATGACGCCGATCGTCGTGCGTAATACGGAAGAAATGTTGCGCCTCGTCTCTCAAGAGTTGCGCGAAGCCTCCTACGCTCTTGGCACCACAAGAGCCCGCACAATTCTCTCCGTCGTCTTACGGACGAGCGCCTCGGGTATTACCTCAGGCATCGTTATTGCTATAGCGCGCATAATCGGCGAATCAGCTCCTTTACTGATCACAGCTGGTACGACTGACGCCTACAACTACAACCTCTTTGCAGGCCAGATGCTTACCCTTCCTGTGTATGTGTACAACCAATACACACGCGGAAACCAGGCAGAGGCATGGGCGGGGGCACTACTGCTCATCGCAATTGTGCTGCTGTTGAATCTCCTGGCACGCTGGATCGCCCAATCCTTCGCCCCGAAAGGCCAATGATGCCACGTGCACACACAATATCGAATGCAAAGGCGCCCACGCCATCCCGCGACCAGAGCATCCGCGGCGCAGCATAACTACAAAACAGCATTTACCAACCGATAGGCACTCTAAGACCGATACCTTTGAAAGGACTAACATTGACTTCACTCATTGCAGATCGCCCCATCCAAGCCCACAAACCGCACATACGCATCACAGCGTCGTCTCAACCAGAAGAACGCGACGCACGCCTAGGCGAAACGCCCTCGGCTACCTCCAAGAGCTCAAACAACCAGCCATTTGACGGCATCGACGTGCGCGATTTGAACATATACTATCGCGATTTTCACGCAGTCAATTCGGTGACGATGCGCATTGAACCACGATCCATAACGGCTCTTATCGGCCCCTCTGGTTGTGGTAAGTCCACGTTTCTTCGTGCACTCAACCGGATGCACGAGGTGGTACCTGGCGCTTACTGCACGGGAGAGGTGAGAATCGAAGATACAGATATCTACGCAAGCGGCGTTGACCCTGTAACGGTGCGGGCGCACGTTGGTATGGTATTTCAGCGCCCTAACCCGTTCCCTACGATGTCTATCGCACAAAACGTACTCGCCGGCGTCAAACTGACGAATAAGCGAATGACGAAATCAGATGCCCAAGACCTCGTGGAGGAATCATTGCGCGGGGCAAACCTCTGGGATGAAGTCAAGGATCGGCTTAACCGGCCTGGGTCGTCTCTGTCGGGCGGGCAGCAGCAACGGTTATGTATTGCGCGTGCAATCGCCGTCAAGCCACAAGTTCTCCTCATGGATGAGCCTGCCTCAGCTCTCGATCCTATATCCACATTGGCAATCGAGGATCTTATGCGCGAACTCAAAGAGAAGTACACGATCGTGATCGTCACGCACAATATGCAGCAGGCCGCACGTATCTCTCAAAAGACGGGTTTCTTTAATCTCGCCGGAGTGGGCAAACCTGGGCATCTCGTTGAATACGATGACACCCAGAAGATGTTCTCCCATCCAACATTGAAAGAGACTGAAGACTATATCTCGGGTCGTTTTGGCTAAACTCCGCCCGGCGTAAGTAAACTTCCACAGTGTTTTCTCGATAGGCTGTAGCTATGCCAACAACTGTCGTATTTGCGTGGGGCGTTGTATTTGGCGCCCTGCTGGTGAGTGGCATACTGCTCACGTTTCCCGGTATCCGCGCGCAGTTGCATCGCGTAGCCCGCCGTGCGGATCTTGTAGCCACGCAGTCGGCAATGGGAGTGCTTAATGCGCTTTCGCAATACTATGTTTTGCTCTCTGAGAACAATCACGTCGACCACGCATCCTCGCAGGCGTATGTGCTCGGGCTTGTGACGAAAACCGGTTTACACACCGACATGCTCACCATCGTCGATGAAGTACGCTCAAGCTGGGAAGCAGTCGATAAGGAAATCGAACATCGTGTGTCATCCCTCAAAGGTTCGTCGACTCGGCGGATTGCTGTGCGCGTTACTCCCTATGAGGACGATAAGGTGCTCGTGCTCTTCCGCGACGTCACTGAGCAGCGCCGTCTTGATGAAACCAGACGCGACTTTGTTGCAAACGTATCCCACGAATTAAAGACGCCGGTGGGATCGATTAAGCTTCTCGCCGAAACCTTGCATGGGATTGCGGACGAGCCCGAGATTGTTCGCGAATTCACGGCGCAATTGGAAAATGAAGCTAATCGCCTCGATGAACTCGTCCGCGATATTATCCAGCTATCACAGCTCCAGGATTACGATGCGCTATCGCATGCCTCCCTTGTGCATTTGGGCGACGTTATCGAGAAGTCGCTCGAACGTGAACGAGTTGCTGCCGATAAGCACTCAATCCACCTCGCGTCGTCCTTTGAGCCCGATCTGTGCGTATATGGTGATGCAGGCCTCTTAGTGACGGCGATCCGTAACCTGATAGACAACGCCATTCGCTATTCGGATGCCGGTACCAAAGTGACGCTCAATGCTCGGGCCAGCGAAGATACCGTTGAGATCAGTGTTGCAGACACAGGTAAAGGCATCCCGCCACAGATTCAGGATCGCATATTTGAGCGCTTCTATAGAGGTGATGAGGCACGCTCTCGCGATACTGGCGGATCCGGACTCGGCTTGAGTATTGTGAAACACATCGTTTCAGACCACGGTGGTTCTATTTCGCTACGAAGCGAGGTAGGCACTGGATCGACGTTCACTATCACACTGCCCAAAGCAGTGGATGCCGACGCTATGATGATAGACGTAGACGGGCGACGCAGTGCCGACGCATTAGATCACAGCTCTTCCTAGATCGGAGCCTCTAGATGGCCAAAATACTAGTGGTGGACGACGAAGCAACCTACCGTAAGACGCTTGCGTTTAATCTGCGTCGAGATAGCTCTGTAGTAGAAGAAGCGGGCGATGGAGCGATGGCGCTCAGCCTATGGGAGAGTTTTCATCCCGATCTCATCTTGCTCGATCTGATGCTTCCTAAAGTCTCCGGCGTGGAAGTGACGAAGCAGATTCGCAAACGATCCCGAGTACCGATCATTATGTTGACGGCAAAAGATGCCGAAGTGGATAAGATCGTCGGCCTGGAGATTGGCGCAGATGACTACGTAACCAAACCCTTTTCCTACCGTGAGCTCGTTGCGCGCATTAGCGCATTGTTGCGCCGCAGCCATTTTGAGTCTCAAGATGAATCTGATACCGACCACACACTGCGGGTGGGTAATATCGTCGTGGACACGGCCAAGCATGAAGTAATCGTTAATGGCGATCCTGTCTCGATGCCCTTGCGCGAATTCGAACTCCTAGAGCTCTTTATGCGCAACCCCGATATCGCTCTGACACGCACCCAGATATTCGACCGCATCTGGGGCATCGACTATATTGGCGATACCAAGACTCTCGACGTACACGTCAAGCGCCTGAGAAATAAGATTGAAAAGGACCCCTCACGGCCACAGTGCCTTGTGACCGTACGTGGCGTGGGGTATCGCCTCGTGGCACACCCCTGAGCTATACGCGCCTGCCAGAGAACACCGGCCGGCGAGGCAATACTGCTGGTCTCATCGTCGATGCCTGGGCAAGACGTGCTCACCAGTAGTAGCCCTCGGCACCGTATTGGGATCATTCCGAGTTGCCGGTTAACAGTATCGATAGGTGGCACTTTCCCAGACCTCGGTTAGCCTCCAAAGTGGCGGTAGGGGTGTTGTGTGTTGTTTTTGGTGGGGTGGTATACGGGTGAGGGACGGAACCGTATGGTTCCGTCCCTCATCGTGTTACATTATATTGACGGCAGTGTCTTACTCTCCCACACCCTGGCGGGTGCAGTACCATCAGCGCTGGCCAGCTTAGCTTCCAGGTTCGGAATGGGACTGGGCGTGT
>JALFZJ010000008.1 GCA_022783665.1 Arcanobacterium sp.
CCGATAATGTTTTGCGCGAACTTCGATGCCTGCTCGGCAGCCGTCCAAGCACCCAAGGATTGTTTGATCGGCACAATATCGTTATCTATCGTTTTGGGGAGCCCAACAACGGTAAGTTCATAATTATTCTCGTGGAGATATGCCGCAAGATCTGCTGCCGTGGTGTTTGTATCGTCACCGCCAATGGTGTGAAGTACGTCTACGCCGTCTTTGCGTAGATTATTTGCCGCCACCTCGAGCGCATTTTCGCCCTCACGGATGAGCTGACGCTCTACGAGATTCTGAGAATTCGTAAGTTTGACGCGTGAATTGCCAATGGGAGAGCCACCGAACTTCTTCAGCTGAGCGGCATTCTTCCGTGCCTCCTCATCGAATACCACGTAGTTTCCCGTGAGCAGACCATGATAACCATACTGATACCCAATGATCTCAATCGACGGATCAATTTCGTTGTAGCGTTCGATTAAATCCCCCACAGCCGTGGAGAGGCACGGTGCGAAACCTCCAGCCGTCAATAGAGCTACTCGGCGCACAGACATAGTTTTCCTTTCAATAATGGCACATGTGTCTCAACGCCTCTATTGTACCTGCATCAATCGTTCACGCATCGCGGACTAAACGACCACCTCCCCCACCCTTACCTCCACGCAGCTGGCTCGCGGCAAGAACGATGGCCACAAGACCGTGTATTGAAAGGCCACATAGTGGCACGACGTTGCACAATGCCTGTAGCTAGTGCTAGCTTTATTGCAAGTTCAAGAAAGGAACTATTGTGACTACCAGTTATCTTCTTCGTTGGCGCGCGTGGCGCACTATACGATCTGTATAGCTCGTGTCACATCTTAACGGCTGCGCAGATCGTCTCCACCGATGCGCGGGCGTTCAACAGATACCAGATCCTTAGCCTCGCGTTCATCGAATGCGAGGTTTTTGTACGCCGCCCGACTATCACGTGCAATTCGACGCTTACGGAAAGGCAACTCATGGTTATCGAAGACGCTATTAAGAAAATCGTAGACAAGGAAGATCTCAGCTACGACGAAGCATACGCCGTCATGGACGAGATCATGAGTGGAGAATCGACTCCTACACAAAATGCTGCATATCTTGCCGCATTGTCAACGAAATCAGCCAAGGCGGAGAGCATAGATGAGATTCTCGGATCAGCTCAAGCTATGCGAGCCCACGCCACGCCGGTGCCCCATCCTGGCATGGAGGTGCTCGAAATCGTAGGTACCGGCGGCGATCATTCGCATTCATTTAACGTATCCACAACGTCAATGTTTGTGGCGGCAGCAGGCGGAGTGAAAGTTGCCAAACATGGCAATAGAGCAGCGTCGTCGAAATCAGGTGCAGCAGACTGCCTTGAGGCACTCGGAGTCAATATCCACCAACAACCCGATCTTGCCGCGCATCTGCTCGAGGAAGTCGGAATCTGTTTCCTCTTTGCTCAGCTGTACCACACGTCGTCAAAATACGTTGGGCCTATCCGAAAAGAGCTTGGTATCCGTACAGTATTCAACATTCTTGGTCCACTCACCAACCCTGCAACGCCCGAGTTCTTCGTACTTGGCGTATACGATGAGTACCTCGTGGAACCGCTGGCAAAAGTGTTATCCGCCCAAGGCGTCAAGCACGGGCTCGTCGTACACGGACTCGACAAAATGGACGAGATCTCGATTGGCGCACCTACAGTGATTTGCGAGATTCGCGATGGATTCTACCGTACATCCCATATCGCCCCTGAAGATTTTGGCCTTCCTCGCGGCGCCAGAAGTGAACTTGTAGGTGGCACTGGCGAGGAAAATGCCGCCATCCTCAAACAAATTCTCTCCGGCGAAGATCAAGGCTCGCGCCGAAATATTGTGCTGCTCAATTCAGCGGCCACGCTGTTTAGCGCAAATATCGTTGGTTCTTTGAAAGACGGCGTTGCTTACGCCAGCGAACTCATCGATTCAGGAAGGCCGCTTGAGCTCGTTTCTCAATTTGCCGAAGGTTCACATACTCAGTTGTGACGCCGTAACTCGCGCCCCGCATACTGACTCGCACTGGGCACCCCTAGATGGGTGTACAAGTACGCGTGCTTCGACGGGCATACAGAGGCTCGTCGAAGCACACTAGAAGAGTAAAAGGGCACCAAGTAGTCTCGTGCGCTAACGGAGCATCAAGCTAGACCAACAGGCTTTAGCGGAGCGCGAGGCTCGACCGACGGTGAAGTGAGGGAGCAGACTTCGGTTTTCCGAAGTCTGCTCCCTCACTTCACAGCTGCTCGCTTATTTCGCGGCAAGGATATCTTTCACCGCCGCCGAGAGCTCACGGCCGTCCACAGGATATTGAAGAATCGCGTTCGGCTTCGACACTCGCGCGAGCCACTCATCTTGAGGCCGAGCAATAAGCACGATATAGGGCATGTCTTCGTCGATCTCGTCACGAACGCGCTTACCAAGGCCAATTCCACCCATCCGACGTGTCTCCGCATCAAGGATGAGAAGATCAAAATCGTTCTCTCGTACCTTGAGATCAGCACC
>JALFZJ010000029.1 GCA_022783665.1 Arcanobacterium sp.
GGATGCAAAAGGCTGATCTTCTCATTACGCTTGGTGCGCGTTTTGACGATCGCGTGACGGGCGATCTGAATAGCTTTGCGAAGAACGCCAAGGTAATCCACGCGGATATCGATCCAGCAGAAATAGGAAAGAATCGTAAAGTAGACGTTGCGTTACTGGGCGATTTGAAGCATACCATCGACAAGCTGATCGCAGCTCTGCCTGCGGCTTACGAGGAGTACGGCAGACCGAGTCTTGAACCGTGGTGGAAGTTGCTCAACGATCTTAAGACGCGATACCCCGTGGGTTACGAGCCCACAAGCGATGGGCTGATGAGCCCCCAATACGTGATTGAGCGCCTAGGGAAAATTGCGCCTGATGCAATCTTTACGTCGGGTGTAGGCCAGCATCAGATGTGGGCGCAGCAGTATATTGATTTCAAACGCCCGCGCCAGTTTATCAATTCGTGTGGAGCTGGCACGATGGGTTTTGGGATACCTTCGGCCATGGGAGCCAAAGCAGGCAATCTGGATCAGACGGTATGGGCAATCGACGGTGATGGCTCATTCCAGATGACGAACCAGGAACTCGTGACGTGCGCACTGAACAATATCCCAATTAAGGTAGCGCTCATCAACAACAACTCCCTCGGTATGGTGCGGCAATGGCAAACCCTCTTCTATGGCGAACGTTACTCATTTACCAATCTTCATACGGGTGCCGGCACGGAACGTATCCCAGATTTCGTGGAGCTTGCGAAAGCTGAAGGATGCGAGGCGTTCAGAGTGGAAGACGCCGGCGACGTGGATGCGGCAATCCGAAAAGCGATGGAGATCAATGATCGTCCGGTAGTGGTTGAATTCGTGGTATCGCCTGATTCAATGGTGTGGCCGATGGTGGCTGCAGGTGTGTCGAATGACGACGTTGAGTACGCCCGCGATCAGCGCCCAGATTTTAGCGCGGTAGAGGAGTGAGATACGAATGAGCAAGAAACACACTTTGTCGGTGCTGGTTGAAAACAAGCCAAGCGTATTGGCGCGCGTGGCAGGGCTGTTCGCGCGGCGTGCGTTTAATATTGATTCTCTAGCTGTAGGGCCAACTGAAGATCCGGCACTATCGCGCATGACGATTGTGGTGGATGTGAAGCGTCTCCCGCTCGAACAGGTAACGAAACAGCTCAACAAACTGATTAATGTGATCCGCATTGAGGAACTAGCTCCGGGCGAATCTGTACAACGCCAACTGCTGTTTGTGAAGGTGCGCGCAGATGATTCTACGAGAGCTAATGTACTGCAGATCGTGTCTATGTTCCGTGCGCGAGTGATTGACGTTGCGGTGACGACGGTGACGATTGAATCAACGGGTGGGGACGATAAGCAAAACGCGCTTCTTGCTGCTCTAGCGCCCTACGGAATCAAGGAGATTGTACGCTCGGGTACGGTGGCGATTGGCAGAGGCGAAGAATCTGTGAGTGAACAAGCTAGCCAGGAGTGGCACGCGGTGGTGGATTCAGGTGATGACGCTGATGCCTATAGCGAGTTTCTGAGTGACCCACAGGCACAGGTGTAGGAGCCAAAATACGCAAACCGGTATTGGTGGGCCTATGGGCACATAATCGACTTCACAGTTGTTAAGTAAGTTAGCGAAACATAAATGGTAAGAGGAGTAGAGATGGCACAGATCTTCCATGATGAAGATGCCGATTTGAAGTACATTCAGGTAAAGAAAGTGGCGGTGATCGGCTATGGGTCGCAAGGCCATGCTCATGCACTGAACCTTCGTGATTCTGGGGTAGACGTCGTCGTAGGTTTACGCGAGGGGTCAAAGTCTATCGCGAAAGCTGAGGAGCAGGGGCTCAAAGTTGCCTCAGTTGCTGAAGCGACTAAGCAAGCGGACGTTGTGATGATTCTTGCCCCCGATCAGTATCAGCGCACGATCTATGCGGAAGAAATTGAGCCGAATCTGAAGCCTGACGCAGCACTCTTCTTTGCTCATGGTTTCAACATCCGCTTCGGGTATATCAAGCCTAGTGATGGGCATGACGTGTGTATGGTTGCTCCGAAGGGTCCGGGCCATACTGTGCGGCGTCAGTTTGAAGAAGGCCGCGGTGTGCCAGACATTGTTGCTGTGGAACAGGATGCTTCAGGTGAGGCATGGGAGCTGGCTCTCTCCTATGCGAAGGCTATTGGAGGCACACGTGCTGGCGTGATCAAGACGACCTTCACAGAAGAAACTGAAACTGATCTCTTCGGAGAGCAGTCGGTGCTTTGCGGCGGCGTCTCGCAGCTGATCCAATACGGATTTGAAACGCTGACGGAAGCTGGATATCAGCCCGAAATCGCCTATTTTGAGGTGCTGCACGAGATGAAGCTGATTGTGGATCTCATCAACGAAGGTGGGTTGACGAAACAGCGCTGGTCGATCTCCGATACTGCAGAATATGGTGATTACGTGTCTGGGCCGCGGGTCATTACACCGGACGTCAAGGAGCACATGAAAGACGTGCTGGGCGATATCCAAAATGGTTCTTTCGCCAAGCGTTTTATCGACGATCAAGATGCAGGTGCGCCGGAGTTCTTGCGCCTGCGCAAGGAACACGAGTCGCACCCGATCGAGAAGGTCGGCCAAAACATTCGCAAGATGTTCGCCTGGGAAAACAAAGACGCCGACTACACTGACGGTTCAACCGCCCGATAAGTCTACCGTTTGAGCTAAGTGATGTTCAGGCGTGGGGCGCGTCGGGCCGATTCTCGATGCGAAGTGTATCAAGAATCGCCCCGACGCGCCCCGCGCTCGCGCACCCATGCAAATTGCCATTCACACTATGGTAAATTCTGAGCCATGAATGGTTATGGTAATGATGATGATTGGCGCCCACGTAAACCACGCCCTGCACAGCGCATTTTAGCGATTGTAGTGATTGTAGCCATGGCTGGATCAGCGCTCGTTGGCACGGCAGCCATACTTGTAGGTATGTGAGCGTGCGGAGCCGTGAGCGCATAGTATAGAAGTATGGTTGATTACGTCTATCTTGGTAACTCAGGGCTCAAAGTCTCAAATATTATTCTCGGTAACTGGCTCACTCATGGCCAGCAGATTGATCGGGATGCTGCAATCTCTTGCGTGCATGAGGCGCTCGATCAAGGTATTACTACTTTCGATACTGCCGATGTGTATGCCAATGGCAAGGCTGAAAAGGTGCTTGGCAAAGCGCTCAAGGGTGTGCGCCGTGAATCGGTGGAGATTCTAACGAAAGTCTACTGGCCGGTTGGCCGGCGTGGGCATAACGACGTTGGGCTTTCGCGCAAACACATTATGGAAGGTATCGATAATTCTTTGCGCCGGCTCGGTACTGATTATGTGGACGTCTATCAAGCACACCGCTATGACGTTGAGACTCCAATCGAGGAGACGATGCAGGCATTTGCGGATGTTGTGCGCGCAGGAAAAGCCTTGTATATCGGCGTTTCTGAATGGACTGCAGAGCAAATCCGTTATGCTCACGATCTATCTCGCGAGCTTGGATTCCAGGTGATTTCCTCCCAGCCGCAATACAATATGCTCTGGCGTGTTATCGAAGCCGAAGTGGTACCTACTTCTCAAGAGCTTGGCATATCGCAGATTGTATGGTCGCCTCTAGCGCAGGGTGTGCTTACCGGAAAATATCGCCCAGGTGCGCCTGTGCCGCCTAATTCTCGTGCTGCGTCGAAGGTGGGCGATTCCCTCAATGAGCGGTACATGAGCGAGGAAACGCTTATCGCCGTATCTAAGCTCGGTGCCATCGCTGATGACCTTGGCATTACACAGTCGCAGCTTGCCCTAGCGTGGGTGCTCCACAATCCAAACGTGGCTGCCCCGATCATCGGTGCCACGCGCCCTGATCAGATACGCGAGAATGTGAAAGCGGCTGATGTAACGCTTGATGACGCCGTCATGCGCAAGATCGATGAAGTACTCGGTGATCTGGTGGTGAGAAATCCGCTGATGACGTGGGAAAACGCGCCTCACGAGCGTCCAGCCTGAGCCACGCCGTGCATTACAGTTCGCCCGTCACGCCTCGTATTCGGCATCGGGGCCAGGGGTCCAGGTAATACCGGGCACATTCCAGTGCTCTTGTTTCATGGTGCGTTGTGCTTTCTTTGCCCAGATGCCGCTGAGGCGATCCACGTATACTCGGCCTTTGAGATGGTCGTACTCGTGCTGGAGTATCCGTGCAAACCATCCGGTTGCCTCAAGATCGTACCATTGGCCTGTAACGTCTTGGGCGTGCAGGTGAGCGCGCACGGAGCGGCGCAGCGGATACTGGTATCCGGGGAAAGATAGGCAGCCTTCGATATCTGCTTCCGTGGGTTCGAGAGTATCGATAGGTTCGATAGAGAGCACGGGGTTAATTGCAGCGCCACGTTTTGGCCATTTCGTATTCTCTTCATAAACCCAGACGAACATCGCTTTATCGAGCCCGATCTGATTCGCGGCAAGCCCTACGCCGGGGGCGGCAACCGTCGTCTCATACATATCTTCGACGAGCTGGGCGAGTTCGTCGTCGAACACCGTTACAGGCTCAAGTTCTTTGTGTAGTACGGGTGAGCCGTAGACGTGAATCGGGTAAATCATGGTTACTCCTGCCCTGTAAACATCTGTGCATGTGCTGTGTACATGGTATCGCGTTCGAATGGGTTGTGTGAACGCCGCGGCCGAGCGCATAGCCGCTACCTAGAACTAGACTTCATGTGACGAGGGGAGCACACACAAGGCACACGCATGCCAACAGCTATCCGCCATTTCGCAATATGAACTATGAGTCTTGAAAGTTGAGAATCTCGTTAGTGTGGAAATATGACGAATTCACTCAAGTTAGCTGTAATCCCAGGCGACGGAATCGGCCCCGAAGTAGTGGCCGAGGGTCTTAAAACCCTTGAAGCTGTGACGGCGGGCAGCGAGATCTCGTTTGAGCGTGTGCCGTTCGATTTGGGCGCTGCTCGCTATCATCGCACAGGCGAGGTGCTTAGCGACGACGACCTCGCCGCAATTAAAGCCTGCGACGCCATCCTCCTCGGCGCAGTAGGGGATCCGTCGATGCCATCTGGCGTGCTCGAGCGTGGCCTGCTTTTGAAACTACGTTTTGAGCTAGACCAGTACGTGAACCTACGCCCGTCGAAATACTACGACGGTGTGCCCAGCCCTCTGGCGCATCCTGAGGGAACTGATTTTGTTGTCGTTCGTGAAGGCACAGAAGGCCTATATGCGGGCAACGGTGGGGTAGTGCGCAAAGATACGCCGCACGAGATCGCCACTGAAGTATCAGTCAATACCGCCTTCGGTGTGGAGCGCGTTGTGCGATATGCGTTCAATCTGGCGCAAAAACGCCGCAAGAAGCTCACCTTGGTGCATAAGCACAATGTGCTTGTGAATGCCGGCCATTTGTGGCGCAGGACGGTTGATCGAATCGGCGTGGACTATCCTGACGTAGAGGTTGATTACTGCCATGTGGATGCCGCTACGATCTATCTCGTGACCGATCCGCAGCGTTTCGATGTGATCGTTACCGATAATCTTTTTGGCGATATCCTCACTGATGAGGCGGGTGCCATCACGGGGGGCATTGGTTTCGCAGCCAGTGGCAATCTCAACCCTGATCGTGCGTTCCCCTCTATGTTTGAGCCTGTGCACGGCTCAGCGCCAGATATTGCCGGCCAGCAGAAAGCTGATCCGACCGCAACGATCTCTTCTGTAGGGCTTATGCTCGATTTCTTGGGTTATTCGCAGCTCGCAAAACGCATAGAGTATGCGGTGGATCAAGATATGGAAGCGCGAGGGAAGGCCGCTGATCGCGGTGAGCCTCTCGAGCGCAGCACTTCAGAAATCGGAGATGCAATCGCGGCATTGATACGCAAGTCCTAGCACGCCAGTCCTAGCACGGCGTGTATAGCATGACGCATCTAGTACGACTCGTCTAGCAACGTCACTCGTAGAACGACGTGCGTCGGGGTGCATGCGCTCCACCGGATGCGCTCTACCGCTCGTATTCCCACGATACATGTAGAGAGTCAGACGCTCACGGATCCACAATAAAGATAGCATTACAGCAAGTGTCACAAGCCGAATCGAGGAAGCACATCATGGCACACGAAAAGACCCAACTGGAAATAGACTCTGAGCACG
>JALFZJ010000017.1 GCA_022783665.1 Arcanobacterium sp.
TCGTGGTAAAATGTAGTTGTAAACCACCAGAGAAACCAATCTAATTTTACCGTTGATAGCCATTTCCTTGATAGCCAAATGATAGCAAAAGTTCGGCAAGCCCATAGGATAAGGATAATAGGTATCAGGAAAAATCAAATGATATCAAATCTCCCAAACAAAAGCGTTTAGAACTAAGTTTCATTTTGCGAGTGGGAGTAAACGGCGTCTCAAATTCTGAGGCGCAAGGCGTCCGAATCATGGCTGCATTACCGCCGGTAGCTCATGTGCCGTAGTGTAGTGCTGTGAAAACAACTGATGCTCAAAGTGCTGTACGGATTGCAGATAGAGGCTCTACGCGGGCAGGTGAGCGATGAGCGGCGACGGGCTCCTCACTCACGAGTTGGATCCTACCGACAAGCCCCAAGACGAATGTGGCGTATTTGGCGTCTGGGCACCAGGTGAAGAGGTAGCGCATCTGGCGTATTTCGGATTGTATGCGCTCCAGCATCGCGGGCAAGAAGCAGCAGGAATTGCGAGCTCTGACGGCGAGCACATTCTTGTGTATCGGGATATTGGCTTGGTTTCGCAGGTGTTTCGCGAAGAGACCTTGCGCGCCCTTACAGGGCACATTGCGGTGGGCCACACACGATATGCGACGACGGGGCGCGGCTCGTGGGCGAACGCACAGCCCACGCTCGGAGCAACGCAGTTTGGCACGGTAGCTCTGGCTCACAACGGCAATCTCGTGAATGTGCGCGAACTGATGGAGGCCGTGCACGAAGAGTCGGGCACAGATCTGCGCGGGGAACTCGGGCACGGATCTTCAACGGATACGGCCGTAGTCACTGCGCTGTTTAGCAAAAAGAGTGAGCACTCGAATCTTGAGGAAGTGGCGCTAGAGATCTTGCCTCAGCTCCAAGGCGCATTTTCGCTCGTCTTCATGGATGAGAGTACTCTCTATGCGGCACGCGACACTAACGGTTTCCGCCCGCTTGTGCTCGGTAGGCTCGGAAATGGCTGGGTTGTGGCATCGGAAACGGCGGCGCTCGATATCGTGAACGCGAAGTTCGTACGCGAAGTGGCGCCAGGGGAAATGCTCGCCATCAATGAGCGAGGCGTACGATCGGTGATTTTCGGGAATGCCACACCACACGGCTGTGCGTTCGAATACGTTTACCTTGCGCGGCCAGATACGAGGATTGCTGGGCAATCAATCAACTCTGTGCGAAATCGAATGGGGCGTACTCTGGCTCGAGAGTTTCCCGTGGATGCCGATATTGTGATCGCTACTCCAGATTCGGGCACGCCTGCGGCGATTGGATACGCACAAGAATCGGGCATCCCATACGCCCAGGGCCTTGTGAAGAACGCGTATGTGGGGCGTACATTCATTCAGCCCACTCAAGCTATGCGCCAGATGGGTATCCGCCTGAAACTGAACCCTATGCGGGAGGTTATTGAAGGCCAGCGAGTGGTCGTAGTAGATGATTCGATCGTGCGAGGCAATACCCAGCGCCAGCTCGTGACGATGTTGCGTGATGCAGGCGCCGCCGAAGTACATGTGCGCATTTCTTCTCCACCTGTGAAATGGCCGTGCTTCTTCGGCATAGACTTTGCAACGCGTCTTGAGCTTATTGCCAACGAGTTTGACGTGGAGGGCGTGCGAAAATCCATCGATGCCGATACGCTCGGGTATTTGACGATGCAGGGAATGCTTGATTCGATCGGCCTTGAACGCAATGTGCTGTGCACGGCATGTTTTTCGGGAAAATATCCCGTACCTGTGGAACTCCATACAGAGTATCTTGAGTCTTTGGCATAGTTCAGCGCGTAGAGCCCAATATGCGGCGTACCTAGCGTGCTCGGGTGGGTTCAGCCCGGTGGGATCGTGGCAGTTTTGTGCGGGGCTTCGCGATGCTAGTAGTGGCCTGCAGGCTCCGATGGGCCGAACAGAGATAGCGAACGTCTAAAGATTTCTACACGCGCGGTAGCGTACCCTAGTAGAGCTATGACATCTTCGAATCACCATTCAACAGACGCTTTTTCCCAAGCAATGGAACGTTTGCATCAAAAGATTGCAACTCAGCGCGGCGCATCGCCTCATCGCGCAAATTCGGGGGCGGTGCCGTCTATGCCTGGTATGCGCGCAGACGACGGATCGGCTGGAGGTGCCACCTCTTCGCGCTCGTTCGGCGCGAGTAGCGGCGGCCGAGGAGAAACCGGCTCATTGGAAAGTGCGACGCAGTCTCAGCTTGATGCGATTCTCGCAGGGCTTAACCCTGCCCAATACAAAGCCGTAACGCACTCCGGAGGCCATCTTCTCGTGATTGCTGGAGCCGGCTCGGGAAAGACGCGGGTACTCACTACGCGGATCTCCTTCCTTATTGCCTCGGGACGCGTGAGCGCAGGAGAGATCCTTGCCATTACATTCACCAATAAAGCGGCAAAGGAAATGCGCGAGCGTCTTGAGCAAATGCTTGGGCCGGTGGCGCACAGAATGTGGATTTCGACTTTCCATTCTGCGTGCGTTCGGATATTGCGCGCAGAGCACGAAGCACTCGGTATGCGGTCGACGTTTACGATCTATGATGCCGCCGATCAACAGCGCTTGATGAAAATGGTGTGTGCTGAGGATGAAATTGATGCCAAACAGTACACGCCCAAATCGCTGGTGCATAAAGTCTCAGATTTGAAAAACGAGATGGTGAGTGTTACACAAGCAGAAGAACAGGCTAGTAACCAGGACGAACTCGTGCTCGCGAAAGCCTATCGCGGCTACCAAACGCGGCTCGCTGCCGCTAATGCAGTAGATTTCGATGATCTCATCATGAAGACCGTGCAACTGCTGCGATCGAATGAGCTCATTGCCGAGCAGTACCGACGTCGTTTCCGCCATATCTTAGTGGATGAATATCAAGACACAAACACGGCGCAGTATCAGCTCGTGAAAATCCTGGCCGGTGATGAGCGTGATGCAGTGCATGGGGAACTCACTGTGGTTGGGGACGCTGATCAGTCGATTTACGCTTTCCGTGGTGCGACGATTCGCAACATTGAATCTTTTGAAGATGATTTTCCGAATGCCACTACGATTTTGCTTGAGCAAAACTATCGATCAACGCAGAACATTCTTTCGGCTGCTAATGCGCTGATTTCAAACAATCGCGGTAGGCGAGCGAAGAACCTATGGACGGACGCAGGCGATGGTGCAAAGCTTGTTGGCTACGTTGCCGATAGTGAGCTCGACGAGGCGAGCTTCGTGGTAGACGAAATAGATCACCTACGGGCGGAGCAAGGTTATAAGTATCGTGATATCGCCGTCTTTTATAGAGCTAATGCGCAATCGCGGGCTCTTGAAGAAATGCTCGTGCGCGCCGGCGTGCCCTACAAGGTTGTGGGCGGAACGAAGTTTTATGATCGCAAAGAGATTAAGGATGCAATTGCTTATCTTCATGCGGTCATTAATCCCGATGATACGGTGTCGATCAGGCGCGTCCTTAACGAACCTCGGCGTGGACTTGGAGCAAAAGCGCAAGACGCCGTAGCTCAGCACGCGCGACTGTGGCAGATTTCCTTCGGGGCTGCTTTAGAAGAGGTAGCGTTTCCCCATGAGGGGCACGGAGAAGTTCAAGGTCTCACCCCTCGTGCACGGTCGGCGATTCAAGCCTTCGTCACTACGCTTGTTGGCTTGCGTAAACGCGCAGCTGGCGGTGAGGCTCTGGCGGAGATTCTTGATTCGGTACTCGACGAATCGGGCTACACCCAGATGCTTCAGTCATCTAACGATCCTCAGGACGAGACGCGCCTCGAGAATCTGGCCGAGTTGCACTCGGTGGCCTCAGACTATGCGGTAATGAATCCGGAAGCTACCGTGGAGGACTTCTTGGATCATGTGTCGCTTGTATCGGATGCGGATCAAATACCCGATGAGGAAGGCACCGAGGGTGAAGTTGTGCTGATGACGATACATACAGCGAAAGGGCTAGAGTTTCCGGTGGTGTTCGTTACGGGTCTTGAAGACGGCACGTTTCCTCATATCCGTTCACTCGGCTCTCAAGAGGAACTATCCGAAGAGCGTCGTCTTGCCTATGTGGCGCTGACGCGAGCGCGCCAGCGGCTGTATCTGACGCGTGCTGCAGCACGTTCCCAGTGGGGAGCGCCTCAAGAGCTTCCCCCGTCGCGCTTCTTGGAAGAAATACCTCAGGATGTGATTGAGTGGCGCCGGGACGAATCCTCGATAGATGCACTATTTGGTTCTGCTTCCTCCTCATCAAGAGGTTTCGGCACCTCTGGATGGGGTGCGGGGCGTTCGCAATGGGATGACGCACAAAACCGGGGGAGTGGCAGGCGTGCCGCCTGGGGAAAGTCTCGAGGGGGTGGAAGCGCGTACGGCAGCTACGATTCAGACGACGATTTCGCGCCGCCGATCGGCGCCGGCACATTCGTGCCTGGAAAACTAGGTGTTGCGAAGAAGAAAACCCGCAATGATGCACAGATCGACGCGAGCGCCGATGCCGCTGCTGCGCATGCAGCTTCGCCCTCAGCGCCTTCACGTTCAGGAGCCCCCGATACTAGTGGCTTGAATGTTGGAGATCGTGTTGTGCACAAATCTTTTGGTAAAGGAAAAGTGTTGGCATTCGAAGGGGCTGGCAAATCAACAGTCGCTGAGGTCAAATTCGATAATGGCGCGAAGAAGCGGCTCATGCTGCGTTATGCCCCGCTACAAAAACTGTGACTTTATCAGTATGAGGAATTGTGAGAGATAAGATGTAAGTGGTAGGCGAAAAGTCCTATGCTAGTGACGAAGAACTAGTAAGCTTCATACGTAGTCTCGATGACGAGACATTCGCCAAGCGGAAGGAAACTTCGTGGATCTCTACGAATATCAAGCACGCGAACTGTTCGCGAAACATGATGTTCCAGTGCTTCCAGGCATTGTAGTTGATACGCCTGAAGAAGCATATAAGGCAGCCGAAGAGTTACTCAAACTCAGTAGTATCGTCGTCGTGAAGGCCCAGGTGAAAACTGGTGGCCGCGGCAAGGCGGGCGGTGTGAAGATCGCCTCAACTCCACAAGAGGCTCAGGAGAAGGCAAGCGCCATCCTTGGTATGGATATCAAAGGTCACACCGTGAATCGCCTTCTCATTGCAGCTGGTGCCGATATTAAGGAAGAATACTACTTCTCGGTACTCCTCGATCGTTCCGAACGCCGCTACCTTGCGATGTGCTCGAAAGAGGGCGGTATGGAGATTGAGGTTTTGGCCAAAGAGCGTCCTGAGGCGCTCGCGAAAGTTCCAGTTGATCCCAATGTGGGTATCAATGCAGCCAAAGCCCAAGAAATCGTAGACGCAGCAGGTTTCGAGCCAGAACTTGGCGCGAAGATCGCTCCCGTGATTGAAAAGCTATGGGATGTCTATGCTGGCGAAGATGCTACGCTCGTCGAAGTCAACCCGCTCGTTCAGTCTGAGCAGGGCGATATCATCGCTCTCGACGGCAAAGTCACTGTAGACGATAACGCTCGTTTCCGCCAATCCGAACACGAAGGCCTCGTCGACAAAAAGACGGAGAATCCCCTCGAGGCAAAGGCTAAGGCGCTCGGTTTGAATTACGTCAAACTCGAAGGTGGGCAAGTTGGCATTATCGGCAACGGCGCGGGTCTTGTCATGTCTACGCTTGACGTCGTGGCCTACGCAGGCGAGCAGTATGGCGTCGGCCCTGCAAACTTCCTCGATATCGGTGGTGGTGCCAACGCCACAGTGATGAGCAATGGTCTTGATGTGATTTTGAATGACGACGAAGTGCGATCGGTGTTCGTCAACGTTTTCGGCGGCATTACGGCATGTGACGAAGTAGCGAACGGTATTGTGAAGGCACTTGAGATTCTTGGAGATGGTGCAACCAAGCCGATCGTCGTTCGTCTCGACGGAAACAAGGTGGAAGAAGGGCGCGCGATCCTCAAGGAAGCGAACCATCCACTCGTCACGATGGTAGACACAATGGACGGCGCTGCTGCCAAGGCAGCCGAGTTGGCGGCGAAGTAAAGGCGGATATACAAGATGGCTATTTTTCTCACGAAAGACGACAAAGTAATCGTCCAGGGCATGACGGGTTCTGAAGGCCAGAAGCACACGCGCCGTATGCTCGGTGCTGGTACCCAGATTGTAGCTGGAACTAATCCGCGCAAGGCAGGTACGTCGGTAGACTTCGACGTTGAGCCAATCGGTTGGGGCAAGGAAAACCGCACAGGAGGCACAGTCTCAATTCCGGTATATGCAACGGTTGCTGAGGCAAAAGAGGCGACGGGCGCAGAAGTGTCAGTTATCTTCGTTCCCCCAGCGTTCACCAAGGGCGCTGTTATCGAAGCTGTGGATGCTGGTATGCGTCTCGTTGTGGTTATTACCGAAGGCGTTCCGGTAAAAGATACCGCTGAGTTCTTCACCTATGCGCAGGAAAAAGGCGTGCAGATTATCGGCCCGAACTGCCCGGGCATTATTACGCCAGGCCAATCAAACGTAGGTATCACGCCGCCGGATATTACTGGCCCAGGGCGGATCGGCTTGGTGTCAAAATCGGGTACGCTCACGTACCAAATGATGTACGAGCTCTCCGATATTGGCTTTACGACGTGCATTGGCATCGGTGGGGATCCAATCATCGGTACCACCCATATCGACGCGCTCAAAGCATTCCAGGATGATCCAGAAACTGATCTCATCGTCATGATCGGTGAAATCGGTGGTGACGCTGAAGAACGTGCTGCGAAGTTCATCTCCGAAAACGTGACGAAGCCCGTTGTAGGATACGTCGCAGGGTTTACCGCGCCGGAAGGTAAGACGATGGGGCACGCGGGTGCTATCGTATCTGGATCTAGCGGCACGGCTGCAGCGAAGAAGGAGGCTCTCGAAGCTGTAGGTGTGAAGGTTGGCAAGACGCCGACTGAGACGGCAAATCTGGCACGAGAGATACTGAAGAGCTTATAGGCCGCGAACGTTTAGCTGTTTATATGTGTGGATGGCGGGTCTTTTACCCAGTGGGTTGGAGCCCGCCATCACCTATATGAGTTAGATGGTGAGGTGCTTCGAACACGGGGGGCTGCACGTTATTCAATGCATGTGTGGCAGTGGTGATGCGAACTGCAGTGTGGACAAACGCCGTGGTGATGTGCTCGACACACCGCAGGAGAATCCGTGAATCATGAAGTGAACACGAAAAAATATAGTGATGGATGTTACCCGCAGTTTTGAACCCACGAATGCCGGTATTGTACGGGCGGCCTCTTTGCCCGTCGTCGTCTCGTGGCTTCTGTTCTTGGTGTTTTCGTTGTTCTTCTATGCCCTTACGGCGGCGAGTCCTCTACTGGGTGAGACGACGTGGCCAGACGCTGCGCGGGCGGCCACCGGATTGTGGCTGACAAGCTATGGCGGAAACATACAGATCGCGGGCAGTGTGCTTGGTGTAATGCCCGGCTCGATCGTTGTGCTGAACGTTCTTGCATCCATACGATCGGCACGCTCAGTTATGCAGCGCGGAGAGCTCGCCACCGGCTGGGTGCAGACGCCGCGCATGGAAATGAGTGCGGAACGCACAGTGCCAGAAAGGCGCGGTAACCTTAAGGCTAAGGTTCAGCCGGTGTGGATCCGAATTGTAGCGTTCGCGGCAATTCAAGCTGCTATCGTAGCCATTATTGGTCTGATCGTCCGCCCCGGAGGCACGTGGTGGTATGCCATATTTGGTGCATTCTTTATCGGCCTTGCTGCGGCCGCGTACTGCTCAGCACAGCGAATTCTTCCTCGTACACCGCTGTGGGCGTATACGGAACCGATAGTGCCGTGGGTTCGCCGCGTTCTTGTAGGGTTCATCCTTATGGCGTGCGCTGTATTTGCCCTAGCTGGGCTCAGCGGCCTTTCTCGCATTCTTGACATCCATCACGCCTACTTTGCCGGAATTTCGGGCGGAATAGGGCTTGCGCTGCTACAGCTTCTATACCTTCCGAACTTCATTGTATGGGCGGGCTCTTGGGTGCTTGGCGCCGGTTTCAGCATCAATGATGCGTTCTTTGCGATATATACGGAACGTCTCCATCCCATACCTGGCATTCCTGTGTTCGGTGCTATTCCCCCATACCATCGGTGGTATCTGGCATTCGCGATCGTGCCATTGTTGTTGTGCGGCCTCATGGCATGGAGGTACGTCAAAACGCTCAAGACGCGTGAGCGTGGAACCATGACCGAGGAACTTGCGCGTATTGCGGCTCTTGCATTGGCGTGTGGTTTCGCGTCAGCGATAGCGGCATTTATGGCGTCCGGGCGTATGGGCGGAGCCGCTCTAACCGGTGCGGTGCCGTGGATGATGCTTCTGTGTGTAATGGGCTGGATCCTCATTACTTTCATCCCTGCCGTTGCCTGGACCGTGAGAAGCTGTAACAGTATGGGCGCTACGCCGTCTGCTGGAGCGCACGTCGTTTCCGCAAACGCTGCGTCTAGTAATTCACGCGGTGCCGCTACGATCCAAGCCGTGAATAACGCTACGCGAGAGGCGGCACCGTTCGAGGATACGTCTTACGAGAAACGCCCGGAGCACGGCGCTACCAACGCTGATGCCAGCGTGGGAAACGTCAGCGCAGAGCGTTCGAAGGATATGAGAGTGGAGCGTTCAACAGACGGCGAGTCTCACCCTTCAAGCCAGTAGTAACGTAACCTTCACCAGCATTTGAGACGGCTTTCCTCTTTGCCTCCTATACTTCGTAGTATGTGAACTGCAATCGGCTGAATACTCTCAGCCGATTTTCACATGCTTGAAGGAGAAACAGTGCAGATTCCCATCCGCCGCGCCTTGATTTCTGTATATGACAAGACTGGAGTCACCGAACTAGCAACAGCGCTTCACGAGGCGGGATGTGAAATCATCTCCACCGGCTCCACCGCGCAGACGATCGCAGCACAAGGACTTCCCGTTACGGATGTAGCAACCGTGACGGGATTCCCAGAGTCCTTCGATGGCCGTGTAAAAACTCTTCACCCCAAAATCCATGGAGGGATTTTGGCAAACCGTGAGCTTCAGAGCCACCGCGAGCAGATGAACGAGCTGGGCATTGAAGCAATCGATCTGGTTGTGGTGAACTTATATCCCTTCCGTGAAACGATCGCCACAGGAGCAACAGTGCCTGAGGCAATCGAACAAATCGACATTGGCGGCCCAGCGATGGTCAGAGCTGCGGCGAAGAACCATCAAGATGTGGCGATTGTGGTGGATCCGGCGTCTTACCCAACGATCATTGATGCCGTTCGCTCCGGTGGTACCACCTATGAGCAACGCGCTCAATTTGCATGTGCTGCTTTCGCGCATACTGCTGCCTATGATACTGCGATCGCAAACTGGATGGCTGGCGTCATGGTGCCTGATGGGGGGCGTGCTCAGGGGAAAGCTGCTGAGGATTCCACGTCTCGGGGCGCAGGCGCCGAAGCTGCTACCGCGGAGTCAGTCCAGATGGCGCCGCACTATCATGGCGGTGCTTGGCAGCTTAAGCACGAGCTCCGCTACGGCGAGAATCCCCATCAAAGAGCTGCAGTGTATGCCGAAGTTGGTGGCAAGGGCGGTATCGCCAATGCTCGCCAGCTCCACGGAAAAGCTATGAGCTACAACAATTACCAAGACGTCGATGCTGCGGTGCGTGCCGCCTATGATCACGAAGGGTTCGCTGTAGCTGTGGTCAAACACGCTAATCCGTGCGGCGTGGCAGTAGGAAATACTATTGCCGAAGCACACGCAAAAGCCCACGCGTGCGACCCTGTATCTGCATACGGGGGAGTGATTGCGGCTAACTCTGAAGTGACGCTTGAGATGGCTCAACAAGTACGCCCGATATTCACCGAGGTGATCGCAGCGCCTAGCTATGATGCGCACGCGCTTGAGCTACTCAAAGAGAAAAAGAACTTGCGGATTCTGGTGGTCGATCGCATAGTGCCAGAATATGAGTCGAAGGAAATCACTGGCGGTCTCCTCATACAAGAGCGGGATCGCATCGATGCACCCGGAGATAATCCTGCCAATTGGAAGTTGGTGAGCGGTGAAGCGGCTGATGCCGACACTCTTGCAGATCTTGAATTTGCCTGGCGGGCGATCCGCTCCACTAAATCGAATGCCATTTTGCTCGCTCACGATGGAGCAACCGTGGGCATTGGCATGGGGCAGGTAAACCGCGTAGACTCCTGCCGCCTCGCCGTTGAAAGGGCCGACACACTTGGGGTGGAAGTCGAATCGAACGCTGATACAGCCGGAGGGGCTCAAGCAGATCACACCACACAAGCGCCTGAGCGCGCACGGGGAGCGGTGGCTGCATCTGATGCATTCTTCCCTTTTGCTGATGGTTTCCAGATTCTCGCAGACGCCGGTGTGAAGGCCGTCGTACAGCCGGGCGGTTCAATCCGTGATGGCGAAGTGATCGACGCGGCTCGAGCAGCGGGCATCACGATGTATCTCACAGGGGCACGCCACTTCGCGCACTGAAGCTCTGGCTCAAGATTCATGTGGCCAATCCGATAGCACGCGTTATGCTTGAGAGGTGAAAGATCTTCCTCCGATTGGTTACTATGTGGCGCTCGTTGGCTGGTTGGCTGCCGTTATTGCGATTGGATACGTGTGGAACGTGCGAGTTGCGTCAGCAGCGCTGGCCGCAAGTTTGGTGATACTGGCATGCATCCGCGCGGTGGATACGCGCGGGATTGTGCCGCATGTACGGCGCACACCGATAGACGTCGCCACGCTACTTATCTTGGCTGGGATACTTGGATTCTTCTCAATATGGGGTAATAGTCCTGCTGTGTCATAGCCCGGAGCTATGACACAGCAGGACTATTACCCGCGAGAGTAGGATCTAGCGTCTATTGCTATGCTGAGTGCCGGTGAGATCCTCAACGATCGGAAGCCGCCCGAGATCTGTGTTGAAATGAGGATTCGATAGCACATACAACACGTTCTTCAGCCCGCGCCACCATGGATCATAGGGAAGACGATCCGCCATATCGATAAGGTCTGGCATGTGGTTTACGGGGTACGTTTCGAGCCTGCCGTGATGATGGCCAATATGTACGGCATCCGTCTTGCCGGCTTTCAGGAGCTCATCGAGCTCGTTGATTGCTGCGTCGACGAGGCGCGTAGCGAGAGCGCGATCCGATGGGGAAGGATTGCCACCTTGCTGTGCGTGGCCAAGAATCATAGTGCGAACGTCGAAGGTATCGCCGCCTTCTTGTTCAAAAATACGCCGCAGCATATCCGTGGTGTAATACTCTGACGCATCCTCATTACGAACCACAAGATAGAGAGTACGATCCTGCTCAAACGCCTGAATCATGCGCTGCACATCGGCTGCCAGACCAGCCAATGTGATGCCATCTTCATACAGGTACACTTGCTCTGCGCCTGTAGTAATAGCGCTCATTAATGCAAGATATCCCGATTTGCGGCCCATCGTCTCGGTAACGAAACAGCGCCGCGAAGCTTCTGCCGACTGGCGAATCTTATCCAGCGTTGATGCATTCGAGTTCAAGGCAGTATCTGCACCGATCGACATATCGCATCCTGGGAGGTTGTTGTCGATGGAAGCTGGCACGCACACCATAGGAATCTTGAACGCAGGGTAATGGTCTCGCTGCTGGTACATATCATAGACAGCGCGGTAGCCCTTGAATCCGCCAATCATAATGAGAGCGTCGATATCGTTATCCTCGATGGCGCGAGCCATCTTATAGTAATTCTCTGATGATGGAATCGTGCGCCGAGTGCCAAGCTTGGCTCCGCCGTCTTCAGCCCACCCTTCTACATCGCCCCACCGCAATTCGCGCACGGCTCCTTCGAGCAGGCCCTGGAAGCCACCTTGGATGCCGAGCATAGTAAAACCACGTTCTATGCCGAGCTTCACCGCAGCGCGAGCAGCCGGATTCATCCCTGGTGCGAGGCCGCCGCCATGCAAAATCGCTACGCGCGGGGCACGTGGGGAATCAGTATTGTTCTTCTCTCCACTTTCAGATGTGGGCTTGGAAATACGCGTGAAGACGTCGATAAGCTCACCGAACTCCGCGCCGCGTGAGGCCACGGCTTCGTCCCACTGGCCGTTTTGCAGATATTTCTTCACCGCTCGCGTGTTCTCGATGGTCTGCATGAGCGGAAGCAGCACAATATGGTGCTGCTGTGTGCCAACAATCAGCGGCTCGGTGTTTTCATCGGCGTTGATCAATTCATGCGCTGCGGTGTAACCCAAAAGTGTCGGCATCCAGCGGTCATAGGCAGACGGCGTGCCGCCACGTTGTACGTGCCCCAACGCCGTCACTCGCGCATCTTCTCCGAGGCGCTCAGCGAGTACTTCCTTCACATAGTTCGACGTGATCGGATTTCCCTCCCGATCAGTTGCGCCTTCAGCAACAATCACGATAGATTCGCGGCGTCCGCGTTCACGGCCGATCTTGAGCTTCTCACACATGGCATCTTCCCAGCCGTCTGCCGGTGGGAGCTCTGGAATCAGCACGTAGTCGCATCCGCCGGCAATTGCAGCCACCATCGCGAGGTAGCCACAGCGGCGTCCCATTACCTCGATTATGAAGGTGCGCTGGTGAGAGGCAGCGGTAGACGAAATCGCGTCGATCGCTTCGATAATGCGGTGAAGAGCCGAATCAGCACCCACCGTCATATCCGAGCCGACGAGATCATTATCGATCGAGCCAACCACACCAGCAATATGCAATCGCTCATGGCGTTTTGCCGTTTCGGAATCGATATCACCATCTTTGGCTAGTTCTGCTAACAGTTCTGGCCATAGCTCACGAAGTTCGTCTGCGCCAGAGAGTGTGCCGTCGCCGCCGATTACCACCAAGCGGTCGATCCCGTTGAATACGAGGTTCTTTACTGCTTTCTTGATTCCATCACGGGTGCGGAACTCATCGGAACGTGCGGTACCGATACTGGTTCCACCCTCGGAAAGAATGCCACCGGCGTCTTTCCACTCCATCTCACGGATGAGATCGCCGCCATCCACAGCGCCTTTCCATCCCTCGTGGATTGCGAACGGACGCGCGCCTTCATGCAAGGCGGTGCGCACCACGGCGCGAACAACACCATTCATGCCTTGGGCATCGCCGCCGGAGGTCAATACACCAATCTTCACTGCTTCAGCGCTTGCGCCCACAATTGCTCCTTATGTTGTGACGGCCGAGTATGTGGTAGTGCAGCACGCAATACTCGGGCGCACATTACCCGCCGTTTGGTTCGCCGCATACGAACCCCACGCATGAGTATGTGCTCGTGTGGTTCCAAGGTGTGACGGTGGGATAAACCACACCACACCTTCAACCACTCTACATGCCAAAAAGCGGCTTACTCAAAGGCGCTGGTCCTATTTTCTGAACGGGACGCACCTACGCGATAGAATGGGCGCATGCCGTCAGTGATCTCAGCGTATGGCTCGTTCCTCGATGTGGTTGCGTGCACGAGATTACCGACTGGCTCGGCACTATCGATTGAGAGGGAACATGGACGCACCAGTTGATGCAACTCGAACCCCTGCGTGGGCTCGCCTTACGCAACTACGCAACGAGCTCAACGTAAACTTCCGTGAGTGGTTTGCTAACGATCCACAGCGGGCAGCTAACAATACGTTCGTGGCTGGTGATCTTTACGTTGATTTGTCGAAGTCGTATCTCACTGAGGAAATCAAGGATGCGTTGCTCGAACTCGCCATCGAGGTGGGGCTGCCCTCTCGGCGTGATGCAATGCTGCGAGGGGATCGCATCAACGTTACAGAAAACCGCTCGGTGCTCCACACGGCGTTGCGCCGGCGCAAAGACGATTCACTCGACGTTGAGGGTGTAGACGTCGTAGCCGAAGTTCACCAGACGCTGGAACGCATCTATGCTTTCGCTGATAGAGTTCGCTCTGGCCAGTGGCTTGGCATTACAGGCAAGCCGATCAACACGATCGTCAATATCGGTATCGGTGGCTCTGACCTAGGGCCAGTGATGGCATACGAGGCGCTAAAACCCTACGTCAAGCAGGGCATGAGATGCCGTTTTGTGTCTAATATCGATCCAACGGATATCGTCTCGAAACTTGGTGGAGTTGATCCAGAGACGACGCTGTTCATCGTGGCGTCGAAGACGTTTACCACACTCGAGACGATGACGAATGCGCGCCAAGCCCGTGCGTGGCTTCTCGAAGCGCTCGAAGATCGGGGAATCGATACGGATGGGGCAGTAGCCAAGCATTTCATCGCCGTCTCTACGAACCTAGGCAAAGTAGAAGAGTTCGGCATTGAACCGGAGAACGCTTTTGGCTTCTGGAGCTGGGTAGGGGGCCGATACTCGGTAGATTCAGCTGTAGGTACATCGCTTGCGATTGCTATCGGTCCGCGGCGTTTCGAAGAGTTTTTGACTGGCTTCCGCCTTATGGATGAGCATTTCGTCAACGCTCCCGCGCATGAGAATGTGCCACTACTTATGGGGCTTCTCAATGTGTTTTATACCAACTTCCTCGGTGCTGCCACCCATGCAGTATTGCCGTATTCGCAATTGCTTCACAGATTCCCGGCATATTTGCAGCAACTTACGATGGAGTCGAACGGTAAGCGCGTTCGCTGGGACGGATCTGAGGTGACGACGCAGACAGGTGAAGTGTTCTGGGGTGAGCCAGGGACGAACGGGCAACACGCCTTCTATCAGCTCATTCACCAGGGCACGCAGCTTATTCCGGCTGATTTTATCGCATTTGCAAATCCGGCCTATCCGATTTCGGACGGCGATCAAGATCAGCATGAGTTGTTCCTTGGAAATTTCTTCGGCCAGACGAAAGCGCTTGCTTTTGGTAAGACTGCCGAAGAAGTGCGAGAAGAAGGCACACCCGAAGAGCTTGTGAGTGCACGTGTGTTCCCTGGGAATAAGCCCACGGCTTCCATTATGGCGAGCGCATTGACTCCCCAAGTGCTCGGCGAACTGATTGCGCTCTACGAACATATTACGTTCGTGCAGGGTATTGTGTGGGGGATCGACTCCTTTGATCAGTGGGGTGTGGAGCTAGGCAAGCAGATGGCGATTGCGCTGAATGACGCGGTAAGTGGCGATCGTGAAGCGATTGCTCGAGAGGATCAATCCACACGTGGCCTCATCGAGTTTTATCGCAAGCATCGGCGTTAAGGTATCTCGCCGCATCGTTGGATGCATCCGCGGCGGCACGGCGTAGCTAAACGCGTAATCTCAGCGGCGAAAGGTAGCCGAATCGGGTATGCCGATACGGGTTTTGATATAGGCCTAAGCGCTGCTACTAGCGGTAGTGAACGCGGTATCCTTGTAATGGATTGCGATTATCCGCTTCCACTGATTTAACAGAGGAGTTGAATTCTATGGCAGAACTGAAGAAGCCCGTCGTCGTCACGGTAACGGGTGCGGCAGGAAACATTGGTTATGCTGCGCTGTTCCGTATTGCCTCCGGCGCGATGCTCGGCCCAGATCAGCCGGTTATCTTGAATATGCTTGAAATCACCCCGGCGCTGAAAGCTGCAGAAGGCACGGCAATGGAGCTGAACGACTGCGCTTTCCCGTTGCTTGAGGGCATCAACATTACCGATGATCCGAACGTGGCATTTGATGGTACGTCTTATGCCTTGTTGGTAGGTGCCCGTCCTCGCACGAAGGGTATGGAGCGTGCAGATCTGCTCGAGGCAAACGGTGGCATCTTTGGCCCGCAAGGCAAGGCAATCAACGATCATGCGGCTGATGATGTGCGCGTGTTGGTAGTGGGCAATCCTGCCAATACGAACTGCGTTATCGCAGCAAATTCTGCACCAGATGTGCCTAAGAGCCGTTTCACGGCGATGATGCGTCTGGATCACAACCGCGCCATCTCGCAGCTCGCCGAAAAGCTGGACGTATCGGTGCGCGAGATCAAGAAGATGGTGGTGTGGGGCAACCACTCCGCAGATCAGTACCCAGACCTCTCCTATGCAACGGTTGGCGAGAAAGCAGCTAAGGATTTGGTAGACGACGCATGGCGTAAAGATTACTTTGTGCCAGTCGTCGCCAAGCGTGGCGCTGCAATTATCGAGGCTCGCGGTGCATCTTCGGCTGCCTCTGCTGCAGGTGCTGCCATCGATCATATGCGTGATTGGGCTTTGGGTACCGCCGAAGGCGATTGGGTTTCCTCGGCGGTCATGACTGATGGTTCCCAGTACGATGTGCCAGCAGGTTTGGCTTTCGGCCTCCCATGCACCTCCGATGGTGGCGAGTGGAAGGTAGTCGAAGGCTTGGAGATCTCAGAAGAGACACGCGCCGGTATCGATTACTCTGCTCAGAAAGCACAAGAGGAACTCGAAGCAGTCAAGGCTCTGGGTCTGCTCTGATAGTTGGCACATTTCGAATAGTGGCAACATCGGGATACTCGCCGAGCGCAAAAAAGTGCAGAGGTGAGCATTCGTAACAGCTAGATTCGTTTGAGCGAAGCATGTGTGGGCGGGTGAGGATGTACTCACCCGCCCACACATGGTGATTCCCTAACGAGCCGTGCGCCCTGACGTGTGTCTGGGTAGCGCTTACGTGTGTCTAGTTAGCGCCTGCGCGTGTTGAGAGACGCGCCCGGATACCGGCCGTCATCCCACACGTTTGCTGGCAACGTAGCCGAGAAGGTTCACTGCGTCTTTTGAATGGCTGAACTGTGGGGCGTATGCCAGTTCAAGTTCAGCAAGATCGTTAGCGTTCATGCCTGCTGTGATTGCAGTGGCTAGCACATCGAGCCGCTTGTCGGCTCCTTTACCTCCTACAACGCTTGCACCCAAGAGCACGCCGTCGTTGATCCGCACATAGCCCACAATGCTCAAAGGCTGCGAACCTGGATAGTATCCGGCATTGGAGTCTGAATCGATGCGCACTGCTTCATATTCGATACCAAGCTGTAAGAGCTCGGCCTCCTGAATTCCAGTGAAACCAGCGATCACATCGAAACATCCCACGATCGTGGTACCAAGAGCAGGTTTTGCCGGTATCACACGCGGCGGCTTTACAGTGCTTTCGCCACGTTCAATCGCATCTGCAAAAATGGCGTCGGCAATGCGTCTGCCTTGTTTATTTGCTGGCCCGGCAAGCATTGTGGAGCGACGGGCACCAGAGATCATCAGCGCCGAGGCTACGTCACCACCAGAATAGACGTCGGGATCCGAGGTGCGCTGCATCTCATCAACGAGCACGGATGCGTCGTCTGCAAGTTCCAAACCTGCTGCCGCCGCGATCTGAGAGCGGGGGCGTA
>JALFZJ010000010.1 GCA_022783665.1 Arcanobacterium sp.
CGTCTCTTCGTACAAGCGTATCGTGGACGGCGAGAAGGATTCATCTGGTACGGACGTCACCAGCCCTTACGCCGCATTCATCACCTTCATCGATTCGATTGAAGCAAAAGACGATACCACCGTAACGATCAAGCTCAACCAGCCAATGGAATACCTCAAGGAGCGCTTGGCAGATATCAAGATCGTTCCATCCTCGGCTACATTCGATGAGCTGACGGCGAAGCCAATCGGTTCTGGCCCGTACAAGTACGACACCATCACCGACACCACGCAGGAGCTCTCGGTAAACGAGCACTACAACGGCCCGAACCCTGCAACCGTGGCGAACATCCACTACGACAATTCGCGTGACGCTACTGCTCGCCTCACCGCAGCTCTTGGCGGCACCACCGATATCGTGGAAGCTGTAGATCCTCAGGGCATCGAGCAGCTCGAATCTGCAGGCTGGAAAGTTGAAGAAGCAACCGCTTATGGCATCGCTATGATGACCTTCAACACCACCAAGGCTCCGTTCGATAACAAGCTCACCCGCCAGGCACTGCTCACCGCTGTGGACACCCAGACGATTATTGACACCGCGCTTTCCGGCGCTGGTGCAGAGCCAAACTCCTTCCTCCCAGAATCAAACGATGCATACAAGGAAGCAACTCCGCAGTTTGATTACGATGTAGAAAAGGCAAAGGCTCTCCTTGCTGAAGCCGGTGTGGCTGAAGGCACCACCATCAACGTGCTCACCACCACCGATACGTGGATTGCCGCTATGGGTCCACAGATCAAGCAGAACTTCGAAGCCCTCGGCCTCACAGTAAACCTCGATCAGCAAGCATCAGGCGATGTGTGGAACAACTACGTCGCACAGGGTGACTTCGATGTGATCGTAGCCCCAGGCGATGCATCCGTCTTCGGTGCTGATCCGGGCGTACTCACCGCTGGTTGGTTCTTCTCCCCACTGTGGATGGATCAGCGCTACCGCTTGAGCGAATCCGATCCGGCTGCTGCTGAAGCTCTTGTAGGCCTCATGGATGAAGCCTCCAAGCTCACCGGTGATGAAGCCAAGGCTAAGTGGGGCGAGGTACAGGATATGATTGCCGATCAGGCGGCTCTCTATCCGCTCGTCTTCCACACTCTCTACACGGCATACAACCCTGAAAAGGTAGAGAATGTTACGCCAATCGGTGTAACTGGTCTCCAGCTCATCGGCACCAGCGTGAAGTAACGCAGCCGCGAGCTCACCAGATAATACACACATATACATGACGTTTCGCGTCAATGATGCGGAACTCAATATCGGCGGGGCGGAAGCTCCAGCTTCCGCCCCGCCTTTTGCTTGCCAGATATGGCTCAATTTCACCCAATTTAGCTCACTCACAGCGCACTGCAGCGCTTGAATGAACATGGGCACCCTGCATTTCCCGCAATCTTCTTCTCAACTTATGCGCTCCACTCTTACGCAAAGGAGTAATCGTGAATAACCTCCTAAGGCTAATTGGGCGTCGTCTCATCGCATTGCCGATCATGGCAATCGGCGTCACAATCCTCGTGTTCTTCCTTATGGAGCTTTCACCTATCGATCCTGCTTGGGCAGCACTTGGCGATAACGCCTCAGACCCCGGGCAAGTGAAAGCCTTCAACGTTGCCCACGGCTACGTCATCGACGACGGCAGCCCAGACGGCAAACCGATTCCGGTGCTTGTACGCTACTGGAACTATCTCGTGGGTCTGTTCAGTCTCGATTTTGGTATCTACGGTGTGGGTACATCGCACAAGGTGATTGACCTCATCGCACCAGCCCTTCCAGTCACCCTTCAATTGACCTTCTTCGGCCTGATCATCGCCGTACTCATTTCCTTCCCTCTCGGCGTGATTGCAGCTCTGTATCGCGACCGCTGGCCAGACCAAGTGATCCGTGTGCTCTCCGTGGGCTTCATCGGCACGCCAAGCTTCTGGCTCGCAGCACTTCTCGTACTTTTAGGGCTTAACTACCTCCAGGCAATACCTGTGTCAGGCCCCTTGCCTCGCTTCACTGAGGACTTTGGCGGATGGGCAGCGCGCATGTTCCTTCCCGCGGTGGCGCTCGCAACGCCAGTGATCGGGCAGATGACGCGCGTAGTGCGCACCTCCGTTGTTGAAGAACTCGATCGCGACTACGTACGTACTGCACTTGGCGCAGGTATCCCGCGCGCCGTCGTCATTTCTCGAAACGTGCTACGCAACGCCCTCATCACCCCTGTAACGGTACTCGGCCTTCGCGTTGGCTACCTTATGGGTGGCGCCGTGGTGATCGAGATTATTTTCGGCATCCAAGGTATGGGCAAAGTGCTTGTGCAAGGCGTACAAAACAGCCAAGTAGAGGTTGTGCAGGCTGCGGCGCTCGTGGTGGCACTCGCATTTATCGTCGTCAATATCATCGTCGATATGCTCTACCTCCTCATCAATCCTCGGATTAGGTCTGTGTGATAGCCATGATGAACAAAACCCAAGAACTCGTAAAGGCTGCCGAATCAGGCAAGAAAATCAGATTCAATCGCTGGAAGAGCATGAGCCTCGGCGCACGCATCTCGGTAGTTGTGATTGCTATCATCGTGGTGATTTCGGCTATCGCCCAGTGGATCACTCCCTACAATCCGAACTATGTAGATACATCGGCTATGCTCCAAGCCCCCAGCAGTGAGCATATCTTCGGTACCGATTTCTCTGGCCGTGACGTACTCTCGCGTCTGCTGATGGGCGGGCGCTACTCCATGGCAATTGGCCTGTTCTCCGCTTTGATCGCATTGATATTCGGTGCGATTATCGGTGCAATCGCTGCCGTCGTGCGCAAGAGCCTATCCGAAGTGATTATGCGCATCCTCGACATTGTGATGGCTGTGCCAGGCATCGCGATGGCCGCAGTAATGGTGCTCGTATTCTCTGGCCTGTTCTCTAAAGGCAACAAGATCGGCCTCGTTGCCGTGATTATCTTCGCCATCTCCTTCGTATATACGCCACAGCTTGCACGTATTGTGCGCGCGAACGTGATGGCGGCATACGGCGAAGACTACGTGCGAGCCGTCATTGTATCGGGTGCTCGGGCGCCATGGATTCTCATCCGCCACGTGATCCGAAATACTGCAGCGCCAGTGCTCGTCTTTGCCACAGTGCTCGTAGCAGACGCGATCATTTTGGAAGCCTCCCTTACCTTTATTGGCTCAGGCTTGAAATCAGTGATGGTGCCAACCTGGGGTAACGTACTCTCCGATGCTTCGGCGAATGGTTCGATTATTTACGGCGCATGGTGGACTGCCTTCTTCCCCGGCGTGCTGATCATGATTACGGTGCTATGCCTCAACATCATTTCTGAAGGCATCACTGATGCGATGGTGGCAGCTCCAGCTTCTACCCCTGCAAAAGTTGAACAAAACACAGCAGATCGTGAAGCAGATGCTCTTCTCCTCGATCCTCGCCGTGCTTATGCAGAGCAGGCAGAGTCGCTCCAGGCTCGCCTCGATGCCCTCGAATCTGTAGAGACGAAGCGTTCCGATCGTCTCGATGACTCACAGTTCGAAGGTGAGACGCCGCTGCTTGAGGTGAAAGATCTGTGCATCAAGTTCCCACGCCACGGTGATGTGAACGTCGTAGATCACGTGAGCTTCACGGTGCGCCCAGGTGAAACGATGGGCTTGGTGGGTGAATCTGGATGCGGTAAATCCATCACGGCACTTACGATTATGGGCTTGATTGATCCACGCGCCGAATTCGAAGGTGAAATCCTCTACCAAGGCCGCGATCTTTTGACGATGCCTGCCAAGGAACGTCAGAGCCTTCTCGGCCACGAGATGGCAATGATCTACCAAGACGCGTTGAGCTCTCTCAACCCAGCAATGCTTATCAAATCGCAGATGAAGCAGCTAACGAAGCGCGGAGGCACACGCACCGCCGAAGAGCTCCTAGAACTTGTAGGGCTCGATCCGAAACGTACGCTCGAAAGCTATCCACACGAGCTTTCTGGCGGCCAGCGCCAGCGCGTGCTGATCGCAATGGCTCTCACGCGCGATCCGAAACTCGTGATCGCCGACGAGCCCACCACAGCGCTCGATGTGACGGTGCAAAAGCAGGTGATTTCGCTGCTGAACGAACTTCGTGAAAAGCTCGGCTTCGCCATGGTGTTCGTATCGCACGACCTCGCCCTGGTAGCAGAAGTAGCACACAAGATCACGGTGATGTACGCCGGGCAGGTAGTGGAGCAGGCGCCGACGTCTGAACTCTTGGAGAACCCGACGCACGAATACACCCGAGGTCTGCTCGGTGCGGTGCTTTCAATCGAAAGTGGTTCCGGGCGCCTACACCAAGTGCCGGGTACGGTACCATCGCCGCGAGACTTCCCGATTGGGGATCGTTTCGCTCCAAGGTCATCGCACCCAGACTACGGCGAAGATATCCCGCTCAGCTTTGAGGTTGTAGGCCCTGAACACGTCTATGCGGCTCTGCCGGATAAACCAGGGGTTTATAAGCGGGCACCCAAATATCAGCCAACGGGAAAGGAGGCCTAAGAGCCATGCATGCATCAGCGCAAAATATGCATACGAACACTGATCCCGATCAGCCAATCATTGAACTCCAAGACGTAGAGGTAACGTTCAAAGCCCGCACAGGCTCGATCTTCAAACCCAACCACGTGCATGCTGTGCGTGGGGTGAACATGAAGATCTTGCCTGGCAAGGTACTCGGTATTGTGGGCGAATCGGGCTGTGGCAAATCCACCACCGCGAACGTGATGTGTGGGCTTCAAGTAGCCACCAGTGGCAAAGTGCTCTTCATGGGTAAGGATGTAACCAAACGCACCGCCCAAGATCGGCGCCACATTGGCAAAGTTGTATCGGTGGTATTCCAGGATCCTGCAACGGCTCTTAACCCGCGTATGACGGTGCAAGACCAGCTCGCTGATCCGCTGCGCGTACACAAAATAGGGGATGAAGCCTCGCGTGAAAAGCGCGTACGCGAACTGCTAGGCCTCGTGGGTTTGCCGCTCTCCGCACTCGGGGCTCTGCCCGGCCAGCTATCGGGTGGCCAGCGGCAGCGCGTCGCTATCGCGCGTGCTCTTTCGATTGGCCCCAAGGCGATCATTGCGGATGAACCAACCTCCGCCTTGGACGTCTCCGTGCGTGCCCAGATCCTCAACCTCCTCAACGATCTCAAGCAAGAACTCGGCTTGGCGATGGTGTTTATTTCGCACGATATTCAAACCGTGCGCTATATCTCTGATCGTATTGCCGTAATGAATGCCGGGCTCGTGGTTGAAGAAGGACCGGCGGCACAGCTGCTCGCTCATCCTAACGATCCGTATACCCGCAAGTTGCTGGGCGCAGCGCCGTCACTTCTACATCCGACGCTCGCATCCTAAACACCTCCACAAATCCCAAAACATATACACCGCGAACTTCTCGCGGTAACTCCCAAGGAGGAGAGAATCAAATGGTGAAGCCGATTCGTGGCGTTGTGCCGCCACTGGCGATTCCGCTAAAAGACGGCGAACTAGATGTGCCCTCGCTTGAGCGCACAATCAACCGGATGATAGACGCCGGTATTGACGCTCTGTTCGTCCTCGGCTCGAGCGGTGAAGTAGTGTTCTCCACGAATACCCGCAGAGAGCAAATCATTAGAGAATCGATGCGCATTATCGATGGGCGGATTCCTGTGCTCTGTGGCGTGATCGATACCGAAACTGAACGCGTTATCGAGCATATCCGCGTGGCCGAAAAGTATGGCGTGGATGCCGTAGTGGCAACTGCTCCGTTCTACGCACTTCAGGGCGAAACCGAAGTGAAAGAACATTTCAGGATCCTGCACGAATCTACCGATTTGCCGATCTGGGCATACGATATCCCCGTATGCGTACACTTCAAACTCTCACCGAACCTGCTCATGGAACTCGGTAAAGAAGGCACGCTCTCGGGCGTGAAAGATTCTTCGGGAGACGACGTCTCCTTCCGTTTCCTTTCACGGATGAACGAAGAAGCTGGGCATCCGTTGCAGCTTCTTACCGGCCATGAAGTGGTGGTAGACGGCGCTTATCTTTCTGGCGCCGACGGCTCCGTACCCGGCCTGGGTAACGTTGACCCTGATGGCTATGTGCGCCAGTGGAAGGCTTTCCAGGCTGGAGATTGGCAGGCAGTGCGTGAAGAGCAGGATCGCCTCGCTGATCTGATGACGATCGTCAATGTATCGGGTGTACAAGGTTTCGGCGCTGGCATCGGCGCATTTAAGACGGCGCTGCGTGAGCTTGGTGTGTTCGATACGAATGATATGCCTCGTCCGGTGAAGCCACTTGAGGGGGAGAACGTAGAGCACGTGCGTTCTGTGCTTCGTAAAGTAGGGCTACTGTAATCGAATGCGCAGAGCCGCCGCTGCGACTCTGCGCATTCCATATCAACTCAACAATCAGCGTCGATAACAGAAAGGTAATGTTCGAATGGCTAAGCAGATATACAACGCTATTGCCATCGATCTGGGTGGCACAAAGACGGCTGCTGCAATCGTCAATTCACGTGGCGAGCAGATGAGTGAAAAGATCAAAGCCCCAACGCCTGCAAAGATTGGCGGGGAGGCTATCCTCGATACTATTGCCAGTCTTGTTGAGCAAAAACGCAGTATCCTTGGCAAAGATCCAGACGTCATCGGGATCGGTGCGGCCGGATCAATCGACGCTGAGCGCGGAATCGTAGTGAATTCTTCTGGCACTATTACCGGATGGATAGGTACGGATATCGTTTCGGGGCTTCGTGAACGCCTCGAGTGGGCGAGCGAGGTGCCGATCAAGGTGCAAAATGACGCCGATGCCCACGCCGTTGGTGAATCATGGAAAGGCGCCGGAAAAGACGCACGATCTATGCTGATGGTAGCCGTAGGTACAGGTATCGGCTGTGCATACTGTCTTGATGGCAAAGTGGTGCGCGGAGCACACCACGTGAATGGTGAAATCGGCACGGCGCGTATCCCTTTCAACGACGATATGCCGCAGATTATAGACGGCGACCTTCCGGGAATGCTCGAGCAAAACACCGCCGGGCCGGCGATGGTGGAATTCTATCGCCGTCTTGGAGGCTGCGAAGCGGAGAACCCGGAGCGCGGGCAGAAGGTAATGGAACTTGCCGCTGATGGAGACGAAATCGCCCTACGCGTCACTGCGGCTCTTGGCCGCAGGCTAGGCGAGGTGTTGAGCTGGCAGGTGATGATGCTTGATCCTGAAGTTATTGTGCTTGGCGGCGGCGTGCCGAAACCGAAGAGCGCATGGTGGCAGGCCATGAATGAGCGTCTTGTGGAGCTTCTGCCTGAATATATGCAGAGCAAGGTTGTGCTGCGCAGGGCAAAGCTGAAAAATAACGCGGCATTCCTCGGCGCTGCCCGTGATGCATTCCGCCTTGCGGGGATCAAAACTAAGTGAAAGGCGTGATTGTGACTGATCTTGTTGAGGCTATCAAAGGAAAACTCATTGTCTCGTGCCAGGCTTATCCGGGCGAACCGCTTCGCCGCGCGGAAATAACTGCGGCGATGGCTCAAGCAGTAGTAGAAGGCGGAGCAGCCGCAGTACGGGTGCAGGGTGTGGCAGATATTGTGGCTGTACGCCAGGCGACTGATGCTCCAATTGTTGGGCTGATTAAGTATGGGCATGACGGCGTGTACATTACGCCGTCTGTAGCTCATGCGCGGGCATGCGCTCTTGCAGGCGCCGAGATCGTGGCAATAGATGCCACGTTAAGGCCACGTTTGGGTGGCGAAAGCTTTGCTGATGCGGTGCGCGCAGTACACAGCGAATTCCCCGGAGTGCTCGTGATGGCCGACTGTGCATCCCTCGAAGATGCACAAGCGGCTGAGCAAGCAGGAGCCGACTTTATTGGCACAACTCTAGCGGGCTACACGCCAGGATATGAATATGCCCGTGAAAAAACCTCTGGGCCGGACTACGGGTTTATTGAGCAAGTGCTTGGGAGTGTAACCAAGCCTGTGATCGTAGAGGGCCGCCTACATCATCCTGAAGATGTGGCGAAAGTCCTGGATATGGGCGCACACAGCGCATGTGTGGGCACCGCCATCACCCATCCCACCACGATTACATCGTGGTTCGCTCCAAAAAACTAGCACTTCACTAAAATAGAAGTGATCGATAAACCGCCGTGCGGGTGTTGTAACCCGCATGTGTTGCTGGAACGCAACCGCGGCGGCGTCTGCCATCAGGCGCATCGTGCAAGTTGAACATAACGCAGTAGAACGAAGAGTGATATGGAAATCGGAATATTCCCAGATGCCCAGGCTCTAGCGGATTTCGCGGGGCAGTATCTTATTAAGGTTATGAACACTACCGATCACAAAGTGCTCGGCGTCGCTACAGGGTCTACGCCGTTGCCTCTTTACGAGCGGATGCGCCAGGCGCACGCCAAAGGTGAGTTCAGCCTAGATGATGCGCAGGCTTTTGCGCTCGATGAGTATGTAGGGATTGATCCAGATCATCCGGAGCGCTATCGCAATGTGCTGCGCAGTGAACTCGTGGGTGAAGAGAATTCCGGCTTGCGGGACGAAAACCTCCACACCCCTGATGCCAACGCGGCTGATCCACATGCGGCAGCGGATCAATACGATGCGGAAATCAAAGCCAGCGGTGGTATCACGTTACAGATTCTTGGCATCGGCGCCGATGGCCATATTGGCTTCAACGAGCCCGGTATTTCGCTCGTATCGCGCACGCACGTTGATTCCCTCACCGCCCAAACGCGCGAAGACAACGCGCGCTTCTTCGACGACGACCTGGCGAAGGTGCCCACGCAATGCGTCACCCAAGGTCTGGGAACGATCATGGATGCCAGGGAAGTGCTCCTTATTGCCACCGGTGCCGGCAAGGCAGATGCTGTACGGGAACTGTGTGAGGGAGGAATCAGTGCGAAATGGCCGGCTACGATTCTCCAAATGCATCCTAAAGCTCTCGTACTCGTAGACGAAGCAGCAGCAGCCAAACTTGAGCTTGCTGATTTCTATCGTGAGCGCTGGGAGGCGCGCGGCAGTGAGGAAGAAAAATGACGCAGTATCAAGGTAAAGTCCTTGACGCTCACGGCCAGCTCGTAGGCTGGGGCATCGAGCTAGACGACGCCGGAGCGGTAAGCGCGATTGTGCCCGCAGGCGGTGCACTCGGGGCGAGTGGTGAACCTGCTGGCTGGATTATCCCTGGCGTGATTGACATCCATTGCCATGGCGGCGGCGGCGCGAGCTTCCCTGATAGCTGGACGCCAGAAGAGATACGCACTGCGATAGACTCACACCTTGAAAAGGGCACCACTGCGATGCTTGCTTCGCTTGTATCAATGGTGAATCCGCTCCCGCAGATAGAGCTGCTCGTACCATTTTGTGAGCGCGGTGAGCTGCTCGGAATCCATATGGAAGGCCCGTACGTCTCGCCCCATAAGCTTGGTGCGCAAAGCCCGGAAGCTCAGCGGGTGGCTGACCTTGATGAGCTGCGACGCTGGCTCGAAGCGGGCAAAGGGTATATTAAGACGATGACGCTTGCTCCTGAGCTGGAGAATGCGATTGAGGCAGGAAAGCTCCTGCTCGATTATGGTGCACTGCCAAGCTGGGGTCATACTTCCGCCACGGGCGCTGAGGCGCGCGCAGCAATTGAGGCGATGAACGAGTATGCTGCACAGATCGGCCTCGATTCGGTGCCACAAACCGCAACGCATCTGTTCAACGCAATGCCCGCAATTCAACATCGCGAACCAGGGCCGGTGCGCGAGCTTGTGCAAGCTGCCCGCAATGGTGAGGCCGTTGTAGAGATTATCGGAGACGGCGTACACGTCAACATTGATCTCGTCGGCGATGTACTGAATTACGTTCAGGCTGCAGGTGACGGTTTGGGCGTCGTCATGGTGACGGACTCGATGGCGGCAGCCGGCCTTGATGACGGTAGCTATGCGCTCGGTGGCATCGCTGTAACTGTAAGCGACGGCGTTGCACGCCTAACAGAGGGCGGCAACATTGCCGGCGGTACCTCGCGCTTGGTTGAGCAGATTAAGACGGGCGTAGATGCCGGTGTGTTCGATGTATCTTCGGCCGTGAAGGCGTGCGTAGCTGCGCCAGCACAAGCGTTGCGTGTAGATAATCAGACGCCGGGTGTGACGGTGAGTTTCGAGGTAGGGCAGAAGCCGAATATGGTGGTACTCAATGCTTCGCTCGATCCTGTTGCTGTGATCCGTGAAGGCGGCATAATCGAGTAATTGCCAGCGTGGCACTGGATTAAGAGCTGTATGTGCAACGCTTTGATGCAGTTTTTGTGGGGTGAACTATCCGTGGTGGTATTCCACCCCACAAACGCACAAGTTACTGGCGCATACCCTGCATATACTTCCCGCGAGCCAGAGCAAATCGAAGAGAGTGCTACCCGAGAGGTTGCTAGGTGTGAACTCTAGTGATTGTCTCGGGTAGCACTGTATGTGGGTGGGTGCGCGGGCGGCCCCTAGTTCCAGGAATGGAATCGCGCGTGTGGCAGTGAACTGGCGCCATAAGCTCACAGAGCTAACGCTCAGAGTGTAGGCGCGGTACTTTGAGGCGCCATCGTGCGCTGCTAGGTGGCTTGCAGGTGGTATGGTTCGGCGCGGTAGCCACTGCGGCGCTCAATGATACGCGCGATCTGCTCTGCTGAGCGCCATCCCCCTTGGAAGATCTCACTACCTGGCGCGAAGAAACGCCCATTTTCAAGTGGGCCAGCATCTACTGGCGTAAAGCCGAGATCGTGCACGAAAGCGGCCACGCGGGTGCGTGACGCGGGATCGTCGCTCGCTATGGCAAGCCCGCGGCGTGCTGGCGCATCTGCGGGGCGTGAGTCAAGCGCAAGATCCGTGTGGGCGATGTGATTGAGTGTTTTCACAATTGTGGATTGAGAAAAATGATCCCTGATAAGCAATGAAGTATCTCGTGGCTTTGGCGCCGGCCCGCTGGGCTGCTCGTAAGGCTGCTGCATGTGAGTGTGCCGCACGTGATTTGCCTGTGAGCGCCTGTGTGCCTTCGCCCAGTAGTTCGTGACGTCAATGACGACGCGCCCAACAAGAAGACCCGCATCCATCGCAAGTGCAGCCTCGAGCGGAACTGCAAGAAGCACCACAGTGTGCTTGGGAAGATCCCGCACTCGTTCGAGGCTGATCGCAGATATGCGCCCTGGAGAAATGAATGCCTGCGACTCACGGTGGGCATCGCGGCTTGCCAGGCCGAGGACGCGACGTATTTCCTCCGGCGTCTTCCGGCCCGTAACTGCCACTGGAAAACCTGAGTGTGCCGCATGTTCGGCAAGTGCCACGCCCTCATATCCATAGCCGACCACTACTGCAGAATCAAAGTAACGATCCATCAAAAGTGCCTCGGAGAGTGGTGGCGTAAATGAAGGAGGCGTCGTTGCTGGTTGGATCGCCCCGGATGGTGCGATAGGTGGGTGTGGGTTCTTAGGCGCTGCCATCGGGTTATCTCCCGCCGGTATGGGAGGAGGTAGCTACGGGGGCGAACTGCCCGTGGGTGAGGTGGGCAAGATCGTGAGGGCTGAGCTTAACGGAGAGTGAGCGTTTACCACCGGAAACAATCATGGATGGCAGATTCTCGGCGGAAGAATCAATGACGGTGGGGTAGAGTTTACGCTGGCCAAGCGGAGAAATGCCCCCTTTAATGTATCCGGTGAGGCGCTCAGCCTTTGATGGATCCATCATCGCAGCATGCTTTGCTTTTACAGCTTTAGCTAGCTGTTTAAGGTTCATGTGGTGCGACGCAGGCACCACGCCCACTACCGGATCGCCGTCCGCTTCGGCAAGGAGCGTTTTGAACACTTCGTCTGGGTTAAGGCCAAGCACTGCAACAGTATCTAGAGCGAAGCCATGTTCCATCACGTCCGAATGCTCGTATTCGATGAGCTCATAAGGCGTGCCAGATGATTCAAGCACGCGCAGTGCTGGCGTGGCTGCCGAGCGGCTTGCGCCCTGTTTCTTTGGCATGCTATCCCTCCTCTAGGTTGATCGCCGCAACGGCGTTTTTCTTTACGTTCCTTTTGGTGTGACGGCTTAGTGATGGTGCCCTCGTAAAGCTTGCATGTGCTAATTGTGCGGATTGGCCGCGATACGCTCACGCCGCATTTTCGTGCATTACCGCGTGCTCTTGTGAGTGCAGTTCCTACTACAGATCTAATCCCTAAAGGTATTGTATCCATGTGTGGTAAAGGTGAGCAGCGTGTAAGACGGCGTGAGCTTTTCGGCGGCGCCACCACCCGCCGTCTCGAAATGAACTTCGGTAGGCATACATGCGAAACTGTATGTATGCGTATCTCGATTCGCCCAGCACATCCGTTTGACGCGCCCGCGATTGCGGAGTTTCTCGCGCCCACATACGGCGTGCAGACCAGCGAACTCGAAGTGCAAGTCGCCTCGCCCGATGCCTCGGCGTACTGGGTGGGAATCGGTGATGGTCGAATCGTAGCTGCCGCCAAAGCTACTTCTCTTGGCGCGGGAAGCCTGCGCATGATCCAGCTCGATTGGCTCGCCGTGAAGCGCCATGCGGGTGATACGATCACGGCTCGTAAACTTCTCGATGCTGCAGTAGGCGATATGCCGGCTCTCGCACTTGTAGATCAGGCAGACGCCGCCGTGCAAAACGTGCTGCGGGCTGCAGGGTTTGAGAACCTCTTCGACGAGCGAGATATTGCAGGGCTAGAGAATGGCGCGCAACACGCGGCTCACAACACGGCACAACCTGCATCTCACAACACGCCTCACGCCCTAGCCCACAACGTGCCACCGGGCATGGCGCGCACCTCAGGGCAAAGCACAACTCAGCCTCAACACCTTTCTCGCGCGGGGGAGGACTCTTCGGTAGGGCATGGCGCTCCAGTGCGTAACAATGTGATGCGTGGTCTGATTGAAATGATCCGCTAATGATTACATCGCCGGAACGCGATTCTGCGGTTAGCGCTGATAGCAGCGATAACCCGAGCACAGATGCGAGCATCGACCCGAGCATATATGCGAGCACAGATCCGAGCGTGGATGTGAGAGGCGATGCGAGCGGCAACGGAGCCGCTCATGTAGGGGCAGGGCGCTATGCTCCGTCACCTTCTGGTGATTTGCATCTGGGTAATCTACGTACGGCGTTGCTTGCGTGGGCGTATGCTCGCTCGGCGGGTATGGGTTTTCTGTTGCGTTTTGAGGATTTAGACGCTCGCTCTCGCCCGCACTTTGAAGCCGCGCAGTTGCGTGATCTTGAAAGTCTCGGCATCGATTGGGATGGAGAGCCGATCCGCCAGTCTGAACGTATCGGCATCTATGCTGATGCGATGAATGAGCTTCGCCGCCGAGGGCTCCTCTATGAATGCTATTGCACCCGCAAAGAGCTCGCAGAAGTGGCTTCTGCCCCGCATCGCCCACCGGGATCATATCCGGGCACGTGCCGCGATTTGAGCGAGGCTGAGCGTGAGGCAGGCCGAGCGAAGCTTGCCGGCACAGGCCGCGGCCCAGCGCTGAGGCTACGCACCCAGGTGGATGAGCTTACCGTGTATGACGTGAACTACGGAACCTACACGGGAGCTGTGGACGATCTAGTGATAATGCGTGGAGACGGCGTCTACTCGTACAATTTCGTTTCCGTGCTTGACGACGCCCTCACCGGGGTGACGCAAGTGGTACGCGGAGATGATTTGCTTCCCTCGGCGCCTCGGCAGGTTGTTCTTGCCCACACATTAGGGTTTACCGAACCGCAGTATGCTCACGTGCCACTCGTGCTCAATGGTGTGGGCGTGCGTTTGGCAAAGCGAGACGGCGCGGTAACTTTGAGCAAACTAGCTGATCTGGGCTATACGCCCGCAGATGTGGTTGCGATGTTGGCAGAGTCTTTAGGCTACCCGCCGGTGCGCTCGGCCGAAGAATTCCTCAACGTATTTGACCCGCAGCGTATGTCTCGTAAGCCTGAGGCTCGCAAGCCTTGGCGTTACATTCCTCAATCGATCAAAGTTGAGCGGTAAACACTCAACTATACTTGCGCATACCGAGCGAATGTAGCACACTGGAATCAGTAATACTTCAGAGATTATTCAGATCAATGGAGGTCGCCATGGATAAACTCACTACGAAATCTCAAGAAGCGCTCGCGGCTGCGATCCAGCAAGCTACAACCGCCGGTAATCCACAGCTCGAGCCCACCCATATTCTCTACGCCTTGTTGCAGCAAGCTGATGGTATTGCGGTAGCTCTGTTGCAGGCGCTCGGTGTGGATTCGGCAAATCTAGCCAACCGCGTTATGGCATCGCTTAGCACGCTACCTGGTGCGAGCGGATCGAATGTTGCGCAGCCCCAGGCCTCGCGCAATACCTCGCTCGTACTGTCAGACGCAGGAAAGGAAGCCACCGCTCTTGGCGATGCCTATATCTCCACCGAACACCTGCTGTTGGCGCTATCAAAGAGCCAGCATTCTGCGGGAGACTTATTGCGATCTGCTGGGGCAGGTAGGGATCAAATACTCGCTGTGCTGCCTCAAGTGCGGGGCACCGGCAAGGTAGATTCCCCTGATCCGGAGGGCACCTTCAAGGCGCTTGAGAAGTATGGTACGGATCTTACCCAGATGGCTCGCGAGGGCAAGCTTGATCCTGTGATCGGCCGCGATTCAGAAATCCGGCGTGTGGTGCAGGTGCTCAGCCGCCGCACGAAGAACAATCCGGTGCTTATCGGCGAACCTGGCGTAGGTAAAACTGCTGTGGTTGAAGGTTTGGCTCAACGTATTGTAGACGGCGATGTGCCTGAGTCACTGCGGGGCAAATGCCTGATCTCTCTTGATATTTCGGGGATGGTGGCAGGCGCGAAATACCGCGGTGAATTTGAAGAGCGCTTGAAGGCTGTGCTTGCCGAAATCAAAAACTCTGATGGCGAGATTGTTACGTTTATCGATGAGCTCCACACAGTTGTAGGTGCAGGCGCCGGCGGTGAAGGTGCGATGGATGCCGGTAATATGCTTAAGCCCATGCTCGCACGCGGAGAACTCCGCCTCGTGGGTGCCACTACACTCGATGAGTATCGCGAACATATTGAAAAGGATCCCGCGCTGGAGCGTCGCTTCCAGCAAATCTATGTAGGTGAGCCGAGCGTAGATGATACAGTGGCAATTTTGCGTGGCATTGCACCGAAGTACGAAGCGCATCATAAGGTAACCATCTCTGATGGGGCTCTTGTGGCCGCTGCTACGCTTTCAGATCGCTATATTTCGGGGCGTCAACTTCCAGATAAAGCAATTGATCTTGTAGACGAAGCTGCCTCACGCTTACGTATGGAACTGGATTCTTCGCCTGAGGAGATCGATGCTTTGCGGCGTCAAGTAGACCGACTCAAGATGGAGAAGGCATACCTAGAAGAAACGGATGACGACGACGCAGCAACGGCTGATCGCCTCGAAAGGCTTGAGGCCGAGCTGGCCGATAAATCCGAGGAGCTCGCTGCTCTGAACGCCCGGTGGGAATCAGAAAAGGCTGGCCGCAACGCTGTGGGTGACCTGCGCGTAAAGCTCGACGAACTCACTACAGAGCTTGAAAAGGCCATTCGCGAAGGGCGTTACGAGGATGCTGGCCGAATCCAAAATGGTGAGATTCCTCAGGTTGAAGCCCAAATTAAAGCCGCTGAATCTGATGACGATCGCGATAGCGCTGAGCGTGCTCCGATGATTGCGGAGAAGGTAGACGCGGATGGCATAGCTGAAGTGGTGGCCGCGTGGACTGGTATTCCGGTAGGGCGCCTTATGCAAGGTGAGACGGAGAAACTGCTCCACATGGAAGATGTGATCAGCGAGAGGCTCGTGGGGCAGGTGGCTGCTGTACGGTCGGTGTCTGATGCTGTGCGGCGCTCGCGTGCAGGGGTGGCCGATCCTAACCGTCCTACAGGCTCGTTTATGTTCCTTGGCCCTACAGGTGTAGGCAAAACGGAGCTGGCGAAGTCTCTCGCAGATTTCTTGTTTGATGACGAACGTGCCATGGTGCGTATCGATATGAGTGAGTATTCTGAGAAACATTCGGTGGCTCGGCTTGTTGGCGCTCCTCCAGGATATGTGGGCTACGAAGAAGGTGGCCAGCTTACTGAGGCTGTGCGCAGGCGCCCATACGGCGTCGTCTTGCTTGACGAAGTTGAGAAAGCACACCCGGAAGTGTTCGATATTCTGCTGCAGGTGCTAGACGACGGCCGCCTAACAGACGGCCAAGGCCGCACAGTGGATTTCCGTAATACGATTCTGATTCTCACGTCGAACCTTGGTTCACAGTTCCTTACAGATCCTGAGCTCACTCAAGCCCAAAAGAATGATGCGGTGATGGCGGCTGTGCGCTCCGCATTTAAGCCTGAGTTCTTGAATAGGCTTGATGATCTTGTGATGTTTGAACCGCTGAGTGTGGATCAAATCGGTAAGATCGTAGATCTGCAGATTGATCAACTCATGGAACGCCTTGCGCAGCGGCGTATCACTCTTGAAGTGAGTGATGGAGCGAGGTCGCTTTTGACTCTCGACGGCTATGATCCGGCCTTTGGGGCTAGGCCGTTGCGGCGCTTGATTCAACACGAAATTGGCGATCAGCTTGCGAAACTTCTGCTCGCCGGCGAGGTTGAGGACGGCGATACGGTAGTTGCCGAGCAGGCCGAATTCGATATGAGTGAGTTCAACGAATTGGAGCACAGTAGTGGTAGTGACTTAGATACTGCTGTGCCCGTATCGGGTGTGAGCCTGAATGCGAACGCAGGTGATAAACGCTATCGCCTCGCACTGCACAAGAAAGAGCCTGATGCATAAGCGGTACGTCACGAGATGTGACGCCGAAAACCCTTAGTCTCTGTGGAAATTTGAAGGATGATCCCGCCATGAGCGCGACTGCTCGTGGCGGGATTCGCCTGCTAGCCATCTGGGAAGTTGGCGAGTAAAACGCGGCTCGCTGCGCATAGCGGCGTCTGACCATAGAAGAGGGCCAGGATGGTAAAGGTTAAAGTATCGGTTTGATATGTGAATATCGAGCAAAGGATCTGGGCTCATGGCAAAGTCGGGCTCGGCGATAATATCGCCGTCTGCACCCGTACTTGAGCCATCAGACTCTTGTGATTGAGGCCACTTTGCTTCATTCATGCCTCTACTTTAACTCACATCACTAGGTGCCATGCAAACTGCACATATTTCGCGAGCGTGTTGCCCGTTCGAGGATGTTCACCACGTGGACTCTCCAATTCCACTTCGTGGCCTTTTTTGACACGGCGCCCTTTGCCAACATAAGTTTTCTCAGAATGCAGTTGGTGAAAGGCACACAAGCATGACCAGTTTCGAAAACTGTACGTACATTACGCCGTCTGATGCAGAGGGCTTCTCAGAGATTTCCTCTCAGGCATCGAAGGCATCGGGTATACCGGAGGAATCGCATCCTCAATCGATTCACTCGCACCGATTCCACGGATTACATCGAAAGACGCCCGGCGAATCCGCAGTTGAAGCATTCACACAGCGCTGCATTACCGAAACACCTAACGATCCGAAAATGAACGAACTTCTTCATTCATTCAATTCGGATCGTTTTGTTATACTGCCCGGGCTATGCGATGTGCATGTGCATTTTCGTGAACCTGGCCTTTCCTACAAAGAGACTATTGCAACGGGATGCGCCGCTGCCGCCCACGGCGGATTCACCGCCGTGGGCGCAATGCCCAACCTTGATCCCGTGCCCGATTCCCTTGAACATCTCGCTGTAGAAGAAAGCCTCATTGCACGTGATGCAACGATCGCCGTGTACCCGTATGGGTCAATCACGGTAGGGGAGAAAGGCGAGCAGCTTTCCGATATTGCCGGCATGGCTCCGCGTGTGCTCGCTTTCTCCGATGATGGAATGGGTGTGCAAGATCCGGCCATCATGCGTGATGCCATGTTGCTTGCCAAGGAGCACGGCAAAATCATTGCGGCGCACTGTGAAGATGCCGCCCTTAAAGGCGATGGATATATCAACGATGGTGAATACGCGCATACGCATGGCCATCGGGGTATCCCAGTAGAATCTGAATGGCGTGAACTTGAGCGCGATCTTGAGCTCGCCCGCGATACAGGTGCTGCCTTTCATGCGTGCCATGTGAGTTGTGTGGAGAGCTTCGATCTTGTGCGTGCCGCAAAAGCGGACGGGGTAGACGTCACCTGCGAAACGGCGCCACACTACCTCACGCTCGACGATTCAATGCTTGAAGAGGCAGGCCACTTCAAAATGAATCCGCCTTTGCGCTCCCCTGAGAATCGAGAAGCCCTGTTGGAGGCTGTTGCGGACGGCACAGTAGATATGATCGCCACTGATCATGCACCACACTCAGCTGAAGAAAAGTCACGAGGCCTTGAAGGAAGCGCTTTTGGCATTGTAGGGCTTGAAACGAGTTTCCCCGTGCTTTATACGCAACTCGTGTTGAGCGGCGTCATTGATCTAGAACATCTCATCGATCTCATGGCAGTTGCTCCGCGCGAACGCTTCTCGATTCCTCTTGGCAACGACTTCACGATCTGGGATCTGCATGAGCAATACCAGATCAATCCCCGCGATTTCCTCTCGAAAGGCACAGCCACTCCATTTGCGGGGTGGAGTGTATATGGCGCCTGCAAACTCACGGTATTCGGCGGGAAAGTAGTATGGATAGACGCCGCAGGGGAGGATCGCGCATGACGCCCCCAGAATCATCGGCTCCTACACTTGTGCATGCGGCAATTGGTGCGCATCGAGAAATAGCACCACATGTATATGAACTGCGTCTGGGTGGCGATTTCACTTCCATTTCCACCCCTGGGCAATTTGTTAATGTGGGCATTCCAGGGTTTATTCTTAAGCGCCCAATTTCTGTATGTGATATTTCAGCTGATCGCCGAGAACTCGTGCTCGTATACAAAGTGATAGGCGAAGGCACCGCAGCCCTCGCGCGTCTCAAACCTGGTGCATGCCTTGAAATACTTTCTGGCCTTGGCAATGGGTTCGACGTAGCGAAGGCTGGGCAGCATCCCGTTCTAGTAGGTGGCGGTGTTGGGATTCCGCCGCTGTATTGGCTTGCGAAAGAGCTTTTGAGATCTGGGGTGAAACCCACCGTTGTGTTGGGCTTTAATACTGCCCGCGAAATCTTCTATGCCGATAAATTTGCAAGCCTCGGTGCCGACGTAATCGTTACTACCATAGACGCCACCTACGGAACCCAGGGGTATGCCACCGCTGCATTCGAGCCCTTCGAGACTGCCAGGTCTCGCGGTGCTTCTCCTGCCGGTGCTGGTGTTGGAACACGCGTTGGGGAAAAAGCTCTTGGCGAAACAGCATTCGGCGAAACAGCGCTTGGCGAAACAGCGCTTGGCGAAACAAGACTCGCCGAAGCGGCGTCTGCCACGAGGGATTCGCGGAGAATAGAGCCTCAAGCACCGATATCTCGGCATGGCTACAGTTTCATATACGCCTGTGGCCCTTTGCCAATGCTTCGCGCCCTCCATCCACACGGGGCTCACACTGGTGGCCAATACAGCTTTGAAGAGCGTATGGCCTGCGGATTCGGTGCCTGTATGGGCTGCTCTGTAAAAACCGCCGGCGGCACATACAAGCGACTGTGCAAAGAAGGGCCAGTGCTCGATCAGGAGGAAATCCTATGGGAAGCATGAGCAACCTCGCGGTGACGCTATGTGGAATCGAGCTGGATAACCCCGTGATTCCTGCCTCCGGCACATTCGGTTTTGGATATGAGTTTGCAGAGCTTTGGGATATCAACCAGCTCGGAACCTTCAGCTTCAAAGGCACAACCGCCGAGCCGCGCTTTGGAAACCCTACCCCAAGAATTGCGGAGACGCCGTCTGGCATGCTTAACGCCGTAGGGCTGCAAAATCCAGGCGTGGACCGCGTTATCAGCGAAGAACTCCCCAAACTTGCGGCAGTGTACACCAAGCCTGTGATGGCGAATGTGAGTGGCTTTTCCTACGAGGAATTCGCCCACGTGTGCGCCGCACTCGATCCTATCGAACAGATCGGCTGGTTCGAAGTGAATGTGAGCTGCCCAAACGTACATGCTGGCGGTGAAAACTTCGCCTCCCACCCCCACACTGCAGCAGCAGTTGTGGAGGCGGCACGAGCTGCAACGAGTAAACCCCTTATCATCAAGCTCAGCCCCAACGTCACAAACGTAGTGGAGATTGCCCACGCCTGCGAACAAGCAGGCGCAGACGCTTTCTCCCTGATCAACACGCTCGTGGGGATGCGCATCGATCCTCGAACGCGGCGCCCGATCATTGCCAACACCACCGGAGGGCTCTCCGGGTCTGCCGTATTCCCTGTAGCGCTGCGCATGGTGTATCAGCTCTATCAAGCTACGGCATTGCCGATTATTGGCATAGGTGGCGTGGCGAGCGCGCGAGACGTGCTCGAAATGATGATGGCAGGAGCTACTGCAGTGCAGGTAGGCACGGCGAACCTCATTGATCCGTGGGCATGCCCGAAAATCATTGATGCACTTGCGCCAACGGTTCGTGAGTACGGATTCGAGCGCATCAGCGATGCAATTGGAGCGGCACACGCACCCGCCCACTAGTGCCAATGGTACGAAGTGGCACCACGAGAGCCTGCGGCGAGCACACGATAACCCAAAGCACGCAGCGAAGAGGAGAAAGAGGCAAACATGGGGAAAGACGTCATCATAGCTTGCGATTTTCCAAGCGGCACACAGACGATTGAATTCCTTGAGCAGTTCAACCGCGTATCCTCCCTTGAATCGAGCAATCCCACCGGCAAACCCTTCGTGAAAATCGGGATGGAACTGTACTATGCGGAAGGCCCGGCGATAGTGCGCGAACTCAAATCGCGCGGCCACAAGATCTTCCTCGATCTTAAACTCCACGACATCCCCAACACTGTGCGCAAAGCGATGGCGGTGTTGGCATCACTCGACATCGATATGTGTAATGTGCATGCTGGCGGCACGGCGGCGATGATGCGCGCCGCAGTAGAAGGCCTCACTCGCCCAGACGGTACGCGGCCGCTACTGATCGCCGTCACGCAGCTTACCTCTACTGACCAACAATCCATGGAACGCGATCTCCTCATCCACGATCCGATGCCCGAAGTGGTTTTGCACTATGCACAGACGGCGGCCAGCTCAGGGCTTGACGGCGTGGTATGCTCACCGCTTGAGGCCCGCGGCGTACATGAGCGGTGCGGAGAGAATTTCTTGACGGTGACGCCCGGAGTCCGCTTCGCAGACGGTGATGTAGGCGATCAAAAACGCGTGATGACGCCGTCTCAAGCTCGCGACGTGGGATCGGATTACATCGTGGTAGGGCGGCCAATCACCCAAGCGCCTGATCCCGTGGCAGCGTATGAACGCTGCGTGGTGGAGTTTCTTGGGGCGTGAATCCCCAATGGCTAGATTCGCGGGCAGCATTCACGCCACGCACCAGCAAGCAGCTATCTGGCGGGGCGGCGCATGTTCAAGGTGTGGCTGGCTATCGCCGTATCATTGGCGCCACCAACCCCTGGTGCCCAGATGCACAAAGCGCACAGTAGCAATTGCTAATACACAGTGAAAGGAAACGAGTGAACACGAAGGAACGCATCGCGCGAGACCTCCTCGCCATCAAGGCTGTATTCTTACGCCCTGAGGAGCCATTCACATGGGCAAGCGGTATCAAAAGCCCAATTTATTGCGACAACCGCCTTACCTTGGGCTACCCTGAGGTGCGCACACGTATTGAGGAAGGATTCGCAGAGCTCATCCGTGCTGAGTTTCCTGAAGCCGAGTCCCTGATGGGTACCGCTACTGCCGGTATTGCGCACGCAGCAATCACAGCGCAACTCCTGAGCCTACCAATGGGGTATGTACGCAGCGGCGCAAAAGACCACGGGCGCAACAACCGCATCGAAGGAGTGCTCAATCCTGGCACCAAGGTAGTTGTTGTAGAAGATCTCGTTTCTACCGGCGGCTCGGTGATCGAGGTAGTGGATGCATTACGAGACGCCGGAGCACACGTGTTGGGGGTAGTCTCAATTTTCACTTACGGCATGGAAAAAGCAACGCAGCGCTTCGAGCAGGCACATGTGCGATACCTTGCACTCACGGATTTCGACGAAGTAGTGCGCGTAGCGGTTGAGACGGGCGCAATTTCCCCTGACGCCCAAGCAAAGCTTCTTGCCTTCCGTGCCAACCCCCAAGACGAATCGTGGATGAACTAAAGATTCTTGGCGCGAGGCTCGGCTCCGGCGTCATTCATACCAGAACTCATAAGACCAAAAAACGCGAACACGCGCCACGCTAGCGCTAAAGCCCATACGCCGTGCGAGAAAGGAAACGCATGCGAAGCCTTATCGATATTATGGATCTCTCCCCAGAGGAAGTGGCGGATCTTATTGCCAGCGCAAAGGATATTATCGCCAATCCAGCGAACTATGCGCAGGTGTGTGCTGGAAAGAAGCTCGCCACACTGTTTTATGAGCCGTCGACGCGCACCCGCCTGAGTTTCGAAGCGGCGATGTACGAACTCGGCGGGCATGTGATCGGCTTTTCGTCTGCAGATTCCAGTTCGGCCACGAAAGGCGAGTCGGTAGCAGATACGGCGAAGGTGATCTCCTGCTATGCAGATATTATCGCGATGCGCCACCCGAAAGAGGGTGCTCCGTTGGTCGCGGCGGCGAACGCTTCAATACCAGTGATCAATGCGGGAGACGGCGGGCATGCTCACCCTACGCAGACTCTTACCGATCTGCTCACGATTGATCGCGAAATGGGCGGGATCGATGGTCTCACAGTTGGCTTCTGTGGCGATCTGAAATTCGGGCGCACAGTACATTCGCTGATTCACGCGCTTGCACGCTATCAGGATGTGAAAGTGGTGCTGATTTCACCTGATGAGCTCAAATTGCCGTCGTATGTGAAAAATGACGTGCTACGCAAGAGCGGTATTGAATTCGAGCAGACCTCCGAACTTGACGGCGCGCTTCGCGAGCTCGACGTGCTCTATATGACGCGTATGCAACAAGAACGCTTCGCCGATATCAACGAGTATTTGCGGTTGAAAGATTCCTATATTCTCACGCCTGAAAAGTTGGCGCATGCAAAGCCGAGCATGAGGATACTGCATCCGCTGCCGCGAGTGAATGAGATATCCGTGGCCGTAGATTCTGATCCGCGTGCAGCCTATTTCCGCCAGGTGCTTAACGGCAAATATGTGCGTATGGCCCTTATTATCAAGCTTTTGCGTGATGCAGGCACGATTACGCAGTAGTGGCCAGTAAGGCGTTCATCAAGCAGGATAAGTATGTAGGGGAAGGGTGGGAACTACCATGTATATCGACTCAATCAACAATGGCTTCGTAATAGACCATATCCCAGCCGGCGCGGCGATGCGCCTCTATGACGCCCTCGGGTTGGGTGAGGTCGATGCTCCGGTTGCGATCATCAAGAATGCGCCGTCTCATCGCCAAGGCCGCAAAGATATTATCAAAGTGGATTGCCTGATTGATATCAACTTCGATCTTGTAGGCTACATCGCGCCCGATGCCGTAATTAATGTGATTAAAGACGGCGAACGGGTAGAGAAACGTGCGGTGGAGGTTCCTGCGCGCATCACGAACGTGGTGAAGTGCCAGAACCCGCACTGTATTACCACGGTAGAGGCTGAACTCGATCAGGTATTCAAACTTACCGATCCTGATAAACGGGTGTATCGGTGCGCGTACTGCGAGGCGAAAGCTGCATGATGCCGCTGTGAGCGTGAATAGGCAGGCCTGAGGAGGGCTGAGGGTGCATGGGCGAGCCTGAGCAGGCAAGCAGCGCAACGAGGAGCGCCACAACAAGCAGCATCGAACTACGCCCGGTGAACTATCGCAGCGGAAAATCACTAGAATCAAACTATGCATTTCGAGCCTCTCAGTTCTGATACTTTCACCTTCGATCATGCCTATATTGCGTTAGGTGCGGGCGGTGAACCGCGTGTGATGGTGGGCGATGTGGATCGCGAATATTCACTGGCGTCCGTCACGAAGCCGATTGCGGCATACTCGGTACTTATCGCTGTGGAGCAAGGGAAACTCGGCTTAGACGACGATGTGGCGCCGCTGATTTTCGACGGGGCGGGTGGTTTCGATGAGCCTGCTGGTGCTGCTTTTGGCAGCCTTGCGTCTACGAGCGGTGCTAGTGTTTCCAGCAGTGCCCACGCGCGCGAGGGGCGGGGATCGGCTGAGGCAGCGAGCACGGGATTAGTGCCTAGTGAGCGCGCTGCACGGGAGGCACTCGAGCCTGAGTATCTTCGTGGTGTGACGATCCGCCATCTCCTCGCTCATGCTTCTGGGCTGGGAGCCTCACCTGGAAAACCTCTCGCAAAGCCAAGTACTCGGCGGATATACACCAATTTCGGGTTCGATGTGCTTGCGCTTGCGTTGCGCTCTGCCATTGGAATGCCAATCCAGCAGTGGATCCATGAGCAGGTGTTCGAGCCGCTCGGCATGGTAGACGCACGGATTGAGGGTTCCATAGCAAAAGACGCCGTCTCGTCGGCCGATTCTCTTGCTCTATTCGCATCGGAGCTTCTTCGCCCTACGCTGCTCAGCCAAGAAATGCTATCCGAAGCGGTTGCCGTGCAATACCCTGGTTTGCCAGGTATCCTTCCTGGGTTCGGTCGCCAAGATGATAATGCGTGGGGCTTAGGTTTTTCGATCAAAGGCTCGAAGCATCCTCATTGGCTTGGAGATAGTTTTTCGCCACGCGCATTTGGGCATTTCGGCCAATCGGGATCATTCCTCTACGTAGATCCAGACGCCGGGGTGGCGGGAGTATTCCTTGGTGCGAAGCCATTTTCGCAGGTCCACGCCACGGTTTGGCCAGGGCTCAGCAACGAAATGCGCGAGCTGAGCCTCGGTTCAGCCAGGCTATAGAGAGCATAATAGTGTAGCAGTGATCGTTACCGAAGCTCGACGATCACGGGCACATGGTCTGAGGCGCCTTTCCCCTTGCGTTCGTTGCGGTCTATGGCTGCGCCCGTTACGAGGTCAGCTACTGCTGGCGATGCGTATGCGAAATCGATCCGCATCCCTTCGTTTTTAGGGAAGCGAAGCTTTTGGTAGTCCCAGAAGGTGTAGTTGGTGGCGTACTGTCGCGTCACCTCGTGCATTCCGGCGTCTTCTACCGAAAAGAAAGCCTGGCGTTCTGGGGCGCTCAGATATAAGCCGTCGGTGCCGTTTACATCCCACACGTCGTCATCGGTAGGGATCACATTCCAATCGCCAACCAAGATGAATGCGGCATCGCGATTTGTGGCAAGTTCGCGCGCGGCGTATTTACGCAGCGCATCGAGGAACGCGAGCTTGTAATGGTAGTGAGGATCGCCGAGCGACCGACCGTTCGGTACGTACAGGCTCCATACCGTGAGTTCTCGGGGCGCGTTGGTATCTCCGGTGGGCAGTGCGAGAGTTGTTCCCAGTGCACGAGCCTCAAGCGCGCCGTCAATAAACCCTTCACCGCCCGAAGGTGTGCCTTTTTCGAAGCCAGGCTGCCCAGGAAAGCTTGTTGCCGTGTGCGTGATAGGGAGTCGGGAGATCACCGCCACGCCATTCCACTGATTGAGGCCGTGGGTGACTACGTGGTATCCGGCGTCTTCAAAGGGCTGGGTAGGAAACTGTTCGGGTTTGCATTTGATTTCCTGAAGTGCCAGTACGTCGAGATCGTGCCGCTCAAGCACGGAAAGTGCGCGATCCACTCGCCCGGCGGCGCGAATCGAATTTATGTTCCATGTTGCCAGTTTCATTGGCTCGTGCCCCATTCCTTTGCTTGAGCCTTCATCCTACAGGCTTTCGACGCGGGATTGTCATGCTGAGACGCCGGAGCGGATGTTGCCCCGCTGCGCTGCCCTTGAGAGTGATTTCGAGCGTCGTCATCAATCAATATGGGGTACTGAGCTATGGCGTAGGTGGCACCGAGCTATGGTGCTAGGCACTGAATCGGGATCACGTGCACCCCAGTCTCGGGATCTGTATACGCGAGATCCGTGCCACCTACAATCAAAATGGGAGCTCTTGGCGTTCCAAGCGCGTTAGTATCTACAGCGTTAGCGGTAGAAGTGAGGCTCTTGATCCCACTTGGAATCCTGCGTGCTCCGAGTTTGACTTCTACACCAGCCCAGGTGCCGTCCTCAGCATAACCCTAAAGATGTGGATTCTATAACCCTAAATCTGTGGGAGCTATAACCTAAAGATGTGGAATTATTGAGTCTGTGTGGCGGGCGCAGGTAGGCTGTATCGTATGGGACGTGCATTGATTACAGGCGCCAGCTCAGGGCTCGGGAAAGAATTTGCGAAAGTGCTCGCAGAGCAAGGAAATGATCTTGTGCTCGTGGCGCGCTCGCAGGATACTCTTGAGGCGCTCGCGAACGAGCTCCATGCATGCCACGGGGTGAACGTGGAGGTATTGCCTGCAGATCTTTCATTGCATAAGGGATCCGCTGCGGTGGCTCAGCGTCTGCGTGATGACGCCGCTCCCATCGGTTTGTTGGTAAACAATGCAGGTTTCGGCCTCGGCCAGGAGTTTATCGGTGGCAACGTGTCGCACGAGTTGAAAGGCGTGCATGTGATGGTACATGCTGTGCTCGAGCTCAGCCATGCCGCCGCAAATGCGATGGTGGCTCGCGGGCGCGGAGCGATCATCAACGTAGCGTCGATTACATCGATGACGACGCAGGGCACGTATTCTGCCCACAAGGCGTGGGTGAAAGTCTTTTCCGAAGGTCTGGCTGCGGAGCTTGCCGGCAGCGGGGTACACGTGACGGCGGTGCTGCCTGGTTTGATGCATACCGCATTCCACTCGCGCTCCCATGTGGATGCTTCGCAATGGCTCGAGCTCACGTTTATTGATACGCGTAAGGTAGTACTCGACGCACTGGATGCTGCACGCCGAGGGAAAGTGCTGGTAACGCCGTCATTGCTATATAAAGCAGCATACGGCGCTCTCAAGTTTGCGCCTCGCGCCCTCGTGCGCGCTGTTGCTGGGCCGAAGATGTCTGGCAGGTCTGCTGGGATTCCCAAGAAGAGTGAGGTGTGATGGATCAGCGCGCCTTTGAACGTGGCGTTGACGGCACACACATGGCCGATTCGGATACTGCGGCGAAGGGCTCCGATCACCCGCACTGGAACAACTACTCTCACCAGAACGACGCCGAGTATCCAACGCATTTGCTCAGCGCGAAGCCCGAAGTTGGCGTGGGGCCGTGGGAAGGTGCCTGGCCTGATGATCCGCGCTACGATGCAGAACTTCTCGAGCAGGGCGACCGCCGCAATGTGGTAGACAAGTACCGCTACTGGACGCTCGATGCGATCAAGGCGGATCTCGATACTTCGCGTTCAGCTCTCCATATTGCGATCGAGAATCTTGCGCACGATCTCAACATAGGCTCGATCGTGCGCACCGGAAACGCGTTCAACGTGGGTGGCGTGCATATAGTGGGCCGGCACAAATGGAACAAGCGCGGCGCTATGGTGACGAACCGCTACTTGCACGAGTTTTATCATTCAACGCCGGCGGATCTACACGAGTGGGCGCGCGAACATGATTACACGCTTGTGGCGGTGGATAATATGGAGGGCTCCACGCAGCTCGAAACAACTCCGCTGCCTGAGCGGTGCTTGTTGGTGTTTGGCCAGGAGCAAAACGGTATTAGCCCCGAGTTGTTGGGCCTGTGCGAACAGGCGGTGTATATTCCGCAGTTTGGCTCTACGAGATCAATGAATGTGGCTGCTGCGGCTGCGATTGCGATGCATTGGTGGATTGCGAAATACCGGGCATAACTTGCATTCGTGTGTGTTCTGATTCGGAAGTAGAGCCGAGCGGGTTCGAGCTAGCTTGCACGCCGTCTTTGGTGGAAGCGCCTACGCTGGGTACGGCTATGATTGGCGCCCAGCCAAGCAACGCGCCGACGTTTGCTATCTCGCCCACGTGCGCTAAGCGCGTTCAACTACACCTGGTCCACTTACTCTCACGTTGATCACGCTGGCAGCTGCCACTAGGGCTATAGGGGTCACGGAGATGCGCTTGTTGATTACGGCACTCCAAACTCGCTGGCTACTTCGTCTGCCGTACGTACTAAATCTTGAGCTTGCGCTACGATGTGTTCTTCAATTCGCGCGCAGGCGCGAGCGCGATCAGAATCGGCACAGCCCAGGAGGGAGATTCCCATAGTCACAGTTCGCACATCAAGGTGATGCTCGGAAATCATGTGAATGGTCTCTAGAATCTGCGACGCTGTGCTCATAGCCATGATGGATCCTTAATGCTAAAAACCCTAATGCGGGAGCTTTAATAGTGAGCGCGAGCCTCATAGGCTGTGCATGGCGTCGAATAAAGCCTGATCTTGCACCCGGATCACTAAGCTTTGCGTCTCGGCAGTTGCGTTGAGCGCCTCTTGCACGTCCGCGATGCTGAGGGTGGAATCGTCTATCTTAATAGTCAACTAATGATTTCTACAGCCTTCCCTGCTTGTACAACAAACCGTATATAGATACTGTTAAGTATGTACAATTTGTTTTGGCGATGAGAGTACTATGTCTTGTGATGCTACCGTTGTTTCGCCGAGGCTCTTAGCTGATGATCCGAACTTTGACCGTAATGCTTTTTATCGTGAAGTTCGGCAAGGTAAGTGGACGCGCATTGGGCGAGGGGTGTATGTGCTGAACGGAAATGCGGCCGGATCGGCCGCGGATCTGGCGTTGTTAGAGGCGGTTGTGAAGCGCCCAGAGGCGACTATCTGCCTGTTGAGTGCGCTCGATTATTATGGTTTGACCGATGAAATTCCGCGCGGAAAAGATCTTGCTATTCCGACGGGAGTTCGTGCACCTAAGACTTTCCCGGGCATCGCCTGGCATCATTTTGATCGCGACACATTTGGTTATGAGCGAGACACTATTGCGATTGCTGGGTCAAGTGAGCGAATTGGTATTTACACTGCTGAGCGCACGATTGTTGATTGTTTTCGCCTGCGGGCGCAAGTGGGTTACGAGTTGGCGTTGAGTGCTTTGAAGACGTGGTTGGATGACGGTGGAAAGCCCGCGGCGTTACTACAAGTGGCGCGAAGTCTCCCTCGCAGCTTCGGATTCATCCAGAGAACCTTGGAGGTACTCCTATGAACGGGGAGGAAACTTTCACGCGCTTGCAAGCAATGGCGCGTTCCTTCGCTGACCGTCACGGTGCTGCGGCTCCGACTGAAGAGTATCTGAACCGGCACGTGCTGGAGTCGTTTCTGGCCCGGTTGAGTGCGTCTGTATATCGGGATGATTTCGTCATCAAGGGTGGGATTCTGCTCGGTGCCTACGGAATCCGGCGTCCAACTCGTGATGTTGATTCCAACGCAATCGCTGCTACCGTCATACCGGAAAGTATTGCTGCTGTGGCTGAGTATCTCGCCGAAATTGATGCTGATGATGGCGTGAGTTTTGATTCTGCAAGCATGAGCGTGAAAGTGATTCGTGGCGAGGCGCAATACCCGGGAGTGCGGTTGCGGATGGGGGCATCAATAGGGTCATGGCGTGGACTGTTTAGCTGGGACGTCTCTGCAGGAGATCCGGTAGTTCCTGGACCGCGAACCCTCGTTTTCAACCGGTTATTGGGTGAGCCGCTGAAGTTACTGGCGTATAGCCCGGAATTGACAGTGGCGGAGAAAGGCGTGACTATTCTCGAACGGGGCACTGCATCCACGCGGTGGCGTGATTACGTGGACATCGTTGAACTTGGCAAGCGCGGTCTTAACAAGCGGGAGCTCCTGGCGGCGGCCCGGTCGGTAGCACAATATCGAAACGTTGCTTTGAAACCGATAGCGCCACTGCTGTCTGGTTATGGTTATATTGCGCAGCGCAAGTGGGCGGCTTGGCGACGAAAAGAGCACTTGGAAGAAGGTGCCGCCGAACTCTTAGATGATCAAATTGCGATGGTCAGCGCGATTATCGATCCAATATTCACTACAAGTCAGGACGCTTCTACTCTGGATGATTTATGACTTTTGCCTTAATTCTTGTAGATGGTGATATTCGCAGTCGTAGTCGTTTCACCATGTTGAGCTGTTGAGCTCAGGCCTGGTTCGTCCGGGCGAAGCGAAATCAGAATTCTATTTGCTTTTGATCCCAATCGTCAGGCAATAATGCTGATAGCGGGCGATAAATCAAAGAATTGGAAGCGTTGGTACAAGGAGAATATTCCAAGAGCAGACGATCTGTATGATAGGCATCTCAAAATTATGCGCGGTTTGCGAAGGATTTGGGCGTGGCGGCAAATGCTGTGCGTTCGTGGTCCGAGATGCTCGAATCGAGCTACATTATCTTCACTCTGCATCCGTATCAATCGAATCTGCGCGCTCGGCTTACGAAAACTCCGAAAGTGTATTTCTACGATTCGGGTTTGCTCTGTGCTCTCTTGGTATTACCAGCATTGAGCAGCTCGCACAGTAGGTGTTTGTGTGGGTGGCTGCACGTGACGGAGGGTTTGGTTGCGCGTGTGCAGGTGGCCTCGAGTCGTCGAGAATTATTTCATTTTTCACCTTGGTACCTGCACGCTTGTAGAAAACACCTTGCCGCGCAAGCGTGTACTGACCTGATTTGTGACGAACAACCATCTTGACTTTTTGGCGCAACTACGCCCGTGTTTTTACAAATCGGCTTAATAAAGCCATAAACCACTTGCGCCCATTTTCCTAAAAGTAATTGCAAAAGCTTCGCGGGGGGGGGTACCATCTTCAAGCAAGACCAAAAAATAAATGTAAAAAATACTTTGCGCGACGCGCTCTGGGGTTCTGCATGGCACTAGATGGCGATCCAAGATGTGTGCTTCGCGATTCTTTTGGGCTTGTTAGGGGTGTGTGTGGCTAAGAAAGTATCCACGTGGATTCTTGGCATGTTTATGCTGATTTCAGCATTCGTGGCAGGAATGGCTGCTCCTACACCTGTGGCCGAGGCTGCGGATCCTACAAGTACTTCTGATCTTCTCTTCCTCACCACCACGGGTGAAATCCTCGGTTACGATGACGCGGGCAACCTCATCCCGGCACTACCGTATTTGCCAGCGATTAGCCTGGCGTATGAGGGTCGGCCGTATGGTGATCGGACGGCAGTCGTCAGCAATGACCGGCAACCGGTCGACAGTCCCAACTCCTCAGGTGGCAAACGGTGGGATCACGGTCCAAACAATGACTCCGCGAACTGGTACCAGATCGCAGGATTGAGCTATAACGCGCTGGCTTCGAGCCAAGATGGCAGTCACTACGCGATGCTCCGGGTTGATAGTAAGACGTCCGGGGGTCAGGTGGGCACGTTCCAGGTCTACAAGCTCGATCCCGGCGCTACCTACTGGAGCAAGTATGGTAATGCGTTTTCGTTGCCCTCTGGCACTGTTTCGACCGCATCAGCTGATATGAGCCAGCCTGCGCCGATGGGTGCCGTCAATCCTGCGGACGGGAAGTACTACTTCGGATCCGTTGTGAAGGGCACCGATGGCAAGTACTACGCCCATATCTACCGCATGGACGCCACCGGCCCAACGTACGTGGGCCGAACCGAGGTTCCAAGCACCACCTCAGCCGGGAACACAGTGAAGCCGACCGCGGGCGATATTTCGTTCACCTCGGATGGCTCGTTGGTCATTGGCACGAGTAATTCTGACTCCAAGGCCTATACCACGGAGATGCGGATGACGTTGGTGCGTGCCGCCGATCTCCTCGCGGCGAATGGTGGGTTGATGTCAGGATCGATCATCTTGCCACCGATCGTCGGCCCGTTCCGCGACGGCCAAGACACTCTCAATGCGATCACCGGTTATGCGGCAATGGCCGACGGTAGCCTCGTGACCTCTTTCAAGGGTGATGGGGTATCGCCGGTCTATGTGGTGGAAGATGACTGGAGCGGACTCACCAAACTCAGCGCCCTTCAACCTATCGGTGGTAGCCCGGAACTTCTCTATATGCGAACCTCAACTGGCGGCACTAACCGCGGCCTGTGTTGGGCGTTGGATACCAGCGAAGAGACTGGCTCCGTCTGGAATTCGTTGACGGCACGCGCTCCCTGGCCTGCATCCACCGCTCAAGGTGGCATGTGTAGTTTCACGCTCCACAATACGCAGGTCGTGGATATGGACGGAGGTCTAGGCTGGGTTCCAAGCATCGATTTGCACAAGAATGTGGTTGAACGCAGCGATGCTGGAGACCAGTTCAAGTTGTCCATCTCTTTTGAGAATGGCGCGCTGCTGCATGAGGAAACCACCACGGGCACTGCGACTGGTGAGCAGGCCGTTTATGCGGGGCCGATTCCAGTAGCTGCTGGTGCTCGCCTCACGGTGAGCGAAACTATCACCACGAATGCTGATCTTCGCGACTATCGCCCTACACTGCAATGCGTGAGTGGCGATGGAGCAACGATTGTCGATCTGCTTGCGGATCGGCTAACGATGAGCAATCGAGCAGATGGTACCGCTCAGTCGGCGAGTGCATCTTTTGTAGTGCCTGATTCGACGGCTCTTGGTGTAGATCTCAAGTGCACCTTCACAAATGCTCCTAAACCGCCAACCCACAGCATTACGGTCACGAAAGTGGATAGCGCTGATAAGGCAGTGCTCGCTGGGGCTCAGCTACGACTGTGGAAAGACGACGGTGACGGTACGCTCGATACGAACAGCGATACGCTCTCACAGTTCGAGTCGTCCGAGCCGGTAGCGGCCGGTGGGGGCGTCGTCACTACTCCAGATACTGGCATAGCGAAATGGAACGGCCTCGAAGACGGAACCTACTTCGTAGAAGAGGTACAGCCACCGAACAACTATAAGGGAGCTGATGCAGCTCTTATGGTCACGGTGAACGGCGCAGATGCCACAGCTACCCTTGAAAACACGAAAGTAACTGGCACTATCATCTTCGAGAAGCGCGCCAAGACAGACGGCACAGCGGAAATGGGGCCACTACTATCTGGCTCCGAATGGAAGCTCATCTATCCGCAAGAATCTGGCAAGCCACCCGCCACGATCACAGACTGTGCAGCAGGAACCGAAGCTGGCACTGATGTGTGTGCTGGCACTGGTGACGCCGAACCAACCCCAGGGATTATCAAAGTAATAGACCTCCCCCTGGGCACATACACTCTTCAAGAAACGAAAGCTCCAAGCGGTTATATCCTTGATGGCTCAGAGCGTTCGATCACTCTTGATTCCGAAGAGCCGTACACCCTCACGGGTGCGCAGGCCATTCTCAACGAGCAGCGCACTGGTCCTGAGCTGCCGTTCAGCGGAGGAGTCGGACGCGACTTCTTCCTCCTGGCAGGGGGAGGCAC
>JALFZJ010000026.1 GCA_022783665.1 Arcanobacterium sp.
CACGTCAGCTCCATCAGCTTCGGTGGCAGGCGCCTCCTCGGGCTCTTCGTCTACTGCTACGTCTTCGGCCTTATCCTCAACAGGTGCAGCTTCCTCAGCAGCCTTCTCGGTTGCTTTCGCTGCCGGCTTCTTTGGGGATACCGGTTCGAGAACTAGCGAAATCTCCGCCATCGGCGCATTGTCGCCCTTACGGTTAGGAAGTTTCACGATCCGTGTATAGCCGCCATCACGATCAGCGAACTTTGGCGCCAGCTCTTCAAACAGCAGATAGGCTGCTTCGCGGTCACGCAACGTCTTAAGAGCCAGACGGCGATTGTGCGTATCGCCCTTCTTCGCCTTCGTAATGAGTTTCTCCATGTATGGCCGTACGCGACGTGCTTTAGCTTCCGTCGTCGTCACTGCATGGTGCTCAATAAGCTGCCGGCAAAGATTTGCAATGATAAGGCGCTCGTGAGCCGGGGAACCACCAAGGCGTGGACCCTTTGTTGGCTTAGGCATGTTTTCTCCTATAAATCTCCTGCAGCGCCTTAGCCCTGCATATCGTCACTAAAAGTCATTGGATAGGCGTCATCGCCAAAACTATTCATGAATCCCGCTGGCGAATCCTTCAAGCGAAGATCAAGCTTTGCCAGTTCATCCTTGACGTCTTCAATCGACTTCGCGCCGAAATTGCGAATATCGAGAAGATCTGCCTCGGAGCGCTGCACGAGCTCACCGATCGTATGGATGCCCTCACGCTGCAGGCAATTCTGCGAACGCGCTGGCAGATTCAGAATCGTAATCGGGCGCTGCAAATCGGAAGACTGCTGCTCCACGACTGGCGCTTCCTTCAGCTCAAGGCCTTCCACTTCTTCATTCAGCTCGGTCGTTAAGCCAAATAGCTCAACAAGCGTCTTGCCTGCAGAAGCGAACGCATCACGCGGAGCCATCGAGGGCTTTGTTTCCACGTCGACGATGAGCTTGTCGAAATCTGTACGCTGCCCTACACGAGTAGCTTCAACCTTGTATGACACCTTCACCACAGGCGAATAGATCGAATCCACTGGAATCCGGCCGATTTCATTGTCTGGCGAGTTGTTCTGCTGAGCAGATACGTAACCACGCCCACGCTCAACTGTAAGATCAATCTCGAGCTTGCCCTGTTCGTTCAGCGTAGCAATCACAAGATCAGGGTTGTGTACCTCCACACCCGATGGAGGGGTGATATCGGAAGCATATACCTTCCCAGGCCCTTGCTTGCGCAGATACATTTGTACAGGCTCGTCGTGCTCAGAAGTCACCACAAGACCCTTGAGGTTGAGAATAATCTCAGCGACGTCTTCCTTAACCCCATCGATCGTCGAAAACTCGTGGAGCACGCCATCGATATGGATGGACGTTACGGCAGACCCTGGAATCGAGCTGAGCAAAGTGCGACGCAGCGAATTCCCAAGAGTGTAGCCGAAGCCAGGCTCAAGCGGATTTAGTGTAAAGCGGGAGCGGGTGTCTGACACCTTCTCTTCCGTCAGCGTTGGACGCTGTTCAATGATCACTGTGCTATCCTTTCGCGAACGCCCACTATTTGACGTTCATTCTTTCGTACTACCTGTATGCGGCAGTTTGGTGGTTTCGCCACCAAAGGTGGAGCGGCTCGATACTTCCGAGCCTCTCCATAGCTGAGGATCACACGCGGCGGCGCTTTGGTGGGCGCACGCCATTATGAGCCTGCGGAGTAACGTCAGAAATCGAAGTAACCTCGAGACCTGACGCAGTCAATGAGCGAATCGCGGTTTCACGGCCAGACCCTGGCCCCTTAACGAATACATCGACTTTCTTCATGCCATGATCCATCGCACGCCGCGCTGCATTTTCAGCAGCCAACTGAGCAGCGTATGGTGTGGACTTACGGGATCCCTTAAACCCGACCATGCCCGAAGATGCCTGAGCGATTACTTCGCCCTTCGTGTCGGTAATGGAAACGATCGTATTGTTGAATGTGGACTTGATATGTGCTTGGCCCACAGCAATGTTTTTGCGCACAGTACGGCGCGGGCGACGCGCCTGAGTCTTTTGTGCCATTCTTACTTTTCTCCTGAAAATCTCATCGATTCCGCCGTATTGGCGAGAACTACTTACTTAGCCTTCTTCTTACCGGCAACGGTACGCTTTGGCCCCTTGCGCGTACGAGCATTCGTCTTCGTACGCTGACCATGCACAGGCAGGCCACGGCGGTGACGCATGCCCTGGTAGCTACCGATTTCGATCTTGCGGCGGATATCAGCCTGAATCTCGCGGCGCAGATCACCTTCTACCTTGAAGTGTTCGTCGATGTAGTTCTTTAGTTTGACGAGATCATCTTCAGTGAGATCCTTAACGCGGGTATCTGGGTTCACGCCCGTTGCGGCGAGAGTCTCGTTAGACCGCGTACGTCCAATTCCAAAGATATATGTGAGCGCGATTTCTACGCGCTTTTCGCGCGGAAGATCAACGCCTGAAAGACGTGCCATACTATTGGCTCCTCATTGTATTTCCGAAAGTGTGGAGCACTGTCACCCTGGGCATCAAGGCCTCGGCTTTCGGACCGAGGGTTGCGAGCAGAACTCGCCAACAGTGCTTATTCCTAACGTTCCCCGTATGGAAAACTACCAGAGATTAGCCCTGGCGCTGCTTGTGGCGCGGATTCGCATCGCAAATCACCATCACGCGACCGTGACGGCGAATAATCTTGCAATGTTCGCAAATTCGCTTCACACTTGGCTTTACCTTCATGATTTCTTTCCTTTGCTACCTCACCGAACACGGGCGGTAGCGGATCGATGTGTAGGTGTGGGGATGTGCCGTTTACAGTTACGAACACCACGTGTTACTTGTAACGGTAAACGATTCGGCCTCGATTGAGATCATAGGGCGTAAGCTCTACAACCACGCGGTCTTCTGGAAGGATCTTGATGTAGTGTTGACGCATTTTACCGGAGATATGCGCGAGCACGACGTGTCCGTTCTCCAGTTCGACGCGGAACATCGCATTCGGCAGAGCTTCCTGTACCGTGCCCTCTACTTCGATGACGCCTTCTTTTTTCGCCATTTTCCCCGCTTACTTGTTTGTACTATTAGTTGCACTCCTGCGCGTATCCATGTGCGCAGCGTATACGAAATACACTCACCACACCGGGCTCGCAAGAGCAAGACGCCCCACGCCACCCAAAGCCTTCGTCGTCTCAAGCTCATAGCGGGTAAACGGCATAGAACACCAACAAACAAGTCTACGCCGTCGCTACGATACTTGAAAACCCTTCATCTCGTGCCCTTGCTCACGAATACCACGCTTATTGGCACTGTCGTCTGCATCCAGTGGAAGCATCATTCATGAAAGAGGCACAGGGGTAATGCCGAATCGTGCAAGCTCACTCGCACCTCCGTCTGGAGCTGAAAGCACCCAAATGCCATCATCGTGAAGCGCGACTTCATGCTCCCAGTGGCATGCATCCGAGCCGTCCGTCGTCTTTACCGTCCACTCATCTTCGAGCGTGTAGTTCAGCGGACTACCTGCGGAAAAAATAGGCTCAATACACAGCACCATTCCAGGCTTGAGTTTCACTTTCTTCGCCCGTGCACGAAAGTTGAACACCTCAGGATCCATATGCATTTGGGTTCCTATGCCGTGCCCGATAAACTCCTCAACAATGGCCGGGCGCTCTGCCTCATCAACGCTCATAACATAATCTTCGATTGCGGCACCGATATCCCCTACGTACTTCCCTCCAGCCATTGCCGCAATTCCATGCCACATAGCTTCACGCGTAATATCACTCAAACGCTGCCTGCGCGCTCTGATCTGGGCATCTCCACCAGGAATCACTACGCTTACACATGCGTCTGCATGCCAACCATCGAGCACTGCGCCACAGTCAAAACTCACAATATCTCCAGCGTGGAGTACCTGCTCCCCCGGAATGCCGTGAACGATGGTTTCATTTACCGAGATACACGTTTGCGCCGGATATCCAAGATACCCATAGAAGTTCGATCTGGCACCATGAGTGTTCAAAACTTTATGAGCGATATCGTCAAGCTCAGCCGTGGTTATCCCCGGGCGTACTGAGTCTCTGAGAGCCTGGTGAATGTCTGCAACGATAAGCGCCGCCTTGCGGATCTTCACGATATCCGCAGCAGTTTTGTATTCGATAGCATCTTTCTTACGAATCACAATCGTCCTTCAATCGGGCGTCAAAGCCCACGCCTTATCTGCTCAAATGGCGACGCGCCGCATCAACGATACGCTCGTGCACCTCGTCTACGCCACCCACGCCGTCTACCTGAATGAGCTGGCCTCGCTCTTGATAAATACGCACCAGCGGTTCGGTATCTGAATGATACACATCAATTCGGTGTCGAATCACTTCTTCTGTGTCATCCGCGCGGCCTTCAATTGCTGCACGCTGCACCAAGCGATCGACGATCACATCACTTGGCACTGTTATCTCAATGACGACGTCAAGCGTCATACCGAGATCCGCGAGCGTTGCGTCGAGAGCGTAGACCTGATCGGGTGTACGTGGATATCCATCAAGAAGGAAACCGTCACGGGCGTCGTCTTGGCTCAGCCGCTCACGCACCATCCGATCCGTAACCTCATCTGGCACTAAGTTCCCGTTATCAATATAAGACTGGGCCAGCTTTCCGAGCTCAGTGCCTTGGGCGATGCTATCGCGGAACATATCGCCTGTGGCAATATGAGCGATTCCAAGTTTCTCCGTGATTGTGACCGCTTGCGTCCCTTTGCCCGCCCCAGGGGGTCCAACGAGAATGAGCCGAGCTTCCATGCGTCCTTCTCCTAGCTAAAGATGCGCCTACCCGCTACTAGTAAGAGTAAGATTACGGGAGTTTCACCGCAATACATACTCTTGCCATCCAAGGCATCTGACCGTTGCACACAACTTGTGCAACATGAACGAAAACATGCAACCACACGGGCTGCATGTTCAACGTTATACCGTTTCGGCGATTGATGATGGCCCATTCGGCCTAAAGATCATCGCAAGAAACCTTCATAATGCCTCTGCTGAAGTTGAGCATCAATGTCTTTAACTGTCTGCAAACCGACGCCCACCAAGATGATGATGGATGTGCCGCCAATGCTCATCATCTGCAGACCCAAAGCGTTAAACACAATATAAGGAATCAGTGCGACGATCGCCAGATACAAAGCACCTACCCAGTTGATACGAGTAACCACGTATCGCAAGTAGTCTGCTGTAGGTTGGCCGGCGCGAATACCCGGAATGAAGCCACCATAGCGCTTCATGTTGTCAGCAACTTCTTCAGGGTTGAAAGTGATCGACGTATAGAAGAACGCGAAGAAAATGATCAGAAGCGCATAGGCTAGCAAATACCAGGGTGAGGAATACGTGAAGTAGGTGGCTACCCACTGAACCCAAGGTTTGGTCTGATCACCAAATTGAGAAAGCATCTGCGGGATAGCAAGAATAGAGGAAGCAAAAATCACCGGAATGACGTTCGCCATATTAACCTTGAGCGGAATGTAGGTAGAGGTTCCACCGTACGTACGTCTGCCTACCACACGTTTGGCGTATTGGACAGGGATCCGGCGCTGAGACTGCTCAACGAATACCACAACAACGGTAATAACGAGGAACATAGCAATCACGATCAAGGTATTACGAATCCCGTTTGCCCCTTCAAACACAGTTGCGAGAAGCATTGGGAAGTTCGCGGCAATACCCGTAAAAATCAGCAGCGACATTCCATTCCCGACGCCCCGCTCTGTAATGAGTTCCGCCAGCCACATCACGAGACCAGTACCTGCAGTCATCGTCAAGATACACAACAGTTTTACACCGATCGTATCGTCTGGGATAGGTTTCACGGTACAGCCCACAAACAACGCACTGTTGGCTACGGATACAATCACGGACGATTGCAGCACGGCAAGAAAGATCGTGAGATACCTCGTGTACTCCGTAAGTTTGGCCGTACCGGATTGGCCTTCTTTATGAAGCTCCTCAAAACGCGGAATCACCACGCGCATCAATTGCACAATAATGGAGGCAGTAATGTATGGCATGATGCCTAATGCGAATATCGACAGCTGCAACATGCCGCCACCGGAAAACATATTCATCATGCTGAGAAGATCGGCAGTGCCTGATTCCGCTAAACACTGGCGAAGGTTTGTGTACGACACATACGGCGCCGGCACGTACGTGCCGAGGCGATATATTGCCATCACAAACATTGTAAAAAGAAGCTTGCGTCTAAGATCCGGCGTCCGAAAAGCCGAAGCCAATGCTTTAAGCACTTCATTTCCTCCTGAGCAGAATCTAGCGATGCAAGATTCTTCAATTCACAGTACTGTTCTAGGCTACAAGGTACTACGATTAACCCGCAATGCACGGATTGCCTCCATGCGCTGGAAAATAATCACATTACCGTGAAAGCCTTTGGCTGAAACGATGACGGAACAGCACAGATAACAATGGCGGGGACGGCACATGATTCCATACACCATCCCCGCCAAGCGTCACACGCACAGCATGACGGTAATTCAGTTATCAAGCTTGGCGATTGAACCGCCAGCAGCTTCGATCTTCTCTTTCGCTGAAGCAGACCAAGCGTGAACTTCGACATCTACCTTTGCAGAGATATCGCCGTTGCCGAGTACCTTCACGCGTTCGCCGCTACGCACGGCGCCCTTGGCTACGAGATCATCCACGGTAATCTTGCCGCCATCAGCGAAAAGCTCGCTGAGTTGGTCGAGGTTTACAACCTGGAAAACTACCTTATTTGGATTCTTGAATCCGCGCAGCTTCGGTAGACGCATATGCATCGGCATCTGCCCGCCTTCGAAGCCGGCACGCACCTGATAACGCGCCTTAGTACCCTTGGTGCCGCGACCAGCGGTCTTACCCTTCGAGCCTTCACCGCGGCCTACCCGAGTTTTCGCTTTATTCGAACCTGGCGCCGGGCGAAGATCGTGAATCTTGATGATTTTGGCTTCACTCATCAGTCAATCTCCTCCACAGTCACAAGGTGAGCTACAGTACGAATCATTCCTCGTACCGCTGGCGAATCTTCGCGCTCCACGCTCTGATGAATCTTACGAAGTCCGAGCGTGCGTAGAGTCTCTTTCTGGTTCTGACGAGCCCCTACAACGCCCTTCTTCTGTGTAATCTTAAGTTTCATTCTGCACCAACTCCTGCTGCAGCCGCCTCGTTCTCAGCTACCTGTGCTGCGATTTCAGCGTCCTCGCGTTCCTTGGCCTCGTATGCGGCGCGCGCACGCAGCATGGCTGCCGGGGCAACCTCATCGAGTGGCAGACCACGACGAGCCGCTACTGCCTCGGGCTGCTCCAATTGCTTGAGCGCTGCAACCGCGCCACGCACAATGTTGATAGCATTCGATGAACCAAGCGACTTGCTCAATACGTCGTGGATGCCAGCGCACTGCATCAGAGCACGCACTGGACCACCTGCAATCACGCCGGTACCTTGTGAGGCTGGGCGCAACAGCACAACGCCAGCTGCGTCCTCACCCTGCACAACATGTGGGATGGTGGTGCCGATACGCGGCACCTTGAAGAAGTTCTTCTTCGCATCCTCCGTGCCCTTGGCAATTGCCGCAGGTACTTCGTGTGCTTTACCGTAGCCAACACCGACGGTGCCGTTTCCGTCTCCTACAACCACAAGTGCCGTGAAGCTCATGCGGCGGCCACCTTTAACGGTCTTTGCTACGCGGTTGATTGTCACGACGCGCTCAATGTACTGATTTCTCTCTTCGGCGCGACGATCGGTGCGACGGTCGTTACGGCGGCCATCGCGGCGGTTATTGCGTTCGCTCCGCTCACCGCGTTCCGTGCGATTAGCACGTTCTTGCTGCTCTGCAGCCATATCCTTATCCTCTCGTCTCGCCTTAGAGTGTTAGCCCAGCTTCGCGAGCGCCCTCAGCAACAGCTGCGACGCGCCCGTGATACTTGTTGCCGCCACGGTCGAATACAACGCTCGTAATCCCAGCTTCGAGTGCACGCTGAGCAACGAGTTCACCTACCGCGTGTGCCTTTTCCGTCTTGGTACCCTGAACGTCGGCCAGCTTTGCTTCAAGCGTGGAGGCCGATATGAGGGTGTGCCCTACGGTGTCGTCGATAACCTGAGCAACCATGTGGCGGTTTGAACGAGTGACGACGAGGCGTGGACGTTCCGCGGTACCCGAAAGGCGCTTGCGCAAACGCTGGTGACGGCGTGCCCGAGCAATGTACTTGCCTTTGCCTTTGATAGATACAACCATCACTTACCAGCCTTTCCAGCCTTGCGGCGGATATGTTCGTCAGCGTACTTAACACCCTTGCCCTTGTATGGTTCAGGCTTACGAAGCTTACGAATACGAGCTGCCATTTCGCCGACCTGCTGCTTGTTAATGCCATTAACAGAAAACTTAGTTGGGCCCTCCACCTGGAAGGAAATACCTTCGGGTGCCTCAACCAAAATCGTATGTGAATAGCCTAGTGAGAACTCAAGATCGGATCCCTTAGCAACAACGCGGTAACCGGTACCAACAATCCCCATCGCTTTCGAGTACCCCTGAGTAACTCCGATGATGTTGTTGTTGATCAGGGTGCGCGTAAGACCATGAAGAGAACGCGAAGTGCGCTCATCGTTCGGGCGGCTAACGAGAATTTCCTCGCCGTCAACCTTCACGGTAATTGGTGCAGGAATCGGCTGTGAGAGTTCGCCTTTTGGCCCTTTAACGGTGATGACATCGTCTTGAAGTTTTACCTCAACACCTGCGGGAATGGCGATCGGGAGCTTACCAATACGTGACATTGTCTAACTCCTTCCTCTCACCAGATGTAGGCGAGGACTTCCCCACCTACGCCCTTATCCTTGGCCTCACGATCCGTGAGCAGACCGGAGGACGTCGAAAGAATTGCGACGCCGAGCCCGCCGAGAACCTGCGGCAAACTAGTCGATTTAGCGTATACGCGCAAACCTGGCTTCGATACGCGGCGCAAACCAACCAACGCACGCTGGCGATTCGGCCCGTACTTCAGCGTAAGGACGAGGTTCTTACCCACCTTGGCGTCCTCAACAGCAAACTTTGCAATATAGCCCTCACGCTCAAGAATTTCAGCGATGTTCGCCTTCATCTTTGAGTACGGCATCGAGACCGACTCGTGGAACGCCGAATTGGCATTACGCAGACGCGTGAGCATATCTGCGATTGGATCTGTCATTGTCATTGGGCAGAGCCCTTCCTCGTGGTGGTTTCCTCACAGACCTACCACGTAGATGTTTTACCAGCTGGCCTTCTTCACACCCGGGAGCTCCCCACGAAGGGCCATCTCACGCAGGCATACACGGCACAAACCGAACTTGCGATACACAGAGTGTGGGCGGCCGCAGCGCTGGCAGCGCGTATAAGCACGAACCGCAAACTTTGGCTTACGAGAAGCCTTGACCTTCAACGAAGTTTTAGCCATCGTCAGTCCTCCTTGAATGGGAATCCAAGATGACGGAGCAAAGAACGTCCTTCGTCATCAGTCTTCGCAGTGGTCACCACAGTGATGTCCATACCACGAACGCGATCAATCTTGTCCTGATCGATCTCGTGGAACACAGACTGCTCCGTTAGACCGAACGTATAGTTTCCATGGCCGTCAAACTGCTTCGATGAAAGGCCACGGAAATCGCGAATGCGCGGAAGTGCGGTAGAAAGAAGACGATCAAGGAACTCCCACATACGATCGCCGCGCATCGTAACGTGAGTCCCGATAGGCATACCTTCGCGCAGCTTAAACTGGGCAATCGACTTGCGTGCACGCGTGACCTGCGGCTTTTGGCCTGTAATTGCCGTAATATCGGCAATTGCGCCTTCCATCACCTTGGAGTCACGAGCTGCATCGCCAACGCCCATGTTTACAACGATCTTCACAAGACCAGCGGTCTCGTTGACGTTGCCGTACTTGAACTCCTTTTGTAGTTCGGGAACGATCTCTTCGCGATACTTCGTCTTCAGGCGTGGCTGGATCTTGACATCGCTCATAGTTCGATTTCCTTTCCAGCTTTGCGGCCAATACGCTCGCGCACAATCTTCTTGCGCCCGTTACGCTCTACCTCTACTTCGCGGAAGCCTACGCGTACTGGCTTCTTGTCGGGGCCCACCAATGCCACATTCGAAACGTGGATTGGAGCCTCGACCGTCTCAATTCCACCAGTGGCGACGCCGCGTTCATTGGTAGCAACACGTGTATGCTTCTTGACGCGCTGTACACCTTCTACGATCACACGATCATCTTTCGGAAATACGCGAAGCACACGCCCCTGCAGACCTTTATCACGACCCGCAATGACCTGTACGAGATCGCCTTTCTTGATCTTCGCCATCAGATCACCTCCGGTGCGAGAGAAACGATACGCATAAACTTCTTGTCACGTAGTTCACGAGCTACTGGGCCGAAGATACGCGTGCCACGCGGTTCTGAATCATTCTTCAGAATTACCGCCGCGTTTTCGTCGAAGCTGATGTACGAGCCATCTGCGCGACGTGTTTCTTTCTTAGCACGGACGATAACTGCCTTAACAACATCGCCCTTCTTAACATTTCCGCCAGGAATAGCATCCTTGACGGTGGCGACGATCGTGTCGCCAATTCCGGCGTAGCGCCGGCCTGAACCACCGAGCACACGGATGCAAAGAATCTCTTTTGCACCAGTGTTGTCGGCGACCTTAAGCCGCGACTCCTGCTGGATCATTTATTATCTCCTGTCGTCGTGCCGGTTCTCGATATACGAGCCTTGCCGAACGGATGGGTTTTCTTAGCGCCGCCACCATGCATGGAACACCTACATGAGCGACGGCGCCGGAAAATCACTTAGCTTTTTCGATAATCTCAACCACGCGGAAATGCTTGGTTGCAGATAGCGGACGCGTCTCCATAATCGATACGAGATCGCCTACGCGCACCTCATTATTCTCATCATGAGCCTTGATCCGCTTGGTACGGGTCATAACCTTACCATAAAGCGAATGCTTACGGCGATCCTGAACCTCTACCACTACCGTCTTATCCATTTTGTCAGATACCACGTATCCGCGACGCACCTTGCGGTGATTACGCTGTGTGGTTTCAGTCATTTCTTCTGCCACGTGAACCTCACTTCTTCGCAGTCGGTGCAGTACGGATTCCAAGTTCGCGCTCACGAACGATGGTCTTGATGCGGGCGATATCTTTGCGAACCAGCTTGAGTCGAGCAGAATCCTCGAGGCGGTGGGTCACCGCAGCGAAGCGAAGATTAAACAGTTCTTCTTTCGACTCAGTCAGTTTCGATGCGAGCTCTTCATTGGTGAGCTTGTCGAGTTCTTCAGTGGTGATGCCCTTGGCCATCATTCACCTTCCTCACGGGTAACGAAACGCGTCTTCATAGGAAGCTTGTGCATTGCACGGCTCATAGCTTCTTTAGCGAGTGTTTCATCAACACCGGCAAGCTCGAAAAGGATCCGCCCGGGTTTAACGTTGGCAACCCACGTCTCTACCGGACCTTTACCTGAACCCATACGAAGGCCAAGAGCCTTTTTGGTGAGCGGGCGATCCGGGAAGATGTTGATCCAAACCTTGCCGCCACGCTTAACGTGACGCGTCATTGCAATACGAGCAGCCTCGATTTGACGGTTAGTGACGTAAGCAGGCTCGAGAGCCTGAATGCCGTATTCACCAAATGCCAACTCGTTTCCACCCTTCGACATACCAGAACGGCCTGGGCGGTGCTGCTTACGGTACTTAGTACGACGAGGAATGAGCATTGACTCAGGCCTCCGTTTCCTTGTTTGTAGCGCCTTCAGCAGCTGAAGTCTCAGAGGTTTCAGCCTGAGGAGCTGCTTGTGGAGCATTATTCTGGCCATTATTCTGGGCGTTCTGGCGGTTACCACGATTGCCGCGATCGCCGCGTCGTCCGCCACGACGATCACCACGGCCACGACCGCGCGGATTTTCTTCCAGAGCACGGTAATACTCGGCTTCGGTCTGATCGCCACGGTAAATCCATACCTTGACGCCAATCTGACCGAAAGTGGTGCGCGCTTCGTAGAAGCCGTAGTCGATATTCGCACGAAGCGTATGCAAAGGCACGCGGCCTTCACGGTAAAACTCGCTGCGGCTCATTTCTGCCCCGCCAAGACGGCCAGAGCATTGAATACGAATACCCTTTGCGCCGGCGCGCTGAGCGGACTGAATCGCCTTGCGCATGGCGCGTCGGAACGACACACGCGCTGAAAGCTGCTCTGCCACACCTTGAGCAACAAGCTGAGCGTCAGCCTCTGGATTCTTAACCTCACGGATATTAAGCTGAATCGCCTTACCCGTTAGCTTCTCTAGATCCTGGCGGAGGCGATCCGCCTCAGCACCACGACGCCCGATCACAATGCCTGGACGCGCGGTGTAGATGTATACAGCCACTTTCTCAGTACGACGCTCGATATGTACACGGGAAATTCCGGCACGCTCGAGATTCTTCTCCACCATGCGGCGGATAGTGATGTCTTCGCCGATATAGTCGCGGTAGCGCTGGCCAACCTTCTTCGAATCAGCGAACCACTTTGCACGGTGATCAGTCGTGATACCGAGACGGAACCCTGTTGGGTTAACTTTCTGCCCCACTATCAGGCTCCTTTCTCAGTCTTGCCATCAGAAACCACAACCGTAATGTGGCTCGTACGCTTGAGAATACGATTCGCACGGCCTCGTGCACGCGGGCGAATGCGCTTCATCGTCGGGCCTTCATCTACGTACGCAGCGGCGATCTTCAGATCCGCCTCATCGAAACGCTCCCCTGCTTGATCTGCGAGGTAGCGAGCATTTGCAATGGCAGACTCAAGAATCTTCTTGACGTCGCGGGCGACTGCCTGAGGTGCATACGTGAGCACGTCGACGGCATCCAGAGCACGCTTACCACGGATCTCATTAACCACGCGGCGCGATTTCTGGGGCGTGACGCGCACAAAACGTGCTTGCGCCTTTGCTTCCATAACTTTGCCTATCTCTTTCTTTGCTCACGTGCCTTAGCGGCGACGACCTTTTTTATCGTCCTTCTCGTGCCCTTTGAAGGTACGAGTAGGTGCGAATTCACCCAGCTTGTGGCCAACCATCGATTCGGTGACGAACACCGGCACATGCTTGCGTCCATCGTGTACGGCGAATGTATGCCCCAAGAAATCTGGGGTGATCATCGAGCGGCGCGACCACGTCTTAATGACGTTCTTTGTACCCTTTTCGTTCTGTTCATCAACCTTTTTCAGGAGGTGCTCGTCAACGAAAGGACCCTTCTTCAAACTACGCGGCATTGCTTATTCCTCCTATCAGCGCGTCTTGCCAGACTTGCGACGGCGCACAATAAGCTTGTCGCTCGGCTTGTTCGGGTGACGTGTACGGCCTTCTGGCTTGCCCCATGGCGATACTGGATGACGACCGCCAGAGGTCTTACCTTCACCGCCACCGTGCGGGTGATCGACTGGGTTCATGACGACACCGCGGACAGTCGGGCGAACGCCCTTCCAGCGCATGCGGCCTGCCTTGCCCCAGTTGATGTTGGATTGTTCGGCGTTGCCAACAACGCCAACCGTTGCGCGGCAACGAGCGTCGACGTTGCGAATCTCGCCGGACGGCATACGAAGCTGGGCGTACTTGCCTTCTTTTGCAACGAGCTGTACAGAGGTACCTGCCGAGCGAGCAATCTTGGCGCCTCCCCCTGGGTTCATCTCCACCGCGTGAAGAACTGTACCGAGTGGGATGTTGCGTAGTGGCAGGTTATTACCTGGCTTGATATCAGCCGTTGGACCGTTTTCAATGATGGTGCCCTGCGTAACTCCTTCAGGAGCGAGAATGTAGCGCTTTTCGCCGTCTACATAATGAAGCAAGGCAATACGAGCCGTACGGTTCGGATCGTACTCGATATGAGCCACACGTGCATTCACGCCATCTTTATCGTGACGACGGAAATCAATGACGCGATAGCGACGCTTGTGGCCGCCTCCCTTGTGGCGAGTCGTGATACGACCGTTGTTGTTACGGCCACCAGTCTTGTGAATTGGGCGAAGGAGCGACTTTTCCGGCGTCGATCGGGTGATCTCCACGAAGTCAGCTACGCTCGCACCGCGACGACCCGGAGTCGTCGGCTTGTACTTACGAATTCCCATGAGTTCTATCCCTCAATATCCCTGCCGGCCTCAGCCAACAATATCGCCGTAAATGTCGATCGAACCTTCACGCAAGGTGACGATTGCACGCTTCGTTGCTTTCGTGCGGCCAATACCGTTGCGGGTACGGCGCGTCTTTCCGGCGCGGTTCATCGTATTGACCGATTCCACCTTGACGTTGAAGATCTTTTCCACAGCGATCTTGATCTCAGTCTTATTCGCAGACGGATTGACCAAGAAAGTGTACTTACCTTCGTCTTCAAGACGCGTTGCCTTCTCGGAGGCAACTGGGCGCAGAATAATATCCCGCGGATCTTTATTGTTCAGTGCTGCTTCGCTCACTTGGCGACCTCCTCAGCATTGGCGTTAATCCAGGTCTCGAGGCTCTCCTGAGTGAAGATAACATCGTCGTTCACCAACACATCGTATGTGTTGAGTTGATCAACATACACCGCGTGAACTTCGGGAATGTTACGCACCGAAAGCGCGTCAACGTCGTTGCCGCGCTGAAGCACAACGAGCGCACGACGCCCTTCGTTCACCTTGGCCAAAAGTGAGATTGCCGTCTTCGTAGAGGGTGCCTCACCCTCAACGAGTCCAAGCACCACATGCAAGCGCTCATTACGCGCACGATCGGAAAGGGACTGGCGAAGAGCCGCCTTAATCATTTTCTTAGGCGTCCGCTGCGAATAATCACGCGGCACTGGGCCATGCACGGTACCGCCACCAGTGAAGTGCGGTGCGCGGATCGAGCCTTGACGTGCTCGGCCTGTGCCCTTTTGCTTAAATGGCTTCACACCACCGCCGCGTACTTCGCCGCGCGTCTTCGTCTTGTGGGTACCCTGGCGTGCAGCAGCAAGCTGGGCGTTCACAACCTGGTGAAGCAAAGATACATTGGCCTCAATGTCAAACAGTGTGCCTGGAAGCGTGACGGTATCCGTCTTTTCTCCAGCGTAATCGAGAACATCAACCTTGAAGTCTGCCATAGTTTATCAGGCTCCCTTCACGGCAGTACGGATCACAACGGACGCACCTTTGGCACCTGGAATTGCACCTTTGACGAGGAGCACCTCGTTCTCGGCGTCTACCGCGTGAATAGTCAGATTCTGTACAGTCACGCGAGCATTTCCCATGCGGCCAGCCATGCGCATGCCTTTAAAGACACGCGAAGGCGTTGCACATGCCCCGATCGAGCCAGGCTTGCGGTGATTGCGATGCGCACCGTGAGATGCTGACACACCAGCGAAGCCGTGACGCTTCATAACGCCAGCAAAACCTTTGCCCTTTGACTTTCCGATCACATCAACCATTTGGCCGGCATCAAAAGTCTCAACCGTGAGTTCCTGGCCGAGGGTATATTCGGCAGCATTGCTCATGCGGATTTCTGCTACGTGACGGCGGGGCTCAACGCCCGCCTTTGCGAAGTGACCCGCGAGCGGCTTGGTCACATTCTTTGCTTTCAAATCGCCCGAAGCGATCTGAACTGCTTCATAACCGTCAACCTCAGTGCTACGCACCTGGGTGACTACATTCTTGCCCACGCGCACAACGGTGACTGGAACGAGATTTCCGCTTTCATCCCAGACCTGCGTCATGCCGAGCTTCGTGCCCAGCAGAGCCTTTACCGGCGCTGCCACGGCGGCTTGGATATTCTTTACCATGATGCGTTACCTCAGAGCTTGATCTCGACGCTCACATCGGCCGGCAAATCCAGGCGACGCAAAGTGTCAATGGTCTTCAGGGTCGGATCTACAATGTCGATAAGCCGCTTGTGCGTACGCATTTCAAACTGCTCGCGGCTGTCCTTGTACTTGTGGGGCGAGCGAATTACCGTGAAAACATTCTTTTCAGTAGGCAATGGCACCGGCCCTACTACCGACGCACCTGTACGGGTAACTTCGTCGACGAGCTTTTTCGCTGCAGTGTCGATGACCTCATGGTCATAAGACTTCAGACGGATGCGGATCTTCTGTCCCGCCATGGCGTCGTCTCCCTCTCTCTACCTTGGCCTATCGCAACCGCATACGGGCGCGCTGCCAAATAGCTTCCACGAAGCCACTAACCGTCAAGCCCTATGCTGTTGTAATAAACCCTAATGTACCGCAGCGCAATTGCAACTACGGCCAAGTTTTCCGCCCGGGACTTCCCGAGCAACTCATCCAGTATGGCGTATTTCCAAGCGTTTATGCAAACACGGCCTGGCAATGGTGGCTAAACCCACAAACGCGACTCGTTATGCGCCGTCACTGCACAGAATCACTTCGTAGAACCTTGGAGCAACGCACTCACAAAGTACTTCTGACCAGCAAAGAACACTATCAACGGCACGATCATCGATATGAAAGCACCTGCTGCAAGAATATCGATGTTCGCAGAGAATAGCCGCAGCTGTTCAGACAGTGCTACTGTGATCGGCTTATCGTGCGGGCCGGCGAAGATGAGCGCTACAAGCATATCGTTCCAGCTCCACAAGAATTGGAAAATCGTGAGTGATGCCAATGCAGGAGCGCCTAGAGGCAGTGCGATCTTCCGGAAAATATAGAGCTCGCTCGCACCATCGAGCCGAGCAGCTTCCAGAAGTTCCCCCGAAATTTGCCGGAAATAATTACGCATAAGAAATACAGCGAATGGTAAGCCAAAGGCGGTATGAAACAGTATCACCGCAAGGCGCGTACCAAAGATTCCGATATTGCCAAAGAGATTTGCCAGAGGAATAAAGGAGACTTGGAGCGGTACAGCCATCAGCGCGACGATGACCGTCAGCACAGCGAGCCGACCTTTGAACTCAACCCACGCAAGTGCGTATCCTGCCATCGCCCCAATGACGACGACGAGCACCGTTGAGGGCACCACGATCAGCACCGTGTTGAGCAAGGACCTCATCATCGTGGAGTTTGACACCAAGTTTGCATAGTTGTCCCACGTGAATTGGTGTGGTTGGGCAAAAAGAGTCCACCAGCCACTTTGCGCGTTATCCTGCGGGGAACGTACCGACTGAAAGAAGAGGCCGATGGTGGGAACCATCCACATCACGGCAACAACCATCAATACAATATTGACGATCGAGTTGTTAAAGATCCGTCCGATCGCCGAGCCACCTCGGCGAGGGCTTCGTGCAGACGAGCGCGCAAACTTGCGATTCTTTCGAGCACGAACGTTGGCTTCGGTGCTGGCGTTGCCATGAGAAGAGGCTGTTGTTGGTGTAGCCATCGCTAGTTCCCCTTCCTAAAGTTGCGCACTTGGTACAACATGAATGGCAGCACCATCACAAGCAGCAATATCGCGAGCGCGGAGCCCATTCCGTAATTGAAGTTGCCGAACTGCTTCCACATTTCCACCGCTACCACGGTGCCGGCTTCCTTTGATTCCCCAGGCGGTATGACATATACGAGGTCAAAGATCTTGAGTACGTTGATGATGAGAGTTACGAAGACGACGGTTGCCGTTGGGAGCAACTGAGGCACGGTGATATACCGGAAGACCTGCCACTCGTTTGCGCCGTCTGTTCGTGCCGCTTCCATCAGTGAGTTATCTACAGCTGAAAGCCCCGCCCCGATCATCACCATTGCAAAGCCGCCCCAGATCCAGATGAAGGCAAGGATCATCACTGGAGTGACGAGTTTGGGGCCAAGCCAGTTAATGCCGCTGGTTCCCTGTTCGAAGTTAGACGCGGGAAGTTGAAGCGTATAGACGCTGCCCTCGGTGACGCTGTCTGTAATAGCGAATGTGCCATCTGGCGCAGTTTGAGCTTCGGCGACGACTGCGCCCGCCCCGTCGACGAGTTGCACAATGGCGCCTTCGAGGCCGGCTTCGCCCCGATCAATGATGGAATCACGCCCACCACCGCCGCGCGCGAAGTCGAGCCATACGGTGCCGGTGATCGCATCAGGCTCACTTGGAGGTGGCACTGCGAGCGTACGATCCTCCTCGGCAGGCAGGGCATCTTGAGAGATCCCGACCAGTGGAATCATAAGAGAATCGCCTACCCGTACTGTTTGTTCGGTACTCATGGCCCCATTGTCGCCAACAATTATCGCTTCAGGATCGCGTGGGCGTGCCCCAGGATAATTAGCATCGGCTCCACCGAAGATCTGTTGCACGGCAACAATCCCAGCATTTGCAAGACCAATCTCGGGGTTTTGCTGGAATATCGAGCGGAAGATGATACCCGCAGCCAGCATCGAGATAGCCATGGGCATAAAGATAATAAGGCGGAACGCCGTCTTCCATTTTATCTTCTCCATCAGCACAGCGAAGATAAGGCCGAGAATGGTACAGATAAAAGGTGCAGCAAGCACCCAAATCAGATTGTTTTTGATCGCTGTAAGCGTGGCCTGCGCAGAAAACATTCGAATGTAGTTGCCTAGCCCGATGAAATTACCACTGCTATCAAAGAGTGAGCGAATGAAAGAATAGACGGCGGGATAGACGATCATCACTGCCAGGATGACGATCGCTGGGCCGAGAAATATCCAGAGCATCGGTGATTTTCTACCTGTGCGTGCCTTGCTCATTGCTGCCATCACCCTACTTCTCGCTACTGTTCACTCTGCGGCGCTTCCACTACGTTCCGCTCCCCCTATTGTGTCCATGGTAGTAATTTCACTCACACATTGCTAGGTATGCACCGGCCTGACGCCGAAAAGATATCTGCTTACTTGGTGAGTTTTGCAGGCATTTCACGCTGTCGTTTCTACGGATTTCCGATTGCGTTTCTACGAATTCTTGAGTGCTTAGCGAACTTCGAGAGACACAACAATCGAAAGAGGGTTTCGAACTCGAGCATTCGCGGTCAGGCATTTTCAGGCACGATAACGAGGCTCAGGCGTGCTGGGGTGACTCCTCGATACGGCTCGTTCAATTCGCCGGTGTACTTTTTTCGATCTGCCACCGATATACCTGAGAACTAATTCAGCCCACGCCGACGAGAATCGGCGTGGGCTGAATAGTTATACATATATGATGCAGATACTGCAGACTACCGCTGCACGACTGCAACTAGTCACCGTATGCGGCAACGGCTGCTGCCTCGAGGGCGTCCATTGCGCCTTGCACATCACTTGGATTTTGGTAGAAGTTGATGAACTCCTGCCACATGCCCTGGCCTTCAGTTCCGCCGAATTCTGATGGCGTCAGATCCGACATATCAAATCTGAAGGTCTGCGCATTCACGAGCTCCTCAGCGATTTGGCGGGAGATTTCGTCGGGATAGAGGGAGACATCCGCGTTCTGGTTCGGCGATGTAAAGCCACCAAGCTGAATCCAGATATTCGCAGCGTCTGGGGATGCGAGGTATTTCATCAATGCCATCGTGGCTTCCGAATCATCAAAGGCCACCGCAGCATTACCTGCACCCATCACGGCCGGCTCCGATCCGTTAATCGATGGGAATGGGTAGAACAGCGCATCCTCACCTACAACGGCATTCGTCTGATCGGCAATATTCCCTGCTACGAAGTCCCCTTCGTATACGGTCGCCGCCGCAGGATTATCGCCAAACACCGCCGTCACCGAATCGGGGAATGTACGCGAAGCACCATCCGCTTGGACGATGGCAGAATCACCCCACACCTGTGCCATCACATTGAGAGCCTCCTCAACAGAGGGATCAGTCCACGGAATCTCGTGGTTCGTGAGCTGATCATACTTCTCAGCTCCAGCAGTGCGCAGGTACACATTCTCAAACCAGTCCGTCAGAGGCCATCCCACATCCGCGCCAATCGATACACCAGCTACACCCGAATCCGAAAGCGTCTTCAAGCCTGATACAAAATCGTCCCAGGTAGCAGGAGGCTCAACCCCTGCAGCATCGTAGAGACTCACGTTGTACCACACAGTCGATTTGTTGGCAGCCTTAAACCACACTCCATAAGGCGTACCATCCACCGATCCAAGATCAACCCACGTCTGCGCGTAGTTGTCATTCAATGAGGAGACGACGTCATCCGCTAGAGGTTTGATTGACCCATCAGATGCGAGCTGCTTGAGTAGCCCCGGCTGAGGAATGAGCGCAACGTTCGGCGGTGCGCCACCTTCGATCTGTGTGCCGAGGGCTGTGGCAACGTTATTGCCCAGTGAAGTGTAGTTCACCGTCGCTCCGGTGGCATCTGCGAATCCGGCAAGGACTTTCTCGAAGTTCTCTTGTTCTGTACCAGACCAGTCCGCTGCCACACTCAACGTCTCGCCCGACAAATCTGGATAGTCTCCGCTCACCGTCGCCTTATCGGTTCCGGTATCACTGCTTTGCGTATCTGATGGCGCTTGCGAACACGCCGCAAGTAAGGCCGCCGATGCGATAGCAGCTATGGCTGCGCGTAAACGAATCTTCATGCGCCTCTCCTTCCTCTGCTTAGGCTTGATACCCTTCTGGTATTTCGACTCTAACACCGATTGTGAGCCAGCTTATACATACTGCTAAGAGCAGAACCTGCAGTCGTTGGCTCACCGCCACTGCACATCGAAGCGATCCAGGTTGGCAAGCTTCACCCATGCGGCCACGAAGTCGCGAGCGAACTTGTCCTCAGCGCCGTCTTCTGCATACACCTCTGCCACGGCACGTAGCTCCGAATTAGCACCAAAGACGAGGTCCGCGCGCGTCGCTTCGAATACTTTCTCGTCCGTACCACGCAGGTACGCACTGTAGCGAGTCTGGGTGTCATCATCTGCTTTCCACTCATACTTCATGTCGAGCAGATTCACAAACCAATCCGTCGTCAGTGCGCCCGGAGTTGGCGTCAGTACACCCGTATTGGAGCCATCAAAGTTGATATTGATTGACTTCAATCCGCCCATGAGCACGGTGAGCTCCGGAGCCGATAGCGACAGCAGGTTCGCCCGATCGATCAGCAGGCGCTCTGCAGGGATACCACGGCTACGCTCTGCGTCTTGGTATGAACGGAAGCCATCGGCTGCCGGTTCAAGGAAGTTGAAGTCGCGTACATCAGTCTGATCCTGGGTGGCATCTACACGCCCAGGTGTGAATGGCACCTCGACTGATCGCCCTGCCGCTGCGAAGGCCTGCTTGACGCCTACATTGCCCGCAAGCACCACGAGGTCAGCAAAAGATACTTTCTTGCCATCCTGCGCCGCCTCATTGAATTGGTGAGCTATTCCTTCCAGCACCTCAATCACATGTGTGAGCACCTCAGGGCGATTGACTTCCCAACCCTTTTGAGGTTCAAGGCGGATGCGCCCGCCGTTTGCTCCGCCGCGCATATCAGAATCACGATAAGTCGTCTCTGCGGCAAAGGCCGTGCCCACAAGTTCCGATACGCTCAGACCACTAGCAGCGATCATGCCCTCAAGCTGAGCAATATCGCCTGCGTCGATGAGCTCGTAATCACGGGCAGGTAGAGGATCGTTCCACATGAAGTCTTCTTCGGGCACCTCTTTGCCGAGCCAACGGCTCTTCGGGCCAAGGTCACGCGTGGTGAGCTTAAACCAAGCGCGCGAATAGGCGTCCGTGAAAGCCTGCTGGTCTTGGGCGAATTGGCGCGAATACACTTCGAATTCTGGGTCGAACCGTAGTGCAAGATCGGTGGTGAGCATACGCGGCTCGCGTTTGCCATCCCCTTGCGCCATCGGTACCATATCTGATCCAGCGCCGTCTTTAGGCCGCCACTGGAACGCGCCAGCCGGGCTTTGCATAAGCTCCCATTCGTATGCAAATAAGATATGGAAGAACTCATTGTCCCAGCGAGTCGGATGGTACGTCCACGTCACCTCAGTGCCATCGCCCACCGTTTCGTTACCGGTGCCAGCTCCTTGCCAGCCAATACCCATTTGCTCCATCGGAGCGCCTTCGGGAGCCTCGCCTACACCGTCTTTCGGGCGCGCACCGTGGGTCTTACCGAACGTGTGCCCACCAGCGATTAACGCCACGATTTCGTCGTTATCCATGCCCATACGATGGAAAGTCTCTTTGATATCGCGTGCGGCGAGAAGCGGATCCGGATTACCGCCAGGGCCTTGCGGATTAACGTAAATCAGACCCATTTCTGATGCCGCGAGAGGAGCTTCAAGATTTGCTGAATCGGCCGCTTGCTTGCGTTCTTCGTCTGATGACTCGTAGCGCGCTTTGCTACCAAACCACTCTGTTTCGCTCCCCCAATACACGTCGTCATCTGGCTCCCACTGTTCGACGCGCCCACCAGCAAAGCCGATCGTCGGCATGCCCATGATCTCATGGGCTACATTTCCCGCAAGCACCATAAGGTCACCCCAAGAAAGTGCCTTGCCGTACTTCTTTTTGACAGGCCAGAAAATGCGGCGAATTCGGTCGAGAAGCACATTGTCCGGCCAAGAGCTTAGTGGAGCAAATCGCTGCTGCCCGTGCCCTGCTCCGCCACGGCCATCCATAATGCGGTAGGTGCCGGCTGAATGCCATGCCATACGAATCGCGGCCGGCCCGTAGTTGCCGAAGTCGGAAGGGTACCAATCCTGGGAATCGAGCAGCACGTTCTTAATATCTTCTTTTACCTCGTCAAGGTTGAGCGCTTCGAATGCTTCTTTATAGTTGAAATCATCGTCTTGAGGATTGATGACGCGCGGATTCTTGGCAAGCACTTTGAGGTTCAGCCGATCAGGCCACCAGTCTTTGTTTTGTGGTGCACTTCCATGCGCACGAAGCTGACGCATATGCTGATACTCTTCCATTAGTATTCCTCTCTGAATGAAACACGGATAGGTGCAACCTTGAAGGCACAATAGGCATAACACAATGGCAACTCGAATTATTTCGGATAGCCAACGCATTATTACCCAAAAGCTGACTCTATCTATCCTACCTGAGAAGAACCTTAATTGGAGTTATTACAGTTTATGGCTTTCGTAGGCTGTCGTACGGATGACGCATTTATCATTGCACTGCCAAACACGCTATTTCGAACCCGATATCGTGGAGGCAGCCCGCACAACACTACGCCGCATGCATCACCGCAAGAGTGCATAAAGCGAGGGGCAAAGCCCGTAGGCTCTGCCCCTCGCAAAGAACGCTATTGAGTTCTCAAAAACTGGATTCAGATCGAATCAATGATCACTTGATGATCTTGATAACGCGGCCTGAACCAACGGTGTGGCCACCCTCGCGAATAGCGAAGCCGAGGCCTTCTTCCATAGCGATTGGCTGGATGAGCTCAACAGTCATCTCAGTGTTGTCGCCAGGCATAACCATTTCGGTGCCCTCTGGAAGGGTAATCACACCAGTTACGTCCGTGGTACGGAAGTAGAACTGTGGGCGGTAGTTGGAGAAGAACGGATTGTGACGACCGCCTTCTTCCTTCTTCAGCACGTAAACCTGAGCCTCGAAGTTGGTGTGTGGGGTGATAGTGCCTGGCTTGGCAACAACCTGACCGCGCTCAACTTCCTCACGCTTGGTGCCACGGAGAAGAAGACCGCAGTTTTCGCCGGCTTCTGCGTAATCCATCGACTTGTGGAACATCTCGATGCCGGTAACGGTCGTCTTCTGAGGTGCACGGATACCGAGGATTTCGACTTCCTCGTTGAGGTTCAGTTTGCCACGCTCAACACGGCCGGTCACAACGGTGCCGCGTCCGGTGATGGTGAAGACGTCCTCGATTGGCATAAGGAATGGCTTGTCAAGATCGCGAACTGGATCCGGGAAGTAGTTGTCTACCTCATCCATGAGCTCTTCAATCGAAGCAACCCACTTGGCGTCGCCTTCAAGAGCCTTAAGAGCGGAAACCTTCACTACTGGAGCGTCGTCACCTGGGTACTCCTGGGAGGAGAGCAGGTCACGAACTTCCATCTCAACGAGCTCGAGAAGCTCTTCGTCCTCAACCATATCGGACTTGTTAAGAGCCACGATAAGCGAAGGAACGCCTACCTGGCGAGCAAGAAGAACGTGCTCACGCGTCTGAGCCATCGGGCCGTCAGTAGCTGCAACCACGAGGATTGCGCCGTCCATCTGAGCAGCGCCGGTAATCATGTTCTTGATGTAGTCGGCGTGGCCAGGAGCGTCCACGTGTGCATAGTGGCGCTTCTCGGTCTGGTACTCAACGTGGGAAACGTTGATCGTAATACCACGCTGACGCTCTTCTGGAGCGTTGTCGATGTTCTCGAACGCAGTTGCTTCGTTCAGATCAGGATACTTTTCAGCAAGCACCTTGGTGATCGCAGCGGTAAGGGTGGTTTTACCATGGTCCACGTGACCGATGGTGCCGATGTTCATATGCGGCTTGGACTTGTCATACTTGGCCTTGGCCACTTGTGTCCTCCTGGACTCTTGTAGTGTCTTTCAGCTTGTAAGAAACGATGCTGTGCATCGCAACCCACGGCTAAATGATTATCCTACTGGTTTACTTGTTACTTTGTAAATTCAACCTGTTGGCTCACTCGCCACGGGTCTTGGAGATGATTTCGTCGGCCACAGCCTTCGGAACCTCTTGGTACTTTGCGAACTGCATGGTGTACACAGCGCGACCTTGCGTCTTCGAACGTAGATCACCCACATAACCAAACATTTCGGAAAGTGGAACTAGGGCGCGCACGATCTTTACACCGGTCGCGTCCTCCATGGATGCAATCTGACCACGGCGGCTGTTCAAATCGCCGATCACATCGCCCATGTACTCTTCAGGGGTACGAACCTCGACGTCCATAAGTGGCTCGAGGATCACAGGCTTGGCGCGCTTAGCACCTTCCTTGAATACCATCTGACCAGCAATCTTGAACGCCATTTCGGAAGAGTCAACGTCGTGATATGCGCCGTCTTCGAGGGTCGCCTTGACGCCCACGACTGGGAAGCCAGCGAGCACGCCGCTCTCCATAGCAGCCTGAATACCTGCGTCCACCGATGGGATGTATTCACGCGGCACGCGGCCACCCGTAACAGAATCGACAAACTCGTAGGTTGTGCCCTCTTCGTTCTCCTCCAGCGGCTCGAAGGTGACAAGAACCTTAGCAAACTGACCAGAGCCACCAGTCTGCTTCTTGTGCGTATATTCGACGTTCTCGACCTTCGCACGGATAGTCTCGCGGTATGCAACCATCGGCGCACCCACGTTCGCATCCACCTTGAATTCACGCTTCATACGATCGACGATGATATCGAGGTGAAGCTCGCCCATACCACCAATAACGGTCTGGCCGGTCTCTTCATCAAGTTTGACCGTGAAGGTTGGATCTTCTTCGGCAAGCTTCTGGATAGCGATGCCCATCTTTTCCTGATCAGCCTTCGACTTCGGCTCAATAGCCACGAAGATCACTGGATCAGGGAACGTCATCGACTCAAGAGAAATCGGGTGTGATGCGTCCGAAAGCGTATCGCCCGTCGTCGTCTCTTTCAAGCCAACAACTGCGTAGATATGGCCTGCGTGTGCGACGTCTACAGGGTTTTCCTTGTTGGAGTGCATCTGGAAGATCTTACCGATACGCTCTTTCTTACCCTTCGTAGCGTTAAGCACCTGCGAGCCCGGCGCTACCTTGCCTGAATAGACGCGGATGAAGGTCAAACGGCCAAAGAACGGGTGCACGGCAATCTTGAATGCAAGAGCTGCGAACGGCTCATTCTCATCAGCCTTACGTACAAGCTCAGTGGTTTCATCCTTAGGATCGACACCCTTCACGGACTCAATATCGAGTGGTGATGGGAGGAAATCAATCACAGCATCGAGCATCGGCTGGACGCCGATGTTCTTGTAGGCTGAACCGCAGTACACCGGATAGATCTCGGAGTTGATCGTCATCTTGCGGATGGCGGCCTTGAGTTCATCAACGCTGATCTCTTCGCCACCGAAATACTTCTCAAGCAATGCGTCGTCAGATTCTGCAACCTGCTCAACAAGCTTGTCGCGGTACTCCTGCGCTTTGTCGACGAGATCTGCCGGGATGTCCTCTTCCACCACAAGGTTACCAAGAGTCTTGTTGCCCTTGTCGTCCTCCGCTGGGAACTTGATGGCCTTCATCTTCAGAAGGTCAACGACACCTTCAAATGTTGATTCCGCACCAATTGGCAGCTCCATAACGAGCGGCTTGGCATGCAGACGATCTTCGATCGTCTTTACAGAGAAGTAGAAGTCGGCACCCATTTTGTCCATCTTGTTGATGAAACAAATGCGAGGCACGTTGTACTTATCAGCTTGGCGCCATACAGTCTCAGACTGCGGCTCCACACCCTCTTTGCCATCGAATACGGCTACCGCACCATCGAGAACGCGTAGCGAACGCTCCACCTCAACGGTGAAGTCGACGTGTCCAGGGGTGTCGATAATGTTGATCTGGTTGTTATTCCAAAACGCCGTCACAGCAGCGGACGTGATCGTGATACCACGTTCCTTCTCCTGCTCCATCCAGTCAGTAGTGGATGCGCCGTCATGGGTCTCGCCGATCTTATAGTTGATACCGGTGTAGTACAAAATGCGCTCGGTGACGGTGGTCTTACCAGCGTCAATATGAGCCATAATGCCGATATTGCGAACCTTTGTGAGGTCCGAAAGCACTTCAAGTGCCATGAAACAATCTCTTTCCGTTTCGGGGAGCCGGGAGCCGGCATGTCAACCAACTCCATAGCCGCCAAACTATTACCAGCGATAATGCGCGAATGCGCGGTTCGATTCGGCCATGCGGTGCATGTCTTCACGGCGCTTCACAGATGCGCCCAAACCGTTAGCGGCATCCATGATTTCATTCATGAGACGCTCAAGCATAGTGTTTTCGCGGCGCTGGCGGGAGAAATCTACCAACCAACGAAGTGCGAGAGTGTTGGCACGCCCTGGCTTCACCTCTACAGGTACCTGGTAGGTGGCACCACCGACGCGACGGGAACGCACCTCAAGCTGAGGGCGGATGTTGTCGAGTGCCCGCTTGAGCACTACCAGTGGATCCTGACCCGTCTTCTCTGCCACACCATCGAGTGCACCATAAACGATGCGCTGAGCAATGGACTTCTTGCCGTCGACCAATACACGGTTGACAAGCTGAGTGACGAGAGTGGAATTATGTACAGGATCAGCGATGATCGGACGCTTACGAGCTGGACCTTTACGTGGCATTCTTACTTCTCCTTCTTCGCGCCGTACTTGGAACGAGCCTGAGCGCGATTCTTCACGCCCTGGGTATCCAAGGAACCACGCACGATGTGGTAACGAACACCAGGAAGATCCTTCACACGGCCACCGCGCACGAGCACGATGGAGTGTTCCTGAAGGTTGTGACCTTCACCTGGAATATAAGCCGTAACCTCAATACCTGAGGAAAGACGAACACGGGCAACTTTACGAAGAGCCGAATTTGGCTTCTTAGGGGTCGTTGTGTACACACGGGTGCACACCCCACGACGCTGCGGGCTACCTTTAAGCGCGCGCGTAGATGACGTCGTCACCTTGGAGCTGCGGCCCTTGCGGACGAGCTGCTGAATTGTAGGCACTATGTCTCCTGATTAATATAACCATTGTGTCGTCGAACTGCCCGCCTGCTCTGCGAACCTGCGGCTCGGAAGTCACCGTGCTTCCCGAACGTCCGTCTCTTTTCAGAGCGCTTGAGCATGTGGAAGGTGCTCAAACACAAATAGCAACGTGAAAAGACCCGGAACGGGCACCATTGCCTAGATTACGGTTTTTGGCTTGCACAGTCAAAGAATATAGGGCAAATCCTCCCGTGGCACTAGCCACACCAGGTGCTAGGCGAGCACTCTACTCACTCAAGCTAACATGCGGCAGATAGTTCGGCCGATAGACGGCGTTCGAGCAGTCCACCACAGCTGCTACATGCTCTGAGCCCGCAGGCACATGAGCAGCCACCACAAAAGACGCCGCTGGGGGCTCAGCCCACGGCCAAACCCCCAGCAGCAGCTATTCACCTATTCAGTTATTTCGCCACTCATTCAGTTACCTGAGTGATATGAATACCCGATCGGCGAATCGTAATCGTCGTACAACGGATAGTCATAGCCATCGCCGAATGCGCCGAAGTCTCCCCCAAGCGGGTTGATCGTCTGCTCATACTCAGCACGTGCTTCTGGAGTCGGCTCCACCTTCACTCCGCGCAGAGTCTCCAAACCGGTACCCGCTGGGATCAGCTTGCCGAGAATCACGTTTTCCTTCAAACCCGTGAGCGGATCAGACTTAGCGTTCAGCGCAGCCTCGGTGAGCACCTTCGTCGTCTCCTGGAAGGACGCGGCCGACAGCCACGAATCCGTAGCGAGGGATGCCTTCGTGATACCCATGAGTTCTGGACGGCCAGACGCCGGTTTCCCACCAATCGCTAGAATCGCACGGTTCGCGTCTTCGAACTGAGCTACATCCACCAATTCGCCAGGAAGCAGCGAGGTGTCGCCAGCTTCGAGCACCGTCACGCGGCGAAGCATTTGACGCACAATCACTTCAATATGCTTGTCGTGAATCTCCACACCCTGCGAGCGGTACACGTTCTGGACTTCCGAAACGAGGTGGAGCTGTGCCTGACGCCGGCCTGAAATACGCAATACCTTCTTCGGATCTACCGAGCCTTCAATCAGCTGCGTACCTACTTCAACGTGCGAGCCCTCAGGAACGAGCAGCTTAGCACGCTTGCCTACGAGATACACAAGATCCTCATCGCCGTCATCACGCTTGATGATGAGACGCCGTGAGCGCTCCATATCCTCGATCTCGAGTTTGCCGGCAGCTTCAGCAATCGGAGCCTCGCCCTTAGGAGTACGAGCCTCGAACAATTCCTGAACACGTGGAAGACCCTGGGTGATATCTTCAGCCGATGCAGCACCACCCGTGTGGAATGTACGCATCGTCAGCTGAGTACCAGGCTCGCCAATCGATTGCGCCGAAACGATACCCACAGCCTCACCGATGTCTACCAACTTACCCGTAGCAAGCGAGCGGCCGTAGCACTTGGCGCACGTTCCCACGCGCGAATCGCATGTGAGCACAGAGCGAACCGAAATCTCTTCGATTCCCGCATCAATGAGCTTTTCGAGTGCGACGTCGCCAATATCAGTGCCTGCCTCGACGATCACGTTGCCGTCAGCATCGAGAGCATCCTTGGCAAGAGTGCGAGCATACACGGAAGTGTCGATATCCTTGGAGCGAATCTTATTGCCCGCCTCATCGGTCTCGATAATCTTCTTGAGCAAGCCGCGTTTGGTGCCGCAATCATCCTCACGCACAATCACGTCCTGAGCCACGTCTACAAGGCGACGCGTCAGGTAACCCGAGTCCGCCGTACGAATAGCCGTATCGGCGAGGCCTTTACGCGCACCGTGCGTAGCGGTGAAGTATTCGAGAGCGTTAAGCCCTTCGCGGTAGTTCGACTTGATCGGACGCGGAATAATCT
>JALFZJ010000049.1 GCA_022783665.1 Arcanobacterium sp.
GTCAAGCGCGGGCTTGAAAGCGCTGCACAACAGCTCGAGCAAAGCGACCCCAGCCTCGATACCCGCCTTTCAGGCAACATCGGCGCAACCGCTGGCGTAGAACTCTCCATTATCGAAGCGTTTGGCGTATTGATCGCAGCAGTGGTTTTGCTCGTTACGTTCGGTAGTCTACGTGCTGCGGGAATTCCGATTATGACGGCGATCCTAGGTGTTGGCGTAGGAATGCTCGGCATTCTTATCGCTGCAAGCTTTACCGATATTAACGCAGTGACGCCGGTGCTCGCGGTGATGATCGGGCTCGCCGTGGGGATCGACTACGCGCTATTCATCATCAACCGTGCGCGCGAATACCTCGGCGCAGGCTTGCCTCCGGCAGAATCTGCAGGGCGCGCTGTGGCGACGGCAGGTTCGGCCGTTGTATTCGCGGGTATGACGGTGGTGATCGCCCTGTGCGGGCTTGCCATAGCACGGATTCCCTTCTTGACGGCGATGGGGATTTCTGCGGCGTTTATGGTAACTGTTGCCGTTGGAGTGGCTATCACCGCAGTTCCTGCATTTCTGGGGATTTTGAGCAAAGGCGCGGCCCCACGTAAAAGACCATGGAAAAGCAGGGAGGCTCGCCACTATCGCGAGCAACACGCGGCGAGCGAGGCTCCGTCTACTGCTTCGGCGTCATCAGGGAAATCAGAGGCATCAGACGATCTAGCTGCGTCAAACTCGCAGGCAGTGGACGCGCCCAGCTCTAGCTCCGAATCTCGGATCGGGCGCGCGTGGATCACCATGATTATGAAAGCGCCGATTGTGTTCACTGTGCTCGTGATCGCGATTCTTGGCGTTGCATCAATACCCGTTAAAGGGGTATCACTCTCGCTCGTCGATAACGGTTACGAGCCGCGCGGCACCACGATGCGAGACACATACGATGCAATTTCAGATACCTTCGGCGAGGGCTACAATGCGCCAATTATTGTGATTGCCGATATTGTGCAATCTACTGATCCCCTCGGGCTTGTAGGCGACGTCTCCCAAGAACTTGAGGCCTTGCCGGGCGTGGAGAAAATCGCTTTAGGCACACCGAATCCTGATGGCTCCCTTGGCTTTTTCCAAGTGATTCCAGAAGGAGGCCAAGCAAGCCCGCGAACCACCGCGCTTGTGGAAGAAATCCGCGAGATGGCTCCGAGTTTAGAATCGCGATACGGCATCTCGAATGTGATGGTGACGGGCGTTACTGCCGTAGCGATAGACATCGCCAACACCCTAGATGCGGCACTTCTTCCCTTCGGCATTGTGGTAGTCGGGCTCTCGCTCATTTTGCTGATGATCGTATTTCGCTCTATTGCAGTGCCTATCACGGCAACGCTTGGGTATCTTCTCTCCCTTGGCACTGGCATGGGTGCCGTAGGTGCGATTTTCGGCTGGGGCTGGTTTGCCGAAGCACTCAACGTCACCAAGGTGGGATCAGTGATATCCTTCCTGCCAGTGATAGTTATGGGCATTCTCTTCGGGCTTGCCATGGACTACGAAGTGTTCCTCGTGTCTCGTATGAGAGAAACCTGGATACACACACGCGACGCGCGAAGAGCCGTACGTGACGGTTTCATCGGATCAGCAAAAGTGGTGACGGCGGCCGCATTGATCATGACGTCCGTCTTCGCATTCTTTATCCCCGGCGGCAACAAATATATTAAACCCATCGCCGTGGCACTCACTGTAGGTATTTTCGCTGACGCTTTCCTCGTAAGAATGACGTTCATCCCAGCAGTGATGACGATGCTCGGCACGAAGGCGTGGTGGATCCCGAAATTCCTCGACCGTATCTTGCCGATGGTAGACGTCGAAGGTGACGGTTTGGCTCGCAGCCTCGAGCACCGAGACTGGGAAGCCAAGCATGGATCAGCCCTTGTGCGCTTGAGCGGCGTATCGTTGCGCGATGATCAAGGCAGTATTCTCAGCGACACGACGATGGTGGTGCGCCCGGGCGAGTTTGCATATATTCGCATCAACCAGGTTCTCGGCAGAGGGGCACTTGCCGCGATTGTCGCTGGGCGTACACATCCAACTGGTGGTATTGCGGTAGTTGATGGTTCCGTGCTTCCAGATGGAATAGCCGCTATACAGGCCTCCACATACGTCCTGACCTATCCAGATGCCGGTCTTGTGCCTCGCCACACCAAACTCGCCATCGCTGTAGATCCTATTCCAAGCATGTGGGCTGTACTTGCAGAACTTCATGATCGTGGCACTGCTGCCCTGGCCGTCATCGGGCCGAACGTCAGCATCCCAAGCCAGTACCTCCCCTTGGTGCGCAACGCTGCTGAATCTATCAAAGAGCTAGGCTCTGATGCATCATACCTAGGATCACAAGAGGGCACAACGGCGCCTACATTAACCCATTCGGCTTCAATTCCAGCCCTAGCGACAGGCGAAACCACAGCTCTAGGCACAGACGCAGGAGACCTTGCCACAAATCTAGGAGGTGGTGAGCGATGATCAGCACTAACACCACGAAGTCTCGTTCTAAACTCATGGCGGTTCTTGTGCTCGTTATCCCTACATTCATTTGCCTCGCATTGCTCGGGGCAAATCTTGGAAGGGTCTCCACCTTGGGAAACCCACAAGCGGCCATCGTTAACAGTGATGACCCTGTTACCTTGCAAACCGGCCAGATGCTTCCAGCTGGGCGGCAGATGATCGCCGCTCTCACCGATCCCGCTCGTGAAACAAACTTTGAGTGGTCCGTCGTCACGAGTGACACCGCTGCTAGCGGCCTGGATGATGGCACCTACGACGCCGTTGTGACGATCCCCGAATCATTCTCATCACACGTGGCAGGAGTACTCCAAAGCACGTCCACTGCGCCCGGGGAGCTTATCGTATCCACAAGCGGTGAAAGTGCGCTCATCGCAGACCTTTCAGACGATATTATCCAGGCCGCGATTGACGATCTCGGCACCTCATTCACCGTTCAGTATCTCACCGAGTCTCTTGCAGCTACCACCCAAATCCGTGATGGTTTTACCCAGGCTTCAGATGGCGCTGCACAACTGGCCAACGGCATTTCTCAAGCGGAAGACGGCGCTGCACAACTTGCCAACGGAACGGATCAGCTTGCCAACGGAAACACGCAACTTGCAGACGGTGCAAGCCAGCTCGCAGGCGGGATTAACGAATTGGCTCGCGGCACTGTGCCGCTTTCGCAAGGCGCAGCCACTTTAGCTGGTGGTCTCGATCAATACATCGCTGGCGTCTCCCAAGCAGCAGATGGTTCGGTTCCGCTCGCTTCTGGAATGGATCAATTCGCAGATGGAGTGGAGCAGTACGTCGGCGGCGTTCAGCAACTATACGATGGAATCACGAAACCACAACCAGGTCAGAGCGAATCACTTCAATCAGGCGCGCATCAACTCGCTGATGCGCTCAGCCAGATGAATTCTCTTCTCCATCAAGCAAATGATAGCCTCGCCACTATTGACCCAACAGCTCTTGGCATTTCTGCTGCAACGTTGGAAGGTTTAGCTACTGGCTTCGATCAGCTCGATTCCCTTATTTCGCAGTGCGCGGCAGGAAATCCAGCAGCGTGCCAAGAGGCCACACAAGGAGTGAGCACAACAGCGTCTGCACTCACGAAGATAGCTGAGCAGCTATCCATCGCCCAGCAGTCTATACAAGAAAACGAGGCGGATCTTCAAAGCTTCAGCCAGCTTCTTGGCGCAGCAGACCAGCTCACACAAGGAGCGCAAGGCCTTGCCGGAGGAATCGACACCCTCGCTGAACAAATCCAAACCAACATGCTTGGCGAAAATGCCTCCACCCTCACAGGCGGAGCGCGTCAGCTTGCTGACGGCGTGGGCGAGCTTTCAGCTGGCTTGCAGCTGCTTAAGAATAACGCCCCAGCACTTTCTAGCGGTACACATCAACTTGCCGACGGCACACGCCAACTCTCTGGAGGTGCCAATCAAGCCGCAAACGGCGCGAACCAGCTTGCAGGCGGCGTACAAGCCGCCGCCGATGGCACACGTGAACTCGCCCAAGGCGCACGCCAACTTGCGGACGGTCAAACTCAGCTTCGCCGCGGCGGAGCAACTCTCGCTGACGAACTACGAAAAGCAGGCGAGCAGATCCCTACATATACTCGCAGCGAAGCCGAAAACACGGCTCAGGCTCTGGGCACCCCAGTAGTTCTCAATCGTGAAGCTCCAGAAGTATCTGCTGAGTCCTCACTCGCGCCAAGTATCATGGCCATCACACTATGGATTGGTGCGCTGTGTGCCGTCGTGTACTTTGGGGCGATGCGCACTGATCGAGTGAACTCCTCGCTCACTCCATTGCGCTTCACGCTCAACTCGATCACGCCCGCACTAGGCTTTGCCCTAGCGCAAGGTGTGCTCGTCCTTCTCGGTTTGCTTATATCGGGCGTGGAGGGCTCCCACCCACTGGCACTCACAATTCTCGTGTTGTTTGTTGCAGGGGTGACGGTGGCGATCCACTTCGCCCTTACAGCAATGTTCGGAATGAAAGCGGGTGTGATCCTCTCATTGCTTCTCCTCAGCCTGCAACTCGTCGTATCAGGTAGCGTACTCAATGTTGCCAGCAATTCAGCCTTCTTCGAATTCATCGAAGCTACGCTACCTATTCCCCAGGCAGAGTCCGCTTTCCGCAGCGCACTCACAGATATCGGATCTATGGCGATGCCACTATGGATGCTCGTGTTCTGGCTGATATTGGCGTTGATTATTACCGTGGCATCCGTGGCGAGGCGCAGGAATCTCAGCCCAAAATCCCTGCGCCGTTTGGCTCGCCACTACGAAAAGCTTGAAGTGTAGCGCCAAGTACTATCACCAACTGATGAAGCCCGCATATATCTCGCTGCGGGCTTCATCGTATGCGCTGCACAATCTGCTCTTCGCAATGCGGTCTTCACAACCGCCCTTCATCATCTTGCCAACAGACAGTTGCCACCAGCGTCACAGCCACGCCTTCAACTGCTCACTGGCAGCTTCAGCAAGCACATTTTGCCACAGCGGGCCGAACGTTATACGGCGCACGCCAAGAGCTTTGAGCTCCTCGAGATTTCCCGCTCCGTGGCCCTTCAGCGGATCAGCCGTCACGTTGACTGGCACACTCACCGCATCCACAAGCGTTTTGACTTCATCGGCCGTCTTCAAACCAACCGGATACACTGAACGGGCACCGGCCTCTTCGAGAAGCTTTGCGCGCTCAACCGCTTCGCTCAGCGGATCGTCAAACATGTCTGTGCCGTGAACGATTGCGTCAGTACGCCCGTTGATCACAAGATCAACATGCAGGTAGTCTGCAGCGTCCTTCACACTCTTAATATAGGCGGCATGTTCTGCGCGGCCACGCACTCGGCCATTTTCACCATGAACGGTATCCTCAATATTGATGCCCGCAGCGCCGATCTCAATCACACGTTCAGCAAGATCCTCAGGAAGAAGCCCGTATCCAGACTCCACGTCCACACTCACCGGAACCGACACCGAATTGATGATCCCTCGAGCCACCTCAAAATAATGGTTAAGGCTCTGCTTTTCACCATCTGGCGCACCAACCGAGTTCGCTACCGGATGGGATCCAATCGTTAACGCCTTAAATCCTGCATCCTCTGCAATCTTCGCGCTCCACACATCCCACACCGTAGGAAGTACGAGAGTTTCTCCTGAGGCGTGCAATTCAGCAAGTTTCTTCGCAGCGTCTTGTACCTTCGTCATGGCATTTCTCCTTAACCCCCGTAAACTCTTCGCCCACGGGATTCCAACACGGCCACTATTCATTCTGGAATCGCAAGAAGCACAACTCATGCGCTCACTAACCCAGCTGGCGCAGATGCGCCCATCCACGTTCTATTCAACTAGAAGGCACCGCAATTTGTTCCGCTTTTTCCGAAAGTGCCACTAATCAGCAATTGTGTGCCGACTGCGTACCTCCTTGTGAACGCATAGCGCACACAGCCGAAACACTAACTATAATAATCAACTGAGCCGAAAGGATAACCAAGCTGACTCATGCAACGTTACCTTGAGCTCGTAACTAAACTACACATATTAGTTTCTAGCGGAAGCAGCTCTCATGGCATATAACCGTATCCTCACAATCCAAGATATTTCCTGCGTAGGCCAGTGCTCCCTCACCGTTGCCCTACCGATTCTTTCGGCCTGCGGGCAGGAGACTGCGATCCTCCCCTCAGCCGTACTCTCCACACATACTGCCGGTTTCACCGGATATACCTTCCGCGATCTCACCGAGGACATGCCAGGCATCGAAGCTCACTGGGAGAAAGAGGGCATCGAGTTTGACGCCGTCTATACGGGCTATTTGGGTTCTGCCCACCAGATTGACTACGTGAAATCAATTGCTGGGCATCGCCTGAAGGCGGGCAAGCCTTTCATCGTCGATCCTGCCATGGCAGATAATGGCACGCTCTATCCCGGCTTCGATGATGACTTCGTGCAGGCGATGGCACGCCTCGCGTTCAGTGCGGATATCATCTTGCCAAATCTCACCGAGGCCTGCCTCCTCACTGGCTACGAATACAAGGAAACCTACGATCGCGCATATATTGATGGCCTACTCGAAGCGCTTGTATCCAAAGGCGCAAAGACGATCGTGCTCACAGGTATCGGCTACGAAAAGGGGCGCACGGGCGTCGTCGTCTACGAAAATGGCAACTACCAGTATTACGAACATGAGCATATTACGCCGGGGAGCCACGGCACAGGCGATGTGTACTCTGCATCCTTCGTGGGTGCATTGCTCCACGATCACTCCACCTTCGACGCGGCACAGATAGCGGCTGACTACACCGTGCGCTGCATTAAGGCCACCGCCGGGGACGAAAGCCATTGGTACGGGCCGAAGTTCGAGCTGGAGCTCCCCTGGCTGATCAACAATCTGTAGTGTAGCCAGCTAGGCGCAGAGATCGACTATGCCAACTACTGGGCTCGCTGTACGGCCTCTCTTTCTTGCCGCGCAGTGAGCCCAGCGTCGTACCTATTGATACTGTATACATTTCTACCGTACGCATTGCTATCGCAGGCGCATTTCTATCGCGCATGTGGCGGCATAATTGCACGCAGTACAGCCGAGCACTAGCATTGGGAAACATGAAGCCTTTAAGCCTCGAACTCGAGGAGATTCTCCTTCGCCCACTCACCATGGCAGATGCCCCAGAGATTGCGCGGATATGCCAAGATCCACTCATTCAAAAATGGACGACGATCCCATCCCCCTACTCTATTGATGACGCCGAAACCTACGTGACGCTCAGCCACAGGTGGTGGGATCACGATCAGCCCACCTGGCTTATCGATGTGGACGGAGCAATCGCAGGCACAATCAGTTTTAACACTCCGCTCGCTAAAGGAAAACGCACCGAGATTGGTTTTTGGGCCAACCCAGAGCATCGGGGCAAAGGATACATGACGGACGCGGTGCGCGGCGTCTGCCATTGGGCATTTCGCTACGGAGTGGGCGCGATAGGTTGGGCAGCCGAAATTCATGACGGCAACCTCAACCACGGCAGCATCCGTGTGGCTCAGAAAGCCGGCTTCGTATATGACGGGCGCCGCCGACTCGCCCTACACAATAAGGGCGAGCTCGTAGACGCAATTTACGCCACCCTCGCCCCCTCCGATCCCATCATCGACACAGCTCCATGGCCACACACACGAGTAAGCGATGGGATCGCTGTACAACAATGCTAAAGATTTAGGCTCCATAGCGTCGCTAACTTTCAGGGTTGTGTACAAGCACGGTACACAACCCTGTTATGATATTTCAGTGCGCCCGCCACCCTCGCGCACGCACCCAACACCACACCCTTGCCCAGCAGCGCACACAGCGACCCACGCAACAACACATACAACAATTCGCATAATAACAGGCGCAATGACGCATCACTCAAACAGCAAACAGGCAGTTTCCATGGTTATTGAGAATAAGTTTGGGCAACGGAACCATCTTTGTTAAGCTTAGTGTGTTCGCTCATACGGCTCGATGTGTCGCAAAATAGATAGCACTACGTCGCTATCTTGAGGGGTTAGCGTCGCAAACTGAAGAGTACGGCGTCTCCATCTGGGTAGCACCAGACCAGGATCTGAACAGCACACAAGGTCTCAACGGTACGGTTGAAGGCTCTCAGCGCAGCGGGGCAACTCGGTTACGCCAGTTTACTGAACGGATCTACGCCATATCTGAAGATCTCGGCCTGCCCGTGAGTGAATAGCTGATCTCACACTGATCTTAAAGGAATTCGATGGCTAAGATACTTCGCTCAACAGCCGCCGGAGTGCTCGCACTGATGCTCGCATTTTTCGGCATAACAGCACTCAGCCCGCAAGCACGCGCCGCTGAACCTTCACCCACAATCACGGGCGGTTCGCTCGATTGGGGTATTAAAGACTCTTTCTTCCGCTATCTGAAGATGCCACTGGCATCTGGCACTACCACTTTGGACGGCATCACCTCCGGTGGCAACGGATTCATCTGGCCTGCCGCTACTGGTGGCACATTCGATGGCACAACCGCTAGTTTCACTGGTTCGGTACGCGCAGTTGCCCATGAGGGTATTCTCGATTCCAAGTTCACTGATCCCATCATCACCGTCTCGGGCTCGACTGGCACCATAAGCGTGATCTCGTATGGGCGGGAATTCATCGATACAAAGACTTACGGCGAATACGTTGGCCCAAATCGGATCACTATCGCGAATTTGACGGGCGCAACCGTAACCACTACCGACACTTCCGCTACGATGACCTTCACAGGTGCCACCCTAACGGACGCTGGGCGTGAAGCCTTCGGCAAGAGCTTCTACAACACGGGTGAAACTCTGAATATTCCATCGGTAACGCTTACGCTTGAGCCGGCACCTCAGCCCGAATCATCTGATTCCACTGGTGCTGACGGCGGCGAAGCTACGAGCAGCGAACCGAACACCGGAGCTGCAGGAAGCACTGGCACCACTACAGATCCTGCCGTCACTGACGATCCCACGTCATCTGATGAACCAGATACCACGAGTGAACCAGGCTCGGCTGCTGAACCAGGTACCACAGACTCATCAGACACCGGCACAACAGAGGGAACGCCGTCTGCACCTACGCAGTTCGCCTTCGGATTCAAGGACAGCTTCTGGCGATACTTCACCAGCCCCTTCGCTTTTGGCGTACTGACTCCGAGTGACGGTGCGAGCGTTTCCGATGCCACGCATGATGGCCCAGACAAGAATGGCAATATCGTCACCAACAATATCAAGGTGTTGCACTACACGCTCGAAAACAGCCAGGCGTATGACGCACAGAATCCTGAATCAATCGCCTTTAAGGGCTCCGTCAACTTCAATGCTCACCATGGCGCGATGAATATCACCCTCGCTGATCCGACCATTACCTTTGGTGAGGATCCGAACACAGCAACCTTGAGTTTCCTTGTGACGACGGGCGGCGCGGATGGCAATGCACAACCCACGCGCGTCAACTTTGCCTCGCTTGCGAACATCACGGTGACGGGCACCGAGGCAACTGCAGTAATCGAGTCTACCGACGTCACTGCTCTCGAAGGTATTAGCGTGTTCGGCAAGGCGTACAAGGTTGGCGATGAGCTCAATCCTGTTACCCTCGTGGTACCGAAGACCCTCCCGGCACCCGCACCTCAGCCTGGAAATTCACAGGCTGAACCGGCATCATCGAGTGATAACGGCAGCGACGATTCGAGTAAGCCCGCAAAGACGCAGCCACAACCCCAGCCTGAGAAGAAGCAGCCAGCAAAGTGTACGGTAGATCCTACCAATCTGCGCGCCACAAGCGGCAGCCTCTCGTGGGGCGTGCGTGATTCATTCACCAGCTATATCCGTGGCTCAATCGCCAAGGGCGGTTTCACAACAGCAGGCGGAGCCTCGTGGAACGGCAGCGATTTCGTATTCCCGCTCACGGGCGGCGTATATGATTCTGATGCCTATACGGGCACGCTCTATTACGGCGGTTCGGTGGCCTTCACGGGCCACGAGGGAATCTTGAAGACGACGTTTTCCAACCCTGTGCTCACGATTCGCGGCTCGAATGCCACACTGTCCGCCACGGTGAACGCGCAGGATATGAAGGGCAACGTGGTGTATTCTGGCCAGCAGATCGCGCTGGTGACGATGCCTCTGTCAAGTGCCTCACTCAACGGCGGTCATTTCAATTTCTCTGCCTCCGCCACCACCCTCACCAATGCGGGCACGAAGGCATTTGCAGAGTTCTACGCCTCAGGTGAACCAATGGATGGACTCACCGGAAATGCTGCAATGGCACTAAGGGAACGCTGCAATCCCGACGGCACGAAGACGATCTTCGACGCATTTGGCGCCGCGCGTACAGGCGATCCGAATGACCCTCAGTTGGCATCCACGGGTAGCTCACTCGCTGGCTTTGGCCTCGCAGCGCTGATTCTCACAGTGGCAGGCCTCGCCCTCGCTGGCCGTTCACAGCGTGCACGCACTGCCGCGTGATGCAAGAGTGCTGGGTCGTGTGCCTTGTGTGTGGTGTATCTGTTGTATCATCCGTGCACTAAGCATACGGCGTCGCCCGAACACGAAAATGCATCTATGCAGATGACGCATGCGTTAGGCACAGTAGCGGGTTTTCGAAGCCGATGAGCTTGAAAACCCGCTACTTCCTGCCACCACTCGCTGCACACTCATCGCAGTGTGCTCACTGCACCTCTTACCTCCCCTGTTGCCTCTGCGAAATCTCTTGCCTTAAGGGGCATACACCAGCCGCATACACGACGATCAGGAAGCAATCATGCGTAATCCACTTTGGCGAGCAATTACCCTCGTCACCACAGCTGCTGTGATTCTTGCGGCATGCTCGGCTGAGCCTCAGACAGGCGCCTCCAACAGCAACTCAGATGCGGCGTCTGCACCCAACACACAGGATACAAGCGGTACCGCATCACTCCCCGATCCTCGTTCTCTTACAGGATTGAGTGAGGTACCTGAGCTTGGCGACCCGCGCGTCATCGAAGGAAACTTCAACCAAGCACTTCCTGCGAGCGTCACGGATGCGGAAAACAACTCAGTTACCATTACTGATACCTCTCGCATTCTTGCTCTCGATCTTGCAGGAAACATATCACGCACGGTAATCGCTCTGGGATACGGGGATAAGATCGTTGGCCGCACGATTTCGTCTACCGAGACTCAGCTCGCCGATCTACCCGTCGTCACCCAAGATGGGCATATGCTCAACGCCGAGGCGATTATCAATCTTCGCCCGACAGTCGTACTCGCAGATAGATCCGTAGGGCCGCCCGAGGCTATCGATCAAGTACGAAATGCAGGTATTCCTGTGGTGCTACTCAATCCAGACCACTCGATTGCGAGCGTGGAAAGCGATATTACAGCGATTGCAGATGCACTTGGCGTACCGGAAGCCGGCGTAGCTCTAGCACAGCGCACCCACGATGAGATTGCTGCCGCCAGAGAAGAGATCGCAACATGGGCTCCGCAGGATCCGCTCTCAGTCGCATTCCTCTACGTGCGCGGCACGGCTGGCATCTTCTTCATTCTAGGTGGCGGCGAAGGCGCGGCGGACCTAATCGAAGGTGTAGGAGCACAAGACGCCGCAACCACAGCAGGAATGACAGGCACAGTACCCGCGAGCGCTGAGTCCCTTCTAGCCATTAATCCTGAAGTAATATTCACGATGAGCTCGGGTCTTGAATCCACAAACGGCCTTGACGGCCTACTTGCCCGGCCAGGGGTGGCACAGACCGTTGCCGGTTCAAAACAACGGGTTATCGCCATTCCAGACGGCACATCCCTTTCCTTCGGCCCGCAGACCGGAGAGATTCTTTCGAGCGTGGCACGCGCACTCTACGGTGTATCTGGGGAATAACGATGACTCGATCTCGATCCCCTCACTCGCATCTCCATCAGCATGCGGAGTTCAGCGGGAGCACAGGCATTAGCGCACATTCGCCAACATACCCCGATAACAATCCACATACGCACATTCAGACGCACGCAGTGCAGTGCGCGCACGGGTACTCTCATCCACTAGCCCGCAAGCGTGTGCTGGTCTTTGTAGTGGTCACCGCGGTGCTGATTATTCTCGCTACCTTTTCGGCCACAATCGGGCAGTTTCACATGAGCCTAGGCACATTAGCACGAGCTTTTGCGGCACAATTCGCAATAGTCACCCCTCCAAGCGATCCATTGGCTATGCCCACTTTGTGGGGCATCCGGCTTCCTCGAATTGCGCTTGGTATCCTGGTGGGTGCAGCACTCGCCGTAGCGGGAGCCATTCTTCAAGCGATTTTCTCTAATCCCTTGGCAGAACCTGGCGTGATCGGTATTTCCGCTGGAGCATCGGTGGGCGCCTCGATAGCGATTGTGTTTGCACCGATGGCCATGGCCGGATTCTCAGTACCTCTTGCAGCTTTCCTCACAGCGCTCCTCGCCGCTTTCGCCGTGTGGAAGCTTTCAGCCACGAATGGACGCACCGAAACGATCACCCTCGTTCTTTCTGGCATCGCACTGACGGCAGTATCATCCGCTTTGGCCTCTATCGCAACGTATCTTGCGCCGGCCACTGCACGAGATCAGGTAGTGTTTTGGCAAATGGGCTCACTGGCGGGTGCCACGTGGGCGCAGGTCGGTGTTGTTGGTACGGTTCTGTTGTTCGCTATGGTGTGGGCAATGACGATTGCCCGCCAGCTCGATGTGCTTGCCCTTGGGGAACGAGCAGCAGGCCACGTAGGAATTAACGTGCAAGCGCTCAGGCGCTCAGTGGTGACGCTCGCAGCGCTCCTCACGGCTGCAGCTGTTGCATACGCTGGGGTTATTGCATTTGTGGGGCTTATTATTCCGCATCTCATCCGTCTGCTTATCGGCCCCAACAACGCATACCTCATTCCGGCGTCTTTTCTCGCAGGAGCAACGCTTATCACGGGCGCCGACGTTCTTGCCCGCAACCTGATTCCTTATGCGGATCTCCCCATTGGCATTTTTACGGCGCTTGTAGGCGGGCCAGTGTTCTTCGTCCTCATGCGAAAGACGTTAAAGCACTAGATGAACTGTAAAGCGTTAGATATTGCCGACGCTCAACAGTAAGCCGCGGCATCACATCAAGACACCATGCTAAGGCACTACGGTAAGGTATTACGATGAGTCAGCCCACCAAGTCACGCCACGATCTCATACTGGCAGAAGGCATTGAGTTTTCCTATGCGAGCCGAAAGATTCTGCACGGCATCGATTTCAGTGCACACTCAGGAGAAATGATCGGCATACTCGGCCCCAACGGCGCCGGTAAGTCTACACTGCTCGGTGTACTCACTGGCGATCTTACGGCGAGTGCAGGGCGCGTGACGCTCGGGGGAACGCCCATCGCCGAGTATTCTCGCAAAGACCTCGCGCGCGCACGATCTGTGATGCCGCAAACCTCTGAGTTTCCTTTCTCCTACCTTGTTCGTGACGTCGTGGCCATGGCTCGCAGTGCAAACCCCACCGATCAGGACGAACAGATCGTCAACGACGCGATGACTCGTACCGACGTCGTCCATCTGCAAGACCGCCCGATTACTGCGCTTTCTGGCGGCGAACGCGCAAGGGTTACCCTCGCCAGAGTGATTGCTCAACGTGCCCAAGTGATATTCCTCGATGAGCCAACAGCGGCTCTCGATATTGCCCATCAAGCGCAAACCATGCAGATCTGCCGCGATCTCACAGCAGACGGTGCTTGCGTAGTTGCCGTGATGCACGATATTCAGCTCGCTGCCGCTTACTGCGATCGTATCGCGATCATGAAAGACGGTGAGATCCACGCTCTCGGCACGCCTACTGAGGTGGTGACCAGCGAGAGACTGAGCGATGTGTATGGTTGGCCGATCACAGTTGCTCGCGTGGATGGGCGAACCGCCGTGATCCCGAGCTGAGCTCGAATACGTGGTGGTAGCATTTCGCATTTGCATGCACGTTCACACAGTGTTTTCGCTACAGTTGGTTTATGGATAGAACACGACCTGTTGCACCAAACCCCTACGATTATCTTCCCAAGGCTGAAGCCTTCACGCTCACAAGTGATGCTTTTCGCGATGGCGATGTAATTCCTGCAAAGTACGGGCTCGAAAACGACGATGTTTCACCCCAGCTTAGCTGGAGCGGGTTTCCGGCTGGTACGAAGAGTTTCGCCGTCACCTGTTTCGATCCTGACGCTCCCACTCCATCAGGGTATTGGCATTGGACTGTAGTTGATATCCCGCCCCATATCACAGAGCTTCCTGAAGGGGCTGGATCATCAGATTCCACATTGCCCGAAGGTGCATTCCATGTACGAAGCGACTACGGCACCCTTCGATATGGCGGCATGAACCCGCCAGTAGGCGATCAGAAGCACCACTATTATTTCGTTGTGCATGCACTCGATGTCGATACCCTCGGCCTTGATGCCGGCGCCTCACCAGTAGAGGCAGCCTTCACAATGGGGATGCACACAATCGGACGAGCCATACTTGTGGGCACCTTCCAGCGCTAGCAAGCGCAATAATGGCTACTACTGCTCGCTGGGGGCGTCGTCGTCAATAATCGGCTCGCCGGTTTTGGGATCGATATAGGCGCCAAGCTCATAATCGTATGGAATCTCGTTACCGTCTTCGTCTGTGCGCCGATACCAGTCCACATATTTTCCGTTCGTGGAGTCAAACTCGGCGCCGGCTGCACGATCAGACCCCTCTGCTGGCAAGACGGCGAGCTCAAAGTTGTCTCCATGCTCTTCAATACCTTGGCGCACCGCGTTCTGCATAGCTTTCACACCGAAGCCTCGGCGAATCATCATCGGATCGCGGCGAAGTTCAAGCCATATTGCCACGCACATCAGCACAAGCACGATTGAGAATGGCAGTGCAGTAATCGTCACGAGGTTTTGCAAACCAGAGAGCGCAGATGGGCCGCCCATCAAGAGCATCACCACCGCGATTCCTGCCATGAGAAGCGCCCAAAACGCCGTCACCACTTTCTTCGGCTCAGGGTTACCACCCTGCGAAAGCTGTGAATTCACAAGCGAAGCTGAATCGGCTGAGGTGATAAAGAAGATCGCCAGCAGGATCATTACCAGCGGCGCTATGAATTGCGCAGCAGGCAAATGGCCAAGTACCTCGAAAAACATATCTTCTTGAGGAGGCATATTGGCAATATCGTTGCCTGGCACGATATCTCCTGCCGAACGCTGGAACCAGATACCTGTGCCGCCAAGCACGGTAAAGGCGATCACCACGATCGTGGACGGAATTAGCATCACGCCCAAAATGAACTGCTTAATCGAGCGGCCGCGAGAAATCTTGGCAACGAAAACGCCCACAAACGGCGCCCAGCTCACCCACCACGCCCAGTAGAACGTCGTCCATCCTGAAAGGAAAGCCTTGACAGCCTCGCCGTCAGACATCGTTGCACCAAGAGCCGTAGGAATCAGGCGTGCATACTCCATAAAGACGCCGGGCAAGATATTCATCAAGAAAGCCGTAGGCCCGGCAACGAAGAAGAACACCGCTAGCGCTACCGCAAGATAGAGGTTGACGTCCGATAGCATGCGGATGCCTTTCGCCACGCCCGACGTAGCGGAGGCGATTGCGGCGGCCGTCAAAATAGCGATCACGATAATCGCCGCCGTATTGCCACCTGTTCCCCATCCCGAAACGAGTTCGTAACCATGCGCAATTTGTAAGGCACCAATACCGAGCGAGGCTGCCGTGCCGAACAGCGTGGCCAGGATCGCAAGGCCATCAATCAGGCGTGAGCTCCAATGTTGTGGGCTGGTACCGAACAGCGGAAAGAGAATGGAACTCATCAGCGGCACGCGCCCTTTGCGGAACGACGCATAACCCACCGTGAGGCCAACCACCGCATAGAACGCCCACGCCGAAGCGCCCCAGTGTACGGCAGACTGGGCTAGCGCACCTTTTACGGCTGCTTCCGTCGCCGGATCGTAGGTGCCAGGAAGGGGTGATAGGTAATAGCTCATCGGCTCAAGGGTGCCAAAGAAGATGATACCGATACCGATACCGGCTCCAAAGAGCATAGCAGTCCAGGATTTGGTGGAATATTGGGGTGTATCGCTATCGAGGCCGAGCGGAATATGGCCATAGCGTGAAAAAGCCACCACGAGCAGAAAAATCGGCAAGGCAACCGCAAGCGTATTGAAAATCCAGCCAAGATTGCTCATCACCCAGTTGAGCGCCACAGTAGAAACGTCCATTACTTGAGCAGGAGCAAGCACACCCCATACCACGAACGCAATAATGGCTGCACCCACGGGAATCAAAATGAAAGGGTCAATCCCATAGCGCACTTTTTGATCTTCGATTGAGACGCCGGGCACAAGAGCTGGGTGAATATCGTGGGGATACAAAGACGGCGGTTTTAAGGCTTCTGCGACGCTCGGCTTAATGAATCGGCCAAGTGGAGTACGCGCAATTCCTTTGCGTACTTCTCGACGCACCTCTTGGCGAATTGCCTGACGCCGTGCACGCAGAGGCGATTCCCCACCTGGTGTGCTAGCAGCTCGGGCAGAGCCTAAGCCCTGGGTTCCGCCTACCTTGGAGGCTGTTTGCTCGAGGCTAGGCTTCTGAGGTTCAGATTGGGAGTTGAGATTATTGCCTGTAGTGCTCATCGATCATCCTCACATCTCTTTCGTCCGAGGCTTAGTCTACCCGATGAGCACTCAGAGGCATTTTTCCATGTTTGAGTGAATAAATGATAGAGTTGCCACAATTGTTGCCATCACGTGCGGCGCCCACCGCATTCTGCGTTAGATGCGGAGTTTGCAGATCGCGCTCATTGCGGATCTACATTCATCCGCAGGGGGGTGTGAAGTGCTCACGCAAAGCACGTGGGCGCACCGGTGGCGATAACTGACGAGTCACACTGGAGGTAAACATGGGAATCGACGATACTCTCAAGAACAAGGCTGAAGAACTCGGTGGTTCAGCCAAGGAAACGGCCGGCAAGCTGACGGGCAATGAAGAGCTCGAAGCCGAAGGCAAAGTAGATCAAGCCAGCGGCAAGCTCAAGGAATTTGGCAACAAGATTGGCGAGAAGCTTGACGACGTCAAGGAAGCCGCATCCGATGCAGCAGATAAGGCCGGAGCCACAGTGAAGTCTGCTGCCGAAAAGGTGAAGGACGCCGTCTCCAAGGATAACGAGTAAGCCTTAGCTGAGGAATGTTATGCAGCAGTTAATTGGAATGATCGTTGTTGGCGCGCTTATCGGTGCAGTTGCCCGTCTCGTGAAACCAGGCAAGCAGCCAATCGGAATTCTTGCCACCATCGCGCTCGGTGCACTTGGAGCAGGTGTTGGCGGGTGGCTCGTGGAGCTGTTCGGATATACCAATGCGAGCGGCGGGGTTGAGTGGATCAAATGGATCGTAGCCGTAGTGGTTGCGGGCATTTTGATCAGCGTCTATATGACGATCACCGGATCAAAGAAGCGCGGCGAATAATTTCGAATAGCGTGCTTGGGTATGGACGGCACGCCGCGTATGCGCATACTCTTAGCGGCGCAGGCGCGCATCAGCGCCCTATGTAGCGCGCGAATCGAATGACGTACGCTGCCGGACAGCGACCACGCGCAGCTCTACAAAGAGGGCAATGCAGAGTCGCACAATTGTATTGTGCAGCTACACAATGGCGGAGTCTGGAGCTTAAAGCCTCAGACTCCGCCATTTTCTGTGCCGCGCCGTATACCTCAAACGGCCGCCTATCGCATCTACTCAGCGCGACTTGCGGCAAGTGCCTGTGCTAGGCGCCTGCGATAGTTTAGACGCCAGTATACGAATGCAAGACCGAGCGCGATAACGATAATCACCGCAGATACTGTAAGGCCAGCCGTAAAGCCCGCATGCCAATCAGAGATCTCAGTAGATCCGCCAACGGTAGCGAAGAGCACCGCAGTAATGATTGCAATACCGATTGCTGTGGCAATACGCTGAGCCGTTTGGTAGATACCCCCAGCGGTGCCGGCGTTGGCCGGCGGCATATCTTGCATCGAAAGTGTATTGTTTGCAGCGCCGAGCGCGCCAGAACCAAGGCCCATAATCGTGATCGGCGCTGAGATCCACCAGTAGTTGAGATCTCCATGGTTGATACCGAATACCACGAGGATCGTGCCGAGCACGCCCACAAGGTTTAAGCCCATACCAAGTACCTGGATTCCTGCGCTGTGCCGATACACAAGCTTGCCAGCCCACACTGCCGCCAATGCAGAAACAATCGCATTAGGTAGCGTCACGAAAGCAACTTCAAGAGCTGGCACTCCAAACCCGCTTTGCAGATAGATGGCAAGAGCCGCGAAAATCGGGGGCAGCCCAAGGAACTGAAACAGCCCCACAAGGGTTGCAAAACTAAACGATGGGATTCTAAAGAGCGCAAGATCAACCATCGGCGCATGCCTGCGGCGCTTATACCATTGCTCCCATACTACCCATGCCACAAGCAGTACAGCCGCAGCAGGCAGGAACCACCATGCCCAGGCCTCGTGCAACATAAAGGGCAGCATAATGCCGAGTACACAGAGGGTAATCAACACCATCCCCACAGGATCGAGGTCTATTCTTTCGCGCTGCGCCGTCGCCTCGTCGGCTGTAGCCTTGCGCGCTGTAGCCTCACGCGATCTATCCTCACGCGTCGTAGCCGCGGCCATCGCACCATCCCCGGAAGCTACCTCGCTCGTAGAGCTCGAATCGCCCGCAGCCTTCTTACGGCGCATCTTGAAATGACGGCGTTCTTTACCAAAGGGAAGAATCTGAGTAGCGAGAATCAGCCCGATAATGCCGAGGGGCACGTTAATCAAAAAAGCGATTCTCCATCCGAGCGCATCACCAAACCACTGAATGGAAAAACCAGAAATGAGCGGACCGGCAGCCACCGCTACCGACACCACCAATCCCATCATTGCGAAAGCCATTGCACGCTGTTTGCCCTGGAAATACTGGGTAATAATGCCCGTGATTTGCGGGGCATAGATGCCGCCACCAATACCTTGCAATATGCGGAAGATATTCACCCACAGCGGGCTTGACGCCACGCCAATGAGCAGCGAGGCAATCGTGAATACGGCCAATCCGATCACAAATACTGCCGAGCGCCCAAAAATATCGCCCATGCGCCCTGCGGGAATCAATACGATACCGATGGCGAGCGCGAAACCTGAGAGTATCCATTGCTGAGCTGTGGGCGTCGCACCGATAGATGCGGCCATCGGCGTCATCATTGTATTGACGGCGGAGACCTGCAGGAGCGACATCATCAGCGGCACGAGCAAAACCACCAGCAACACGTTACGGTTGTAGCGCCGATCTGACCCCTCAACCGTAAAATACTTTGAGTTCGCTTCTGCCACGCTCGCCGGCGCTGCATGTGCCTGATGCTGAGATGAACTACTTGCCACGAAATCACTCCCCCTACTACGTCTGTATTTCGGGCGAAGCTCACCGCTCAATCTTCCGTATAACGTTGCGCAATCGATGCAACGCCCTAGGAGAGGTGCGCACGCCCATGTATCGCTTCGAGTGCCATCGGGCGGCAGGGCAACGCCACGCTATGCGCGGCCGATGCACCCAAATTGAGCACCGCAAAACAGTATAGGCTCGCCTGCAATCCCTTGCTAGAGCCCGCCGTGTGGCTTTCACCCTATTTTCTGCCCACTTGGTGGGAGCTGTTGCTCTCTCCCCTAAAAGTTACTAGAGTCTGAGGAGCATAAGCATGATAGAGGTGCATCCAACATCAGTAACTTCCATACACGCCCGGGTAGGCAGGAAGTGAAAGGGGCGGATGCCGAGGAAACCGCAGTGCTCCCGGCGTGCGGGCTTCCGGGCTAATGGAGAATATCTGTTGGACTGTCGCATTTGCGGAGAGCTGTCGTGATTCCATACGTGCAAACAGTGTGAAGTCATGGTTCTCATGGCTTCATTTTTTTGTTGCCAGAGCTTATGTATGGGCGGCGTCAAGCGTACACGGTCACCACGCCTAAGCTTTTCGGCGCTCGGCTTTCACCATGTTTGCACTGATGTTCATCCCATCTGGCCATAAGGCTAGAGGATCGGCAAGAGGATCGAAAGGATCAGGATCACGATGAAGAAGTTGTTTGCGTCGCTCACTGCTGGCGTTATGGCATTAGCTCTATCTGCGTGCGGCTCATCCACTGCTGGTACAGGCGGCCCAGGAAGCTCAGGGCAAGGATCAGGCGTGGAAGACGGCGTCTTCACGGTAGCGATGGAAGCGGCCTATGCCCCCTACAACTGGGCACAACCTGATGATTCAAACGGTGCCGTGCCCATCAAAGATTCAGCCCTCTACGCCAACGGATATGATGTGATGACGGCGAAGCAGATCGCCGAAGCGAACGGCTGGGAACTTGAGATTGTGCAACTTGATTGGGATTCCCTGATCCCTGCAGTGCAGTCTGGCACGGTGGATGCTGTGATCGCCGGCCAGTCAATGACGGCCGAGCGTGACACAGAAGTAGATTTTGCAGGCCCCTATCTGTACGCCAATATCGTGGTGCTCACAAAGAGCGATAGTCAATACGCTAATGCCGCTGGGCTGGCCGATCTGTCGGGCGCTACGATGACCTCCCAGACCGGCACAATCTGGTACGACTCCCTCATTCCTCAGATTGACGGCGTGAACCGCGCGTCTGCCGCTGAAAGCGCTCCGGCCATGCTTACGGCTCTTGCTACTGGATCGGTTGACGCGGTGGTAACCGATAAGCCCACAGCTCAAGGTGCGGTACTCGCCTACCCTGACTTGAAGATCCTT
>JALFZJ010000021.1 GCA_022783665.1 Arcanobacterium sp.
GCCAAATGCGGGGAAGTCGACGCTCACGAATGCGCTTGTGGGTAAGAAGATCGCTATTACAGCGAATCAGCCTGAGACGACGCGCAAAGTTATTCGCGGAATCGTGAGTCGTGACGAAGGGCAGCTCATTCTCGTGGATACACCTGGATTGCATCGCCCACGCACTTTGCTTGGCGAGCGCCTCAACGATATGGTGCATGAAACACTATCCGATGTGGATGCGGTGGCGATGTGCCTGCCTGCAGATGAAAAGATCGGGCCGGGCGATGCCTTCCTTTTCCGGCTTATTAAAAAGACGAAGGTGCCAATACTGGGCGTCATTACCAAAATCGATCGCGTGAGCAAGGAGGCACTTGCTCAAAAACTCATTGAAGTGCAGAACTTTGCAGAGTTTGATGAATATATTCCGGTGAGTGCTGTGCGCGATGAGCAGGTGGGGCTACTTGCTGATGTGCTCATTTCGCGCATGCCTCTCTCTCCGCCGCTGTACCCGCAAGAGACGCTCACTGATGAAAGCGATGAGGATCTCATGGCGGAAATGATCCGTGAGGCCGCGTTGGAAGACGTGCGTGATGAACTTCCGCACTCTATCGCCGTCACTATCGATGAAATTAATGAGCGAGCGCCACGCTCAGGTAAGCATAATAGTTCCGTCATGGATATTCACGCCAGCATTGTGGTGGAACGAGATTCCCAGAAAGGGATCATTATTGGAAAAGGTGGTGAGAGGCTCAAAAAGGTGGGACGAGCGGCTCGTCAGAGTATCGAGGAGTTAGTAGGCCGTAGAGTGTACTTGCATTTGCATGTGCGCGTGGAGAAAGACTGGCAGCGCAATCCGAAGCTGTTGGGGAAACTTGGCTTCTAGTACATGTTGGCTTCTGGTACATATTTGACGACGTCATGCGGTTTGGATAGTTTCGTTATCCGATACTGTTTTGAACAGTGGGGAAGAGGACAGCTAGATTAGCACTATGTTCGTAGGTGGGCTACTACTCCTTATGACCCCCGGCGAGGCCGATGATTCACTGTAAGCCATGTGATCAGAGATTGGCGACTCGCCCGGGGGTTATGAACCGTGCCAATCTCAAGGATTTAGCGAGCACATGAGGAGACTATACAGATGAAGACAGAAGGAATAAAACGCCACCAACGCCCAACCGCGATGCCGATTCATAAGTACAGGCATTCTCTCGATTCTAACCCGGTATCTTTGCCCGATCGCACATGGCCCAACAATCGAATCACACATGCGCCGCGCTGGCTATCGACGGATCTGCGTGACGGCAACCAAGCACTGATTGAACCAATGAATCCCGCACAGAAGCGCGAGATGTTTGACTTACTCGTGCGCATGGGATTCAAAGAAATTGAGGTAGGGTTCCCGGCAGCCTCAGAAACAGATTGGGACTTCGTACGCTCCTTGGCTGAAGACGACGCTGTGCCGCCGGACGTGACGATCTCTGTTCTGACGCAATCACGCACCGAGATTATTCATCGCACGATTGACTCACTGGCGGGCTTTCCCCGCGCAACGGTCCACCTATACAACGCCACCTCTCCCACGTTCCGTAAGGTAGTATTCAACAACGATAAAGCCCAAACAAAACAGCTTGCCGTTGCAGGCACGCAAGACGTGACCTCCTATATGGAAAAAGTACTCGGCGATGACACGATTGCCGGGTTCCAATACTCGCCAGAAATCTTCGTGGATACAGAGCTCGATTTTGCACTCGAGGTCTGTGAGGCAGTGATGGACGTGTGGCAACCAGATGCCGAGCGTGAAATCATCATTAACTTGCCCACCACGGTAGAACGCACTACTCCGAATGTGTATGCAGATCAGATCGAATACATGAGCCGGAACCTCAGCAGGCGTGAGTATATTGCGCTTTCTGCGCACAACCACAACGATCGAGGCACAGGTATCGCCACTGCTGAGTTAGCAATGCTGGCAGGAGCCGATCGTGTGGAAGGATGCCTGTTCGGCCAAGGTGAGCGGACCGGCAACGTAGATCTCGTTACGATCGCACTCAACCTGTTTTCCCAGGGGATCGATCCTGAGCTCGACGTCTCTCATATCGACGATATTCGCCGCATAGTTGAGCATTGCACCCAAATGGAAGTGCCCGCTCGTCAGCCCTATTCTGGCGATCTGGTATATACGTCTTTCTCAGGTTCGCACCAAGACGCCATCAAGAAAGGTTTCGCAGCGCGCGCTAAGGCGGTGGAAGCAGCGGGCGGCGACGAAAACGCCGTCGTGTGGGATGTGCCTTATCTTCCCATTGATCCGAAGGATGTAGGCCGATCCTATGAGGCGGTTGTAAGAGTCAATTCGCAGTCTGGCAAGGGCGGTATAGCGTACTTGATGAGCGAATACCATGGGATGGATTTGCCGCGCCGCCTCCAAATTGAGCTATCAGGAATCGTACAACGCTTCACGGATACAACTGGTGGGGAAGTAAGTGCAGAGCAACTGTGGATGATCTTCGCAGATGAATACCTTCCCCATACAGCCGCAAGTGGTTTGACGCCGTGGGGCAAATACTCTCTCAAAGGCTCAACGCTAACTTCAGGCCACGAAGGGGAAGATTCGCGCCTGACTATTACGATCACTGAACGTGACGCGTTTGGAGTAGAGACGGATCGCGATGTGACGACGCTCGGCAACGGCCCGATCGACGCATTCGTCGGTGGTTTGCATGAGCTCGGTCTCGACGTGCATGTGCTTGACTATGTGGAGCACGCTATGGCATCTGGGCGCGACGCTGTGGCTGCGTCCTATGTGGAGTGCGAAGTTGATGGCCAGATCCTGTGGGGTGTGGGCATGGATCCCTCCACAATGCGTGCATCGTTCAAGGCGATTATTTCAGCTGTAAACCGCGCCTTGCGCTAGGCAGGCACTGCCACGCGCAATACTCGGCCGCAACACCCGCGTAGGCCAGAGCTTGCGGATGCGCGTACGTGGTGTACCCTGAACCCGTGAATAAGACGTATCGTGATCAGGTGATTGTGCTGTACACCTACCCGATAGGTGAAGCAGATCGCGTGATCACGATGCTGTCGCGTGAGCATGGCAAAATCCGTGCCGTGGCAAAGGGTGTACGGAAAACGAAATCTCGCTTCGGTGCGCGTCTCGAACCGTTCTCTTTAATTGATGCGCAGTTTTATATCGGACGCACACTCGATGTCGTAACCCAGGTGGAATCACTCAATGAATATCATCGAGCCATTGTTACCAACTATGAACGCTACACAGCCGGATGCGCCATCCTTGAAACTGCCGATCAACTTGTGGCAGATGAAGGCGTGCCAGACTTAGCGAACTTTGTGCTGCTTCACGGAGCGATCCACGCTCTTGCAGCCGGCGCTCATGCCCCTCACAACGTGCTCAACTCCTACATCTTGCGTGCAATGAGCTATGCAGGCTGGCAACTTGCCATATTTGAATGTGCTGTGTGCGGTGCGCCTGGCCCACATGATGCGCTCAGCGTTGGGGCTGGAGGTGCGGTGTGTAGTGCGTGCCGCCCACCGGCGTCTACTATCCCCAGCGTGGAGACGTGGCAGCTTCTCGGGGCATTGAGCGTAGGGGATTGGAGCATCGTAGATGCATCAGATGCAACGACGCAAAACTCTGCGGCAGCAATAATCTCGGCATATTTGCAGTACCAGCTCGAGCATGGGATCAATTCCTTGAAATACGTTAAT
>JALFZJ010000036.1 GCA_022783665.1 Arcanobacterium sp.
TCCCCGCCATTTTCAACTGACGTGGGTTCGCGCCTCCACACGCTCTTACACGTGCTTCACACTGCCCATGCGTAGATCACCCCGCTTCGGGTCTAGAACATGCAACTCAACGCGCTCTTCACACTCGCTTTCGCTACGCATCCCCCACACGGGTTAAGCTCGCCACATGCCACTAACTCGCAGGCTCATTCTTCAAAAGGCACGCCATCACCCCCACCAAGAAGGCTCTGACGGATTGTAAGCGCCCGGTTTCAGGTACTATTTCACTCCCCTCCCGGGGTACTTTTCACCATTCCCTCACGGTACTCATCCACTATCGGTCACACGCAGTATTTAGGCTTACCCAATGGCCTGGGCAAATTCACACAAGATTACACGAGTCCCATGCTACTCGGGAACACCACACACAAGACCCACACATTTCAACTACACGACTCTCACGCTCTACGGTACGGCTTCCCAACCGTTTCGCCTACACGCAGGTTTTATCACTCGCTACCCAGTCATCGGCCCAGGCAAGCAGTATCCCATAACCCCACACACGCAACCCCCGACAGGTATCACACGCACATGGTTTAGCCTCATCCGCTTTCGCTCGCCACTACTCACAGAATATCTTTTCCTCCGGGTACTAAGATGTTTCACTTCCCCGACTCACCCCCAACACCCCTATACATTCAGAGTGCGGTAACCAGACACAACTCTGGCCAGGTTCCCCCATTCGGACACCCTCGGATCACAGCCCGTACGCCGGCTCCCCGAGGAATAACGCAGGCAACAACGTCCTTCATCGGCCACGTGTACCAAGGCATCCACCGAACGCCCTAAAACACTTACAAACAAAAACCAAAAGATGCTCGCGTCCACTATACAATTACCAACCACCACACCACCCACACACAAACCCCACAACAGAACCCATGCGCGAACAGCACCAGAGGTGTGTAACCCCACACCCCGACAGCATGCCAACCCCAGTTGCGTCCCACAAACACCCCAAAACAAAACACGCACCCCAAAAACAAGACACGCACAAAAACAGGGGCTCCCTAGAAAGGAGGTGATCCAGCCGCACCTTCCGGTACGGCTACCTTGTTACGACTTCGTCCCAATCGCTAATCCCACCTTCGACCACTCCCCCCGACAAACGGTTAGGCCATAGGCTTCGGGTGTTACCAACTTTCGTGACGTGACGGGCGGTGTGTACAAGGCCCGAGAACGTATTCACCGCAGCGTTGCTGATCTGCGATTACTAGCGACTCCGACTTCATAGGGTCGAGTTGCAGACCCCAATCCGAACTGAGACGACCTTTAAGAGATTAGCTCCCCCTCACGAGATCGCAACCCTCTGTAGCCGCCATTGTAGCATGCGTGAAGCCCAAGACATAAGTGGCATGATGATTTGACGTCATCCCCACCTTCCTCCGAGTTAACCCCGGCAGTCTCTCGTGAGTCCCCACCCGAAGTGCTGGCAACACAAGACAAGGGTTGCGCTCGTTGCGGGACTTAACCCAACATCTCACGACACGAGCTGACGACAACCATGCACCACCTGCACACCAGCCCCGAAAGGCTCACACATCTCTGCATGACACCGGTGCATGTCAAGCCTTGGTAAGGTTCTTCGCGTTGCGTCGAATTAATCCGCATGCTCCGCCGCTTGTGCGGGCCCCCGTCAATTCCTTTGAGTTTTAACCTTGCGGCCGTACTCCCCAGGCGGGGCACTTAATGCGTTAGCTACGGCGCAGAACCCGTGGAAAAGGCCCCACACCTAGTGCCCAACGTTTACAGCATGGACTACCAGGGTATCTAATCCTGTTCGCTCCCCACGCTTTCGCTCCTCAGCGTCAGTAACGGCCCAGTAACCTGCCTTCGCCATCGGTGTTCCTCCTGATATCTGCGCATTCCACCGCTACACCAGGAATTCCAGCTACCCCTACCGCACTCCAGTCTGCCCGTACCCACCGCACGCCCCCAGTTAAGCCAGAGGTTTTCACGACAGGCGCAACAAACCGCCTACGAGCTCTTTACGCCCAATAATTCCGGACAACGCTCGCGCCCTACGTATTACCGCGGCTGCTGGCACGTAGTTAGCCGGCGCTTATTCACCACCTACACTCACATTGTTCAGTAGTAAAAGGAGTTTACAACCCGAAAGCCGTCATCCCCCACGCGGCGTCGCTGCATCAGACTTGCGTCCATTGTGCAAAATTCCCCACTGCTGCCTCCCGTAGGAGTCTGGGCCGTATCTCAGTCCCAATGTGGCCGGTCACCCTCTCAGGCCGGCTACCCGTCGCCGTCTTGGTAGGCCATCACCCCACCAACAAACTGATAGGCCGTGAGCCCATCCCCCACCAGAAAACCCTTTCCAACCATCCCCATGCGAGAACAGCAGAATATCCAGTATTAGACCCCGTTTCCAAGGCTTATCCCAAAGAAGAGGGCAGGTTACTCACGTATTACTCACCCGTTCGCCACTAATCCACCAAAACAAAAGCCCCGGCTTCATCGTTCGACTTGCATGTGTTAAGCACGCCGCCAGCGTTCGTCCTGAGCCAGGATCAAACTCTCCACAAAAAAACAATTCATGAAAAGCCCAAAACAAGCTCCAAAAACACTAGCCAAAAAAACTAGCAAAAAAACAACCAACAAAAAACTGTCAGTCACAAAAAACATGCAGCCAACCAACCAACCCCACACACAGCAGAACCAGCCAGCCAACCACACACACAACAAAAAAGCTGACACACTATCGAGAAATCAAACAACACACCTTGCTGATCAACCAATAACCATAACCTCAGTTACGATCACCAGCGCGGCAACGAATAAATACTTTACACACCACGTCAGCGAATTCCAAACCCGATTTAGGTAACGCTCGTCACAGGAGTATTTTTGGCTTCATTGGTGGCAAAAATGGCACTAATTTGCTCCAGGTCACACTCACTATGAAGCACAGTTACGCAGGTCGGCCCATGGGCGAGGCGTGCGCAATTGAGCTTTCGATCGAAAAATGTGAGCGACGAAATACTAAGGCGCCGTAGGTTGTGTTCCAGCTCGTGTCCAACAGGATTGCAATATGGCCACGAGGCATTCACCGTAGTTCACGGAGCGCGTGGCGCGGATGCCTACCGATGAGTTAGCCGATGGTGAATCGTGGTCTCAATGGCGGCATCGAGCGCGATCATTACGAGAGAATTGGTGACACGATGGAACGAGAACCGCCTCGACGCAGCATTCGGGTACCACACCCCGACGAGATGGAAAAGAACACTGGCAGCTACACGCGCTGTCAGCAACAATAAGAAACAAGGCAAACACCCAGGAAGAACACGCGGAACCCTTCAACTCTCACCCAGTGAAAGGGCATGAGGAGAGCTTAAGCAACTGAACAATGACCGTTCAGAGAGAAAATATCATGGCTACCAAGTCTTGACCATCATGAACCGCGCCCTGGCTTTAGCTCTCGACACGGCTGCGGCTACAACTTGCTTGGCACAGCTTCTGCCACCGCGGCTATTGCGACGAAGGTTGCAATGGAGGAAGGCGGCGTAACCGGTATAGTCAGTTTCTTTGGATGCCCTGCAGAAGAGGGTGGCTCAGGGAAGACCTTTATGGCGCGTGAGGGAATATTTGACGGTTGGGATGCTTTCTTGACCTGGCACACATGGGATGCCACTGGACCTTTGACAAAACCGACTGCAACCATGATCAGGATCGGAACGAGATAAGCCGCCACGGCTTGCAACGGTAATGAGGCAATTGCACCAATCACGGCAAACTCGGTGAAAGAGCCCGTAATCTTGGACTGTACTCGATCGTCTACAAGGTAGTCTACCTTGAGCTTGAGCATGACTCCCCAGATCGCAAACATGACGATCATGCCATACGCCCAAACCGAGATGTCAGAGAGAATCGGAACCGAATAGGCCTTGAAAACCTTGATCAACAAATAGGCGATACCTGCCGCAATGAAAATCAATGCGGAGTGGAAAGCCAGAGTATCTACTGAAGAAGACATCAATGTATCGCGGCCGATAGTTGCCTGCTTCTTTGGATCTTTCTCATAGCCAACCCGAATCGGCTCAGGGATATCAGCCGGCTTCTTGAGCATCGCCGTATAGCCTTTACATGCAGCCCAGTTGATCAATGCGATACCGATCAGAATGCCACCCACGATGCCAAATCTCGCGGTGGTAATAGCGACGCCCGGCGACGTCTCCCAATATGGCAAATTCATATCGTTGAGAATGCTGCCCAATACACCAGCAGTTCCGTGACCGCCCACAAAGCCAATTGCTAATTCCACACCGAATACTGGGTAGAGGTCTTGGGCGCAATACACAGCATGTGTTCCATAACCAATGAAGAACTGAACCGAGGCAGCTGCCAGCGAAATGAACGCAAGGGGTATGACGTTCTTCAGCATGTCAGCTTCTTCACGCGATACCGTTGTGCCCCACCGATACGCAGACCAAGCGGTACCGCCGTCACAATCGGCACGATCAAAATACCGGATCGATGTGGGTGGGGCGCCAGATTATCTGGCGCCCCACCCACATCGATGCACGCATATATCGCTAGCGCATTGCGCAATGAGCGCATTCAACGAGCATTAGCTCTGTGCCACACGCTCCATAATCAGTTCCCGAACGCGTGCAGCATCCGCTTTGCCTTGAGTCGCTTTCATAACGGCGCCCACGATTGCGCCAGCTGCCTGCACCTTGCCGCCTTTAATCTTTTCCACGATGCCAGGGTTTGCCGCCAACGCTTCATCTACGGCTGCCAACAAGGCGCCATCATCGTTCACCACTTCGAGGCCGCGAGCAGCTACCACCTCCGAAGGACTACCCTCACCAGCAAGCACTCCCTCAAGAGCTTGACGCGCAAGCTTATCCGTCAGTTTTCCAGCCTCAACAAGTTGATCCAACTCAGCTACGTGATCAATCGTTACTGGCACATCTGCCAGCTCGATCCCATGATCTTTTGCGTAGCGGGCAAGCTCACCCATCCACCATTTACGAGCACCGCCAGGTGTGGCACCTGCTTTCACAGTGTCTTCGATGAGAACCAGCGCACCTGAATTGACGACGTCGCGCATTTCGAGATCGGATATGCCCCACTCGCCTTGTAGGCGCTTGCGTTTGACTGCAGGAAGCTCCGGCAACGATGCCCGTATCTCTTCTACCCACTCCCTGCTCGGCTGAATAGGTACGAGATCTGGTTCAGGGAAGTAGCGATAGTCGTCCGCATCCGACTTCACGCGTCCTGGCAAAGTTGTACCATCAGATTCCTGCCAGTGACGCGTCTCTTGAAGAACAGGCTTACCTGCATCGAGAATTGCCCCTTGGCGGCGAATCTCGTACTCAACAGCAGTGGCGATAGAACGGAACGAATTGACGTTCTTCGTCTCAGTTCGTGTGCCCAAAGGAGCCTCGGGCGACGGCCGCAAAGACACGTTCACGTCCGCACGTACGTTTCCGCGCTCCATACGAGCCTCAGAAACGCCTATTGCACGGGCAATATCACGGATCGTCTGAACATACTTCGCAGCCACCTCAGGAGCTCGCTCCCCTGCCCCCTCAATCGGGCGCGATACAATCTCCACCAGCGGCACCCCTGCACGGTTGTAATCCACAAGAGAGTGATCCGCACCCTCGATACGGCCTTCACCGCCGATATGGGTGTTCTTGCCCGCATCCTCCTCAACATGCGCGCGTTCGATCGGCACTCGGAACACAGCGCCGTCATCCAACTCCACATCAAGATAGCCATCAAAAGCTATCGGCTCATCTGACTGTGAGGTCTGAAAGTTCTTGCATAGATCGGGATAGAAATAATTCTTTCGCGCGAAGCGGCATGACTCAGCAATCGAACAGTTCAACGCGAGACCCAGTCGAATTGCATACTCTATCGCCCGATGGTTAACCACCGGAAGCGCCCCTGGCATACCTAGAGAAACAGGGGTGACGAAGGTGTTGGGCTCTCCGCCAAAGGCATTGGGTGCGGCGTCAAACATCTTCGTCTCAGTGGAAAGCTCTACGTGAACCTCAAGGCCGAGCACCGGATCATATTTCGCTACAGCATCGCTGTATTCTAATAGGTCGTCCATTACAGATTCTCCTCCAGCTTCTCAACAGGCACATTCGGCGCCACCGGCTCCGCCACAGATTCCACATAACCGGCAAATTCATACATTCGCGCATCCTCATGTGCTGGTGCAATCACCTGCACACCAACGGGCAAACCCTGAGAAAGGCCACCCGGGATCGTCATTGCCGGCACACCTGCCAGATTCGCCGGAATCGTAGCAATATCATTCATATACATGGCAAGCGGATCGTCCATGTTCTCGCCAAATTTGAACGCCACCGTAGGCGAAGTGGGAGATATAAGCACATCCACCTCGCTAAACGCCCCAGCCAAATCCCGCTGCACTAAAGTACGCACTTTCTGCGCCGAGCCATAGTACGCATCAAAGTATCCGGCAGAAAGGGCGTGGGTGCCAAGGATAATTCGGCGCTTGACCTCGGTACCGAAACCAGCTTCGCGCGTCGCCGCCATCATCGTCTCAGCCGTAACTGGCCCAGACTCGTTAAGCACGCGATTACCATAGCGAACACCATCGAATCGCGCCAGGTTGGAGCTCACCTCTGCTGGCATGATCAGATAATAGGCGCCGAGCGCATATTCGAAACTAGGGCATGAGATTTCAACAATCTCCGCACCGTGTGCTTTCAAGGCATCAACCACAGTGTGAAAAACGCCGAGCACGCCTTCAGAATAACCCTCACCCATCATCTGGCTCACGATTCCGATTCGTTTCCCGCTCAAGTCTTGGGCTTGCACACCCTTGCCTGCAGCATCACGAAGATGAGCTGGCACCTCAGGCAAAGACGTCGAGTCCAAAGGATCATGGGCAGAAATCAGATCTTGGAGCGCCGCAGCGTCTTCTACCGTGCGCGTCACTGGGCCGATCTGATCCAATGACGACGCCATAGCGATTAACCCGTAGCGCGATACAGCACCGTACGTTGGTTTCGCGCCTACCGTGCCGGTTACAGCACCTGGCTGGCGAATCGAACCACCCGTATCAGAACCGAGTGCCCACGGTGCCAGATATGCGCTCACCGCCGCTGCTGAGCCACCACCAGAACCACCGGGGATACGTTCCACATCCCATGGGTTGAGAGTGGGGCCAAATGCTGAATGCTCAGTGGATGACCCCATCGCGAATTCATCCATATTTGTGTGCCCAAGAATAGGTAAACGAGCTTCACGCAGCCGCACGACCACGGTTGCATCGTAGGGAGGCTTCCACCCTTCAAGCATCTTCGATGCGCATGTAGTAGGTATGCCGCGTTGGCACATATTGTCTTTAATAGCAATCGGCACCCCAGCAAACGGAGGGAGGGTTTCGCCTGCCTTGCGATCGGCGTCTACACTGCGCGCTTGCTCCAAAGCACCTTCTCTATCTATATAGAGGAACGCATTCAAGGTAGGATTCAGGCGATCGATACGCTCAAGGAACGCTGCCGTTACTTCCTCGGCACTCACTTCGCCCGATCTTATAAGCTCAGCAAGCTCAATCGGAGACTTTTTATACAGCGTATCCATTGTTCACTCCTCCCCTAAGATTTGCGGTACAGAGAATTTCCCGTCCTCCTGCTCAGGCGCCATCGCGAGAACCTCATCACGATCAAGATCACTGGGCGCTACGACGTCTTCACGCCAGACGTTCGCAAGCGGAATAGGATGCGAGGTGGCGGGCACATCGGGAGCCGCAACCTCCGAGACTTTAGCAATGGCATCCGAAATCACTGCGAGCTCAGAAGCGAACTGGTCGATTTCGGCGTCCGTCAGGGCAATTCGTGCAAGGCCAGCTACGCGAGCTACCTCTTCTTTAGATATAGACGACATGCTTTCAAGTGTAATAGCTTCCCTAAGCGCTAGCTAAACTGATCGCACATACGCCAAGCCCCGATATGGTTCACTATCAGCTACGCCCTTCGCTTTTGCTGTACATGGAAAAAGTTCAGGTAAAATCGAAACATGATTCGGTTGTCAAATACACATTACGCACTTGTGAAACGATACGCACGCAATGCAGCGCTCAGTTTTTTGGCGGCGCAAGCAACCGCAATTGCCACAGTCGTATTAATCGACGAACATCGCAAACGCCGTTCGCCGCAAAGCGGTAAATTTCCCCGCATGGCGCCGAGGAAAACGTCGGTGTCCACATCGGACGTCACGGTATACACCTACGGCGAAGACCTCTACGAGGCACAACTGGAAGCAATCGACAACGCCCAAAACCATATTTATTTCGAAACCTTCATTTGGAAGAATGACGAAGTTGGCCAGCGTTTTCGCCGCGCACTCATTAACGCGGCACGCCGCGGCGTGAAAGTGCATATCATCGTAGACACCTGGGGCAATCTCACCGAAAGCCCAAAATTCCGCCGGTTCCCAGCCATTGCGTGCTTACATGCAATACGCTTCCCTCTTATACGCCCTGGAATTATTACAGGTGACGCGCGGCGCAAAGGGCGCGACCACCGCAAGATTTTGTGTGTGGATGGCCAGGTAGGATTCGTTGGGGGCTACAACATAGGCCAGCTGTACGCCAAAAAATGGCGCGATACACATGTGCGGATTACAGGCGAGCAAGTGTGGGAGCTGGAAAATGCGTTCGTGGATATGTGGAATCTCTACCGCAATCGCAAAAAGCAGCCCAGCCTACCCGATACAGGGGCGCCAACGTGGGCTCCTACACTGCGCTCCATAGAGAATACGCCGGCCTTTAACTCCTATCCGATTCGGGCAGCATATCTTGATGCTATTAATCATGCCTCGCACAAGGTGTGGATTACGATGGGCTATTTTATTCCAGACGCCGGCCTCAGAGCGGCGCTGAAAGCCGCTGCTGGGCGCGGTGTAGATGTGCGTATTCTAATCCCACAGTATTCCAACCATATCGTTGCCGACTGGGTGGGGCGCCCACAATATCAAGATCTTCTCGAAGCCGGAGTGCGAATCTTCCTCTTTGAAGAAGCTATGGTGCACGCCAAAACAATGACGGTTGACGGCATCTGGAGCACTGTTGGCACAGCTAATATCGATCGGCTCTCAATGAAGGGTAATTTCGAGATTAACTTGGAGGTATTCGACGATCACCTCGCCGCCAAAATGGAAGAAGTATTCAGGATCGACCTCACGAATGCCCACGAACTGACGTTAGCGAAATGGCAGCAACGTTCTGCCCTTGCGCGCCTGGGCGAGCGCATTCTCGGCCCGCTCGGCCCGCTTCTGTAGCGCACCCACACTATTTCCGTACATGCCACCTGCGGTACAAGCATACGCCAGGGTCTTCGGTGCATGACGCTGACGCTACTACTCACACGCCGCCAATCGCTGAACGTACAGGTGCCAGTGTGCCCTGGCGCTTGCGCGTTTCCTCTTCCGTTACGCACCCTTGAGCATATTCAAAAACTCTGACTCGCTCATAGTGCGAATACCCAAAGCGGCTGCCTTGGTGGCTTTTGAGCCCGCATTTTCGCCGACGACGACGGCCGTCGTCTTTTTTGACACTGAATTCGTCGCCCTTCCGCCGTGAGCCACGACAGCTTCGTTAATCGAATCACGGGTGAAGTTCTCGAAAGACCCAGTTGCCACGATCGTCATGCCCGCAAGGGTCTGCGGAACTCCACTACCTTCGGATTGAGATCCCTCAGCACCGCGAGAACCCGACTCGAAACTCACTCCATCTGCTGCCCACTGATCGACGATTGCCTCATGCCAGGGCACATCGAACCAGCTAATCAGTGACTTTGCAATTACTTCACCAACGCCCTCCACACTGGCAAGGGACTCCACACCGGCGTTACGGATCGCCTGCAAGCTTCCAAAGCGAGCGGCTAGTGCGCGGGCAGCCACTGGCCCTACATGGCGTATGTTGAGAGCTACGATTTTGCGCCACAGCTCTTTGTGCCGGGCTTTATCTAGCTCGCCAATCAAGGTCTCAGTGTTCTTGCTGGGCATCAAGGCATCCATCGCAAGCGATTTCTCACCCGCTGCGCCTGACTGGGTTGCCAACGGCACATCGCTAGCACTACGTTTGCGCCAAAACGCACGCCGGTACCTGAACGTATCTGCCGCGCCGCCGGCCGCAGCGTCCGCAGTAACCGACTCGGTGCCGACGGCTTGCCAGGTGTATACGTCTTTCAAGGCTTCCGGCGTCAGAGCAAAGAGTCCTGCCTCGCCACGAAGCACCGGAGTTTGCTCGGCTGGGATGCCGAGCTGGGAGGCTATGGACGGCGGAATGAGCTCATCTTGATACATAAATGAACCATCGTCGCCGATCAGACCTGCACTGAGCGCTTCTTGGTGGCTCAAAGTAATTCTGGTGGTATCACCTGATGGAGTATCGATCAACAATGTGCCACCAGCAAGTAGCGCGGTTAGCGCTTCGTCACGCTGGTCATCAGGATTGGTGAGGGCGAGAGCAGTCTTTTCGCCAAGACCCTCAATATCGAGACCGCCACGAGAGCCGATATGCACCACGCGTTGGGTGAGTTGAGCAGGGCAACTTTGCGGATTCGAGCAACGAAGATCTGCATCCCCCTCCTTCACCGCAATGATCGGAGAACCGCAGTTCGGGCAGTGCGTGGGCATCACAAAAGCGCGCTCCGTGCCATCACGCTGCGCCCTCACGGGGCCAACAACTTCAGGAATAATATCACCTGCTTTGCGCACGATTACAGCGTCTCCGATCAAAACGCCTTTGCGTTCTACCTCAAAGCTATTGTGGAGCGTCGCTTTCGACACTGTGGATCCATCGATGAATACACGCTCCAGAATTGCATAGGGTGTGACGCGGCCAGTACGCCCGACTTGCACACGAATATCGAGAAGTTTCGTTTGCACCTCGGTGGGTGGAAACTTATAGGCTATCGCCCAACGCGGCACACGCGTAGTAAAACCCAAGCTGCTTTGCTCACCGCGATCATTTACCTTGATTACGACGCCGTCAAACTCGTGTTCAAGATCAAATCTGGCGTGCTGGTAGCGGTCAAGGAAAGCATCGATCTCGTCGATTGTATAGCACACCTGCGTTTGCTCAGACGTCCTCACTCCCCATTCGCGGAACACATCGTAGATTCCTTGCTGAGTGTCGAGCTGAGCGAGGAGAGCATCGCTCGCTCCTTCGACTGCTCCCAAGCCATGACCAATGAAACTCAAGGATCGGATCGCAAAACCGGTAGCGTCGTCTTGGCGAAGCGTTCCTGCGGCTCCATTTCTGGGATTAACAAAGGCTTTAAGTTTTGGTTCGAGACGGCGACGAGGTAGTTCTGGTCGAGGTGGGCGCCCAGGGTGGGCGGCGTTGGCGCTCCTGATTTCTTTGTTTTTCGCACGTATGGCATCGTTATACTTTTTTGTTGCGGCGTTACGGGCATCGATGAGGTCGTTTCGATGGGCTACCTTTGCGTTGAACTCCTCAAATGCCGCAATCGGAAAGAACACTTCGCCTCGTATTTCGACCAGGCGGGGAATGTTCTCGCCGCGAAGCTGTTGCGGGATTGCCGAAATTGCACGGGCATTGCGCGTCACATCTTCGCCCACTACGCCATCTCCACGTGTAGCTGCCGATACCAGAGCGCCATCTCGGTACGTCAGATTGAGAGCGAGACCGTCAATTTTCACTTCGGCAGTAAATGCCGAACCGGCAGGCAACTCCTCGGTGACTGTGTTAAACCATAGCCGTAGTTCCTCGCGCGAAAACACATCTTGAAGGGAATACATCCGTTCCACGTGCTGGAGCGAGGGGACGTTCCCCCTAGATACCTTCGCTCCCACTTTCGTTGTGGGAGATTCTGGTGTCCACAGCGATGGATATTCATCCTCAAGGATACGTAACTCGTGGATAAGCGCATCATAGCGAGCATCCACCATAATGGGCTCATCACCCAAGTGGTACGCCTCTTGGGCACGTGCAAGCAACCGAGCAAGCTCCTCCCAACGCTGGCGTTTTGCTTCGGGCACTATATTTTGATCTGAAATCACGTCCACCCTACCCATGCTACTATCTTGAACTGTGCCGGCATTCTCTCATTTTTACCGTTTTCATGGCATCTCACCGGCAGACTGCGTCCTCGCATTTCTTTTTGCCATATCGAGTCTGCAATTAGTACTGATGCCACTCGATGCTTTTTCGTTGCTCCAAGATACTCTCCTCGCGGTGTCGGTGTGCGCGATCGTTGTATCCACAGCTTTTCGCCGCACGCATGTAACAATCTCTGCCGCAGGCGTATATCTCGGCTTACTTATTCGATTCCTTGTGCTTCCTAGCGTACTGCTCTATCTTGACTTCGCACTCCTGTTCGCTCTGTACGCGTGCGTCGCCTACGGAGCGAAACGCACGCGCCGTATCGCCATCATCGCTGCACTCATCGCTGGAATCGCCTACTGGTCTCCTTTCCTTACTGACGGCCTGACCATCACGGTGTTCTACCTCTTAGTTCTCATCGAAGTGACGGTGCTCGTCGTCTACGCTTTTGGCTTGGTGCGCCGGTATCAATTCCGCAGAGTCGATGATGCGATGGCTGCAAGCGAAATGCGCGCTCGGCAGCTCGAACGTGAAACAAAGGCCGCAGTGGTAGAGGAAAGAAACCGGATTGCCCGCGAGATGCACGATATCGTGGCTCATACGCTTACCGTGATCATCGCTCAGGCAGACGGCGGGCGCTATGCAGCTCACGCACAGCCAGAGGGAGCCGAGCAGGCCTTGGCCACTATTTCTGATGTGGCGCGCTCAGCCTTGCGCGATGTGCGCTCCATTATTGGCGTTTTACGCGATCCAAGCGATTCGGACTCCGCACCCCTGCTACCCCAAGCAGATTCTCACGATCTGACGATGCTTATAGAGCAGGTTCGAGATGCGGGAGCTAATGTCATTTACGAACAACGCGGCGAAGCCCAAACGATGCCTCCCGCCGTCTCTAATGCTCTTTATAGGATCTGTCAAGAGGCTTTGACTAACTCATTGAAATACGCCGGTGAGAACGCCACGATTTGGGTGACGCAGATTTTCGTTCCTGGGGCAGTCTCTCTTTCCGTTGTAGACGACGGCGCAGGAGCGCACGTACCACCAGACGGTTTTGGGCATGGGATTATCGGGATGCGAGAACGAGCAAGTATCCTCGGCGGGATTACCAAGATTGGCGCTATGGCAGACGGCGGTTTCCAAGTGCGGGTCACCATCCCGCTCACCCAACCAGAACACATATAGACTCATATATGATACGCACTACGTTTCGTATGTATGATGCGTAGAATTATTGATGATAATGCTGGTTTTCACACGGACGTAGAGATAGGAGCGCAAGCGATGGCCAACGAATCTCAAGGCGACGACTCAGTGATCCGTGTTGGCATCGTAGATGACCAATCGCTCGTGCGCTCAGGGTTTTCTCTCGTCATCGATTCGCAGCCTGATATGAGAGTCGTGATGGAAGCCACGAACGGCAAACAGGCCGTCGAGCGGCTGAGCCTGGTGCCAGTGGACGTCGTGATTATGGATATTCGGATGCCAACGATGGATGGTCTCGAGGCCACCGAGCGGATCACCACCACCAGCTTCCCCCACGGAGTACGGGCAAAAGTCATTATTCTAACCACATTTGATCTCGACGAATACGTTATGCGCGCTATCAGTGCCGGAGCCTCTGGTTTCCTCCTTAAAGACGCCGAGCCCGAGCGGATGCTTGATGCTATCCGTACCGTGTATCGCGGCGACGCCGTGATTGCACCGTCGTCAACAAAACGCCTCATCGCAAACCTTGCTGCAGAATCCTGGCAGGCACGCAAAGTTGATCCCAGCATCTTAAACGACCTCACCGAACGTGAACGTGAAGTGCTCTACCACGCTGCCCGAGGACTGTCCAATATCGAGATTGCACAGACTCTGTTCGTGGCTGAAGCAACGATCAAAACACATATCGGCAGAATCTTTGCCAAACTTGGCGTGCGTGATCGAGTACAAGCCGTGGTGCTGGCGTACGAAGCTGGCCTGGTAAAACCAGGCGATATACGGTGACGAAACCTAGCACATCCAGCACACAAAGTTGATGCGAACAAAGAGGGCAAAGGATCACATTTTTATCTCTTTACTGAACCCGTAAAACCTGCGAAAGTTGAATACTGAATCAACTCAATGCGAAACAGTTGTGCTGAAAACTCGGCATACCAAGGAGACATCGAATGGACTGGCGTCATCGCGCAGCATGCTTGGATCAAGATCCAGAGCTGTTCTTCCCTATCGGTAGTTCAGGCCCTGCACTTGCCCAGGCAGAGCGTGCGAAGCAAGTGTGCAATACCTGCGAAGTGATGGAGACTTGCTTGAATTGGGCACTTGAGACGAACCAAGATGCAGGCGTTTGGGGAGGCATGGCTGAAGATGAACGTCGCGCACTGCGCCGGCGTGGAGTGCGCGCATACCGAGTGCGCTGAGCACATCAGCGTGGACGGCGCTATCTGGTGCCACTCGTCTGGCGCCGAGAGCCTTGGTTGATGCTAGGAGCCGACAGTAGCAGCCGCAGTTACCGGCGCACCTGAAATACGTTATGGGTGGGGATGAAACCTAAGCTTTCATCCCCACCCATCTTTTGCTACCTTTCACAAAGCCTCAAGGCAGTGAACTATCCCCACTCTTATTTGCGAAGATGCAATTCAAGATGCACAACCGTGCCGTGAGGGTGGGCGTCCTGCCACTGAATTGAACCGTTGAGTTCGGTGTACACCAAAGTGCGTACAATTTGGGATCCAAGCCCAGAACTTGGCTCTTTACCGCCCAAGCCATCGCCGTCATCGATCACATCCACGCTCAGAAGCTGCTCATCGCGCACCGCACGCACCGTGATCGAACCGCCGTCTTTGAGTCCATGCTCAATCGCATTAGAAATCACTTCGTTCAGCACGAGCGCGAGCGCAGTAGCCTGTTCGGCGCGCACTTCGCCAAAGGTGCCTTCCATGCGGATGTCCACCGGCGCCTCAGTAACCCCAATATCGCGCACTGTGCGCAGTATAGAACCGAATACCTCATCGAATGTGACGATTTCGTCTATGTTTTGAGAAAGCCCTTCATGTACCAACGCGATCATGGAGACCCTGCGCTGCGCTTGCTCCAAAGCCACACGGCTTTCCTCACTCGAGGCACGCCTCGCCTGCAGACGCAGCAACGCCGAAACCGTCTGGAGATTGTTCTTCACGCGATGATTAATCTCTTTGATCGTGGCATCTTTAGTCATTAGCTCGCGTTCGCGCCGCCGGATCTCACCCGTATCACGGCACAGCAAGAGCGCACCTATGCGTTGCCCATCTCGCAGCAATGGCACAGCCCGCATCATCACAGTGACGCCTTGAGCCTCCGTTTCTGCCACCCATGCAGCCTTCCCCATGAGCACCACGGGAAGAGATTCATCGGGCGGCGAATAAGGATCGAGGTGTTCCGTAACCATCTCTGCGAGCATGTTTCCCGCCAGAGGCTCGTCGATACCGAGTCTTCTAAAATAGGAGACGGCGTTCGGGCTGGCGTACTTCACGATCCCTTCAGCATCGAGATGGATGACGCCATCTGACACCCGCGGCATCCCGTGCCTGTATCCCGCAGGGGTACCTTCAAAGGGGAAATCACCGGCGGCCACCATATCGATCAAACAGTCGGAGATCTCCTCATAGGATTCATGTGCTTGTGCGGGCACACGATCGGCAAATACTGCACCCATTACGCGCATGATCGCAACAATCTCACCCTCGCAGCGTACTGGAGTGAACTGATCGAGCACAACGTCGTCTGATTTCACAATCTTCTCTTCGAGCGTGAGCACATCGTCAAGCGTTTCGATTTCATCGCGTTCTATTGGCTCGCCCACAATATCGTTTTCTACCAAGGTGGCTGCCGTGGAGGGGCGTGTTTGCGCTGCTGCGATATAGCCCTCGTCTGTGTGGAGATAAAGGATCAAATCGGCGAACGACACGTCGGCGATCACCTGCCAGTCACCAGCGAGTTGATGGAGCCACTCGTGTACGGCCTGGCGCGGATGGTCGGATCTTTGAATAAGTTGAGATAATGTTGGCACGTATTAACAATAGGCGAAAACTCAGGTTTAATGGGAGTATGAAATTCTCCTATCGCACAGATTTTCCAGCGCCCCTTGATCAGGTACTAGATGTACTTGCCTCCGAAGAGCTGGCACAGCGCCGCGCAGATACGCTACATATCAATGATTACAGCTTTTCTTCTTCCGCGCCTGCGAAAGGAGAACGCACCTACTCCATGACCGCGAAAGTGGGAGCTGAGCGTCTACCAGACCAGATCCGCAAGTTTATCAAGAACGGCCTGAGCGCTCGTATTGAGTCCAAGCAGTGCGTTGTGGGCGCAGATAGCGCCACAGTTGAGCACGCTGTAAGCCTCACAGGAGCTCCAGTAAAGCTCGCTTTTGTGCTCAATCTCGATGAAGAATCTGGAGTTACTCACGCTCTTTATGAGGGTGAATTCAACGTGAACGTACCGTTTGTAGGAAAGACGATCGAGCAAAAAGCCGGTGGTTATGTAGACGACGTTATTGCCCGCGACGCAAAGCTCGTCATTGAGGAACTTCGATGAGCGTGATTAACACACAATACGAGGATTTGTTGCGCGATGTGCTCACCAACGGTGAGCCCAAGGACGACCGCACAGGTACAGGAACTCTCTCAGTTTTCGGGCGGCAGATGCGCTTCAATCTCGCCACCGAGGGCTTTCCGCGAATCACTACAAAATTTGTGGCGATGAAAGCAGTTAAAGGGGAGCTTTTGTGGTTTTTGCGCGGCGATACGAACGTGAAATGGCTCCAGGACAACGGCATCACTATTTGGGATGAGTGGGCTGATGACGACGGCGAGTTGGGCCCCGTATATGGCTATCAGTGGCGATCGTGGCCAACCCCTCAAGGTGATCATATCGATCAGATTCAACGGGCAATCGATCTTATTCGCCATACCCCTGATTCGCGGCGCATTATTGTGAATACCTGGAATGTGGCTGATCTTGACGATATGGCGCTTCAGCCTTGCCATGCGTTCTTCCAGTTCTATGTGTCTCGGGGCAAGCTCTCGTGCCAGTTGTATCAGCGGAGCGCAGATATGTTTTTAGGCGTGCCGTTCAACATTGCGTCGTATTCTCTCCTTACTCATATGATCGCCCAGCAATGCGATCTTGACGTCGGGGAGTTTATTTGGACGGGTGGGGACTGCCATATCTACCAAAACCATATTGATCAAGTAAAAGAGCAGCTTTCACGCGAACCCTATCCATTCCCTACGCTTGAGCTGCGCAAAGCACCTTCGATTTTCGACTACCAGATGAGCGATATTCGAGCATCGCTAGGCTACCAGCATCATCCCGCCATCACAGCGCCGGTAGCCGTGTGAGCAAAGAGTGTGACGCAAGTGATGCCGGCCCACCACTAGACACAGCAAAGGAAAGCACACATGATAGGAATGATTTGGGCACAGGCACATAATCGTGCCATTGGAGAAAATGGCACAGTTCCATGGCATGTACCCGAAGATATGGCGATGTTTCGCACGGTGACGGCCGGATCGGCCGTGGTGATGGGCCGGGCAACGTGGGAATCGATTGAACCTGCATACCGTCCGCTTGCTGGACGTTACAACTACGTCGTCACAACGCAAGACGCCTTTACGGCAGATGGCGCAACCGTTGTTCATTCTCTAGAGGACGCGATTACCTTAGCTGAAGGCGATGATCCAGAGCGCATGATTTGGGTGATCGGAGGGGCACGAGTGTACGAGCAGCTGATGGATAGGGCAGACGGTCTCGTCGTCACTGATCTTGATCTTGAGGTGCCTGAAGCCACGGCACATGCCCCACACATATCTTTCGATTGGCAAATCATAAACGCCGAGCCCGAACGCGGGTGGTTGCGTTCGAGCTCGGGAATCAACTATCGCTTCACTGAATACGCACGCAAAGGCTCGCGCTTTCCGGTGATCGATTTGAGCAGTGCTCCACACTCCTCACACGACGCTACCCTTTGAGCAATTCATCGAAACTCTTGAAATCGGAGTAGATCTCTTCAGGAGCCATGTCTTCAAGCGAACTTTGCGCGGCAATCTCGCTATCTGATTTCACCCCTTTACTTTCGATGTGGGAAAGATCGATACCGGCGCCGGAGCTCACTAAAACCCCGCGCGATGCTGCCTGCATTGTAACGAGATTCTTTAATTCACGTGCACTACGGTCAATCCGCCGCTGCAAAGCACTTCCTGCCGATCCATCTGAATCAGCTGCGGCCGCTCCCCAATCCTCAGTGGCGGCATACACTGCGGTTGAGGCAACTAGTGCATGCAAGTAAACGAACATCGGCCGCATGGCATGCTCAGTCACCAACGAATGGCGAGGTGTGCCACCTGTTGCACCGATAATCATTGGCATGCCTGCGAGGGTATCTTCGGGTAACACATCGAAAAATGCCTTGAACAAGCCCGAATAGCTCGCGTTATATGCGGGAGACACTGCCACCACGGCATCGGCATTCTGCACCGAGTTGAATGCGCTTTCGAGATCAGCATTAGGGAAACCCGTGAGCATCGCGTCAGTGATAGCGTGTGCTAAGTCGCGAAGACGAACCTGGATCACCTCCACGCGCGCCTTCGATTCTTCCAGTTCACGTCGAGCGCTAAGAGCAATACGCTCACCGAGCTGATCCGTCGACGAGTTCTCAGATAAGGATGCAGATACGACTACGATTTTCACAGCCACCACCTACGCGATATGCTCTGCGTGACGCAGCAAGTTATCGGCATTTCGCACAGAGGCTTCATCGTTTTCTTGCTGTTCGTAAGGAGAGTTAATGCCGGTGACGTCGTCGGCTTCCCCAAACACAGTAGAATCTTTCCCGCCGCCTGCTGCAGCCACTAAGCTTGCATGAGTTGGCGCATCTGGCGCCTCCGGATCGCGCATTGCGTCAAATTCCTTACGCAATACCGGAACGATTTCAGCGAGGAAATCGATTTGCGTCAATACAGTCTTTAACGGCAGGCCAGCGTGATCGAGCAAGAACAACTGGCGCTGATAGTCACCCACCACATCTCTAAAGCCCAGCGTACGATCGATAACTTCTTGCGGCGAACCTACCGTAAGCGGCGTCTGAGCAGAGAAATCTTCAAGAGTTGGCCCGTGGCCGTACACCGGAGCATTGTCGAAGTATGGGCGGAATTCACGCTTGGCATCCTGGGAGTTACGAGCAATATAGAACTGGCCTCCCAAGCCTACGATCGCTTGCTTCTTCGTGCCGTGCCCATAGTGTTCAAAACGCTGCCGATAGAGCGCTACCATACGGCGCACATGGCTCGGCGGCCAGAATATGTTGTTGTGGAAGAACCCGTCCCCGTAGTATGCCGCCTGTTCAGCTACCTCGGGTGAACGGATCGACCCATGCCATACGAACGGCGCGACACCGTCTAGCGGGCGCGGCGTCGAGGTGAATCCACGCAGCGGCGTGCGGAAGTTACCCTCCCAATCTACGACGTCGTTATCCCATAGTTGCCGCAAAAGCGCATAGTTCTCAATCGCAAGCGGAATACCTTGGCGAATATCTTTTCCAAACCATGGATACACGGGGCCGGTATTGCCTCGCCCCATCATGAGATCCACGCGACCATCAGATACGTGTTGGAGCATCGCGTAGTCTTCCGCGATTTTCACTGGATCGTTCGTGGTGATCAAGGTTGTAGAGGTCGATAGAATAATACGTTTAGTTTCAGCCGCTATGTAGCCAAGCGTCGTGGTAGGCGAGGAGGAGAAAAATGGCGGGTTGTGATGCTCGCCGAGCGCAAACACATCGAGGCCCGCCTCTTCAGCATGCTTGGCAATTGCGATGACGTTCTTTATTCGCTCATGTTCTGTAGGGGTTTTGCCGGACACCGGATCGGTAGTGATATCTGAAACCGACATGAGTCCAAACTGCATATGCATGGGTTCTCCTTTTACCTCAAAGCTCACATAGTAGAGCTGCACTTTACTGGCGACGCTTGCATGACACGTTCAATAACGATCTGGCACGAACCACCAATCGTTAATTCGTTTGAAGCAATGCCGTTGCCCCTCGGTTTATTCCGCTGGATAACCGAGGGGCAACGTCTC
>JALFZJ010000001.1 GCA_022783665.1 Arcanobacterium sp.
CGACGTTGCGCCCAGTGTTGACCCTGACCCTGAACCGGTGGCTGTGGTGGCGTTGGAGCCTGTGTGGGATGATGAGTCTGGTTCGTTCACCGTGCCGAGCGTTGAGGGAATCACCTACAGCCTGGATGGCGATGTTCTGGCTCCTGGCGGGGTTGTTGATGGTCTCGCTGGTAAACGCGTGGTCGTCACGGCGGCTGCTGGTGAGGGCTACACGTTGAGCGAAGATTCGCCGCTCGAGTTCATCCACGAATTCCCTGCGCCCAGTGTCGAACCTGACCCTGAACCCGATCCCGGTACAGACCCGGACGAACCGAATGTTGATCCGGAACACCCCGGCACAGATCCAGATGAGCCGGGCGTGGATCCTGATCAGCCTGGAACTGATCCGGGGGAGCCAACCGTCGATCCCGAACCAGAACCCACGATGGTCAAGCTCACTGATCCAGTATCCAACGTAGTGCCTGAAGCAGAGGATCCGGCATCGTGTACGGTGAAGCCTTTTGTGGACATCACTGAGGTGGAAGGTGTGGAGTACTTCCTGAACGACGTACGCGTTGAGCCAGGCATCGTTGAATATGGTTACGGCGAGACAGTAGTTGTTGAGGCGAAGGCTCTTGATGGCTACGCATTCGATAAGGATGTCGTTACCTCTTGGGAATGGACTTCGCCCACGTGGGAATCTCTCAAGTGTGATCCAACGGAACCCGATCCAACTGATGCTGACTCGTTCATCGTTGGCCTGCCGATGCTAGACGATCTCCAAGGTATCGAAGGGGATGAAGTCTCGTTCAATGGTGTGGCGATTCCTGAGGATCAGGAATTACCTGAAGGTACCCGATTCTCGGCGGAAGGATTGCCTGAAGGTTTGACGATCGATGCTGAAACAGGCGAGGTTTCGGGTATGCTTCCCGAGGTCGATCGCACTACAGAGTTCGAGGTGACTGTGACGGTGACCTATCCGGATCTGAGTGCGGACGTTGTGGAGTATGTGTACGCAGTATCGCCAGTCGACGAGGCAGAGCCGGTAGTTCCACCCACAGAATCCGATGATCCAGCTGAAGATCCTGACGCTCCAGGCACAGATCCTGGGGAGCAGGGAAGCGATCCTGCAGATCCTGGAGTGGATCCGGAGATCCCGAGCACCGATCCTGCAGATCCAGCCACGGATCCGAAAGATCCAGGAGCTGGCTCAGATAAGCCGGATACAGATTCTGAAAACCCTGGTGGCAATCCTGAAGAGCCAACAACTGGTGAACCAGGAACGGGTGGCGACAATCCGGCCACTGCTGATGATCAACCGGGCACTGAACCGAGCATACCAACCGAGCCCGATGTATCCGGTGGTGACGGTGAAGATCGTGTTGTAGAGCCGTTTGCTCCACATACCAACGTACTTCCTGATGCTACCGATCCTGCATCCTGCACGGTAAAGCCCTTCGTCGAAATCACTGGAATTGAGGGCGTGGAGTACTTCCTCAACGGGCTTCGCGTTCAACCTGGCATTATCGAATACGGATACGGCGAAACGGTGATAGTCGAAGCCAAACCACGTGAGGGATTTGCCTTCCCAGAAGGTGCGGTAACGAAGTGGGAGTGGACTGCTCCTAGCTGGGAATCGCTACAGTGTGCAGGGGATGAGCCACAGACGCCGCTCGTGCCTGCTCGGGATCCGAAGCTGTCAACCGATGGATTGAGTTCCAGTACTCGCTTCGAGACGCTGCCTCGCAATTCCGCCTTGGCGAACAGTGGCGCGTCAGGACTCGCTTGGATGGGCGCAGTTGCATTGGCGCTCAGCGCAGTCGGCCTGGCCGGTGTAGCTCGGCGCAAGGTGCAGCGCTCCTCATAACCGCTCATACGAGTAAGATTGATTTGCGCCTACAGTGTAGGCGCAAATCAACCTGTCTCTGCACTATATGTGGTTGCGCTGCATGGCCCTATGAACAGTGAGGATAGGGCTCTATGAGTCCCAACGTGCGAGAATCGGCAAAGCCCGCGCGAAGGCGCAATACCACGATAGTCGCGGCTACCATAGCCACGGTGGTAATCGCATCTGCTTGCGATCCCTCTGTGCACCCGAGCGAAGCACAGTCGGAAGCATTCTTTGAGTCTCGTGAATGGGTGATCGACGGTGCCACAGTGGCCGAGTTAAAGGATGTCCGATCGAACGTCATCCAAGAATACGGCTACGGACGATACAAGAAACTCGTCACCCAGAGAACTGAGGAGAACGGCGTCAATGCCAATCGTGAGAAGCTGATACGCTTCGCCGTGCAACACATGGCATCTAGTGACGTGGGTTCCTCATCCTAGAATCGCATATCTCGCGCTTGCCCCTAGATGCTCAGGCGCTGGCCAGTATCTGCGTGGCGTACCATGCCCCGATCACAGATGTAGACGGCGTCTGCCTGAATCGTCTGGAACAAGCGGTGAGTAATTTCGATAATCGTGATGCCAGGAGACTCACGCTTTAACGAGCGGCGTATATCGTTCTCAAGCTCAATGTTGAGATTCGCCGAAAACTCATCAAGTACGATGACCCGAGGCTGCATAAGCAGGGCGCGCGCAAGGGCGAGACGCTGCACCTGGCCTCCAGATAACTGACTGCCGTCTTGGCCAGTACGCGTGCCCATGCCACTAGGCATAACACGTACCTCGTCAGCGAGATGAGCAATCTCTAAAGCGTGCCACAACTCATCGTCACTGGCACGCGGTGCACCTAATCGGAGATTATCAGCAATGGTAGTGTCAAGGATCTGACTCTTTTGTGATACGAGTGCGATATTCTTGCGCAACTCATCTAGACGAATGTCGCGGGCGTCTACGCCATTAATCAGCAGCTTGCCGCGCTGGGGATCGTCGAAGCGCAAAAGCAGCTGTGCGAGCGTCGTCTTTCCAGAGCCCGAGCGCCCCACAAAAGCCACATGGGTACCCGCGGCGACGCGGATATTTGCATCGCGAATCGCATAATGCCTCTCAGCGTCGTTACTATCTGCGTATCGCATATCAGCTCGCTCAGCTAACTGATTGCCTCGGCTGTGGGCATGGTCGCCGTCTGGGATAGCCTCGTGGAGACTCGGATAGGCATACCAGACGCCGCGCCACTCAGCACTTGCGCCCACACCTTCATATTTGCGTTCAGCTATCCTAGGTAAGTCTCTATCCAATGGCCGGTCGCATCGTTCCAATGGTGAATCGTCTTCCTGATGGTAGACGGCGGGAAAGCCCTGCGTACCATTATCGCTTACTTGGTTGCTGGTATGGGCGATTCGCCAGATGCGCCGCGCTGAGGCAATCGAAGCATCCAAAGCGCCAACGGCATCCTCTACACCTTTCGGCCCTTCAAAGAGACGCAGCGAGGCGCCGGTCAGAGCTACCACAATCGCTGGGGCGATCCCAGCTTCCATAGCCCCAACAGCAGTGGCGAGTGCGGCAAACAATGCCAAGGTGATGTTGAGGCCTCGGCGCATGCCCCGATATGCGCCGGCTGGTTGTGCACTGCGTGCGACTTGCTCGCCAAGATCAGCCATGCCTATCAAACGTTGTGTTTCAAGCCCATAGCCCACAACTTCTTCAACGCCAAACACGGAATCACTAATATGTGAGGCGAGCTTGCCTCGAGCACTCAGCTGTGCATCCGTTGCTGAAAATGATTGTTTCGCTCCAAGCCAGGGCACGAGAGTCATGGAAAGCAGATAACATATCGCAGGTATCGCAATAACCCGCCAATCAAAAGCGATTGCACCCGCTATAAGGGCGGTTGTAGGAACGACAACAGCTGAAATCACTGGAGCGAAGGTATGCGCGTAGACGACTTCAATTCTATCTACATCGCGCGTCAAGGAAGACAACACATCGCCGGAGCGTGAGCGTGTAACGATGCCAGGTGCCTTAGGCCATAACCGTGCAAACGCGTACCCGCGCAAAAGCTCCAGTGCCTTAAAAGCTACATAGTGGCCAGTAAACTGCTCACAATAGAAAGCGAATGCCTTACCGATAGCAATCAGAATAATCAGTGGGAGGAGATGGCTCACCGCCTCACCACGAAGAGTGAGGGCTATGGCGTATGCAGCGTAGCCAAACAGCGCCATGTCTAACCCAAGATTCGCAAAGCGAAATAGCGTAGAGACCACGAGCGGGGCGTGTACAGGGCGAGTGATCGACGTCAACCAGCGAAGAATCCCCACAAGGCCAGGCTCACAAGCGCCTGTGCCCTGGGATAAGGTTCTGCCTCGAGATGCCGACGGCGTTGAAGATAACGAGTTCATGAGTGCACCTCAATTCGTTGATGTGTGCGTACAGGCGGCAGGGAAGATGGATGGCGAGTCGTGCGTGCGGTGAGCTTACCGCCGTCCATCTCAAATACGGCGTCTGCAATCTTCAACAACGCAGGGCGGTGAGTTACTATCACGAGGGTGCGCTCAGCGCCAATCTGCTCAAGGGCTTCAATGATGTGTTGTTCGGAATCTATATCAACATGAGATGTGGGTTCATCGAGGAAAATCAACTCGCGCCCAGAAAGAAATGCGCGAGCTAGCGAAATGCGCTGTGCTTGGCCACCTGAAAGGCGTGAGCCGTTTTCTCCAACCTCCGTATTGAGCCCGTCAGGCATGCGGCGAATATCTTCTGCGATATGAGCTTGCTCCAATGCATGCCACATCTGCGCCTCGTTCGCTTCGGGATTCACCAGGCGTAGGTTGGTTGCTACAGTGCCCGCGAAGAGCCAGGTACTTTGCGATACGGTGGCAGAAAGCGAGCGTACTTCGGATGGAGTAAGGCCGCTTAGTGGCCGTGAGCCGATAGTGATGTGTCCATCTTGCATAGGAAGTGAACCACGAAGGAGGGCGAGCAGGGTAGATTTGCCTGCTCCAGATTGCCCAACGATTGCCACCTTAGTGCCGCGCTCAACACGCAAATCTACATTATCGAGTACTTGGCCACGCCCATAGTCATAACTCAGATCCCGTACTTCGATGGCAGGGGGATTGACTGGTGGGGCTGTGGAGGCGGGCTGGCTCCCGAATGCTCGCCGCAAACCACTGATGTCTTCGGTTGTATGAGCAGTGCCGCTTGTGGCGCGAAGGTTCGAATCATGGGCGCCCAGGTATCGTTTGATTGCGCGTTGCGCCGCAATTCCACCCATCCCGACGTAAAAGAAGCCTGCAACCTGATTGAGTGGTTCGAGCAATAGCACGAGAAGAAGCACCGCGCTTATCGCTCCTGGAGCATCGATTCTACCGGCGTTAATGCCAAGCATAATTGCATAGACGGACCAGCAAACGAATACAAGCGAAAATGCGCCATCGAGTACGATAATGACGATCTGATTGCCGGCCAAGAGGCGCATAATTGCGCGCCGATTGTTTTCGCCTTGCCGCGCGAGACGCCGTTCGAGGCGTTCACCTGCACCGAAGAGACGAATCGTGGTGAGGTTGCGTAGAGCGTCAAGGTACTGTGTGGTGAGCTTGGCTCGCTCATTGCGCGATCGCGCAGAGACGCCGCGAAATACCGTTAGAAAGCCGCCGATAAGAAGTGGTACGACGGGAATGGCAATTCCCATGGCAAGCCCAAGCCGGGCGTCTACCGCGAGCGCAATGTATGCCACCGATGCCGCCGGTGTGAGAAGAGCTGCAAGCGTCGAACCCCAGTATTGCTGACGAAAATCCGTCAGGCGTTCAGCATTGTCGGTCATCATTTGGATGAGCCTGGCTGAACTGAAAGCATCGGCGTCATTCTTGGGTAAAGACTCAGACGCGAATACGCGCTTGAGGATTCGCTGGCGGATGCGGTTCTCTTCTTTGCGTGCTTGCGCCGCACCAGTTGCTACCTCTGCGTACCCGCACGCGCCAGCAGCGAGTGCACTCAGCACTGCTGCGAGTATCCATACAATTGGATCGATGTTACCCGCGGTAGTGGCAGGGGAAATATAGCTTCCAAGGGTCTGTGACACGAAAATCATGGCCAGGGCAGTGCATACACCGACTCCGATGCGCATGAGTGCGGTAATGCGCGTACCTTTGCTCCCTTGCGGTGAAATCACGTGTACGCGCGATTGCCGATGCTTCATTCTGGATGCTCGCTAACTTAGGGTTGCCTTACTAAACAAGAATTAGGCTACCCTAAGTTAAATACGAAAATCCAGCGTTGTGTAAATCTGGTTCTAGAGACGGCGTCTACCGCTTCGACGTGCGTCGTTTCGTGTCTCCACTCGTTCGCCCGCGCCGATCATGCCTATTGTGCCGAGCCTGCTTGGAGGCAAAAGCTTTGGTTTTCAACGCTCGGCGATCATCGCCAAATTTGCGATCCGCACGATACTTACGCAGTGTTCGATCGTCTCTAGGCTGCTCGGGCTCGGTATTGTTGTACCCGCGATCTTGCCAGGGTTCGCGATCCCCTTCAGCATAGCTGCGGGTGCCATCGTAGGATCGAGAATCGTCTGCCCCTGGCCTGCGCCTACGCGGCCCACGGTACTCATCACTATCGCCGAAATGACGCGAACTAGGGCCTTTATCCCGTGCAATACGCAGCGCACGCCCCTTCACACTTGCGCGAGCGATCTTTCGCTGAGTACGCTCATCAAGTTCATCGCGCAATTCTACAAGCGAGAACGTTGGGAAGATATCGATCCGGCCGAGCTGCGATCCGGCAATCCCGCCTTCGTTCGTAATTGCCCCTACAATTTCGCCGGGGGAGACGCCGTCTTTACGGCCGACTTCGATGCGGTAGCGCGTGCCGTCGCCCTCAAAGGTTGGTTTACGGCGTGATCCGCGATGCGCGCGAGAATCACCTCTACTATCGCATCCGCGCCCCTCGCGGTCACGGCCTTTGCGGCCGCGGCGATCATCATCGAAACTTGAGGTAAGGATATCTGGCTCGTCACCGGCACCAGGGCCTGGATCTTTCACCGCCAGCGCTAAAAGTGCGTAGATAATATCTTCGTGCGAGAGCTGAGTGTATTGGTCTTGTTGAGAAGTATCGAAAGCTTCGAGTACATCCCGATAAATCCCAAGCCTGCCCGCCTTGTAGCGGTCGCGAACTGTGAGCATCACTTGGTTTGCCCGCAGTATCGACACTTCTGCCGGCGTTGGCAACTGTACCTCTTCAAGTTCGGCGCCCGTCACTTTCTCGATGCGGCGCAACCTATTGCGTTCTTTAGGGGTGACGAACGTCAGAGCGCGACCTTCACGCCCTGCACGCCCTGTTCGGCCGATTCGATGCACATACGTATCTACCTCACGTGGCACATCGAAATTCACCACGAGGCCAATACGCTCTACATCCAGGCCACGTGCCGCCACATCCGTTGCAACGAGCACATCCAGTGTGCCGTGCCGTAAGCGATTGACGAGCTTTTCACGGTCTTTTTGCTGAACGTCGCCCGAAAGGGCTGCAGTATGCACTCCGCGCGTCGACAGCTCGATGGCAAGTTCCTCAGCAGTTGAACGCGTGCGCACGAACACCAACGCAGCATCTGCCTGTGTGGTGGCAAGTACTCGTGCAAGTGCACCAATCTTGTAGCGTTCGGGCACCACAGCATACATTTGGGTGATCGTGTCTACTGTAGAGGCTGCAGGAGTCACCGTCACTTCCACAGGGTCATTTAAGTGATCCTCGGCAACTTTTCGGATCTGCTTAGGCATCGTCGCAGAAAACAGTGCCGAAATCCGATCATCGGGCAAACCGGCAGCGATCGTTTCTACGTCCTCCGCAAATCCCATACGTAGCATTTCATCTGCTTCGTCAAGCACGAAATACTTCACGCCAGAAAGATCAAGGGCGCCTCGATCAATAAGATCCATAATGCGCCCGGGCGTACCCACAACTACTTGGGCGCCATCACGCAAGGCGCCTAACTGTGGGCCATAGGCACTACCGCCATACACCGCAACCACATTGAGGCCGCCGATTTCTGCACCAAAAGTGCTCAACGCATCGGCGCCCTGCATGGCGAGCTCACGCGTAGGAGCGAGCACTAAAGCTTGCACGGCCTTGAGTTCTGGATCTACATGCATGAGCATGGGAAGGCCGAATGCTGCAGTTTTTCCTGTGCCTGTCTGCGCTACGCCAAGAACGTCATGCCCAGCGATAAGCAAGGGTATTGCTTGAGCTTGAATAGGAGTAGGGGTTGCAAAACCAAGGCGAGCCACCGCCGTCAATAATTCAGAAGGCAAATCGAGATCTGTGAAAGTAAGGTTATCGTCATGCGTCGACATGTATTGTAATTTCCTTTGGTTGGAATATCGGCCGCCTCAAGCAAGGCTCACGCCCTGCGCTTTGCCGATATACACACCACAACAACACATACACATTCGGCAATAAGGCTCGCGCTATCTCTGAGCGCCTGCACTAGTCTAGTGCCCGCCGGTCGCCATTCCTAGATTCGCGGTGGTGAGATCCCACACGCGTGTTTGGAAACACTAGTAAAAGCCCTGAAGTTGTCGTGAGAATCGCGGCGACGCAGCAGCGGGCAGTCGGCAGATTAATTACACGCCGCGTGGTTGGAGCCGCCTGGCTACCCACAATCCGTTGGCCATCACGATGAACATCAAGGCGATAAGAAGGGCGAATGCCCCTCGCCCTAGTGGTAAAGCAAGCGCGTAGACGATACCGCCATAAGCCACAAGAGCAGCCAGCCCAACCGTGTCTGCAAGTTGAAGAGCAGACGACGTCTGCCCCTGACGCTCCTCAGGAGTAAGGGAAAGTCCCCACACTGTGAGTGCAGGATACAGGGTACCAACACCCAAGTTCGCTACAAACCATCCCGCGAGTACCGGCCAACCCCCGACTCCAGGAATCAGAGCACAGGCAGTGATAGCCATGCCCAATAGGCTCACAGGCAAGCACACCACAGGCAGCTTACGCCGAAGCACAGGGTTGCTGATCTTTCCTTGGATAAGAGAGCCAACTGCCCACGTAATTGACCCCACGGTAAGGGCTGTGCCAGCAGCTGTTGGGCTCCAGCCGTGCACTTCCTTCAAAAGGAGTGGGAGGTAGATCTCAACGGTGAGCAGTGAGCCATTAAGGATTCCTCGAAGCATCACGGTAGCGGGAATACCCCGCGCTACAACAAAGGTTCCCGCGGGGAGCAGCTTGCGCATCGTGAGTACTGTAACCACGGTGAACACAGCTATGCGCAGATAGGCGCCAAGGTTAAAATCGTCTGCTGTAAGGCCGGACGTCATCTGCAAAGCGGCTACAGCGATCGCGGCAAGCAGAGCATAGACCCCCGCCGTCTTCATCCCGGAAAGAGTTTTGGGGTGTGCCTCGCTCGGCAAATGACGAAACTTCGCATAGGTAAAAGGAAGAAAAAGCACAATCAGTAGTGGGCTCGCGCCAAACACCCAACGCCAGTGCACGTATTCAACCAGAAAACCCGCAATCATCGGGCCGATAAGAGAAGGAAGCACCCAGGCCGCTGCGAGCGCGGCAAATACGCGCGGCTGATGATCTGGCTCTACAAAACGGCCAATAAACACATACAGCGGTACTACTTGCAAGCCGGCACCAAGGCCTTGGATGGCACGCCCAAGGATGAGCCACTCGATTGTAGGAGCGAAGGTTGCCATGAGCAGGCCAACAGTAAAGAGGCTAATACCGGTGTAAAGCACAGGCTTCGGGCCTTTCGCATCGCTCCACAATCCGGCAATCGCCGTTGTAAACAACTGAGAAGCTAAAGCAATACCCGAGGCGAGTGCATAATATCGCTTGCCGTCGAGATCCTCTACAACGTATGGCATCGCCGTTGATACTGCGATCACTTCAAAGGCGGCGATCGAGATGAATATCACCGAAAGAATCGTGAGCCAACGTTCAAGCTTGGCACCTGAATAGCGCACATCGGAATGCAGATGCAGGCGGTCACCCAAACGCGCTCGTGAGCTTAATTTCAACGGCTGATCATGTGCCGTGATATCCCCGTCTTTTCGTGCCATTCGGTAATTGTGCGCCACGGCCGTGTGGTTTTTCAAACTACTTGGGTGAGAGTAGTATGAAACGCGTGCCGTATGCCCGTCTCGCATACGGCTGTAGCCCGCTCGTCTCGCGGGTGAATCATAAACAATTGAAAAGAGGTCTACGTGCTACGCACTCGAATGGCAGGATCCCTGCGCAAGGCCGACGTCGGCCAAACCGTCACTCTTACAGGATGGGTAGATCGACGCCGAGATCACGGCGGAATTGCTTTTATCGATTTGCGCGACGCCTCGGGCATCGCCCAAGTGACTGTGCGCGAAGAGGTGGCTCACGAGCTACGATCCGAATACGTGGTGAAAGTAACCGGCGTTGTGGTGGAGCGCCCTGAAGGTAACGCGAATACCGCAATACCCACGGGTGATATTGAGGTGGAAACCACCGAGCTTGAGGTGCTCAATCCTTCTGCTGCCTTGCCATTCCAGGTGTCTGATCACGCTGCCGACGCTGGAAGCGTCAACGAAGAGACGCGCCTCAAATACCGCTACCTTGATCTTCGCCGCAGCTACGAGCAGAAAGCTATTCGTCTGCGTGCAAAAGTGAACCAGGCAGCTCGGCGTGTACTCGACGCAATGGATTTTGTGGAAATAGAGACGCCGACCCTTATTCGTTCCACGCCCGAGGGTGCACGTGACTTTATTGTGCCCGCGCGTCTATCGCCCGGCTCATGGTATGCCTTGCCACAGTCGCCTCAGCTTTTCAAGCAGCTGCTCATGGTGGCAGGCATGGAACGCTACTACCAGATTGCACGGTGTTATCGCGATGAGGATTTCCGTGCCGATCGCCAGCCAGAGTTCACTCAGCTTGACGTAGAGATGAGCTTCGTCGATCAAGACGACGTGATCTCAATGGCAGAAGAGGTACTCAAAGAGATTTGGGCGCTCATTGGCTACGAGATTACCACTCCGATCCCGCGCATGACGTTCAAAGACGCCATGGAGAAGTACGGCTCAGATAAGCCAGATCTGCGTTTTGGCCTTGAGCTTGTAGACCTCACCGAGTACTTTAGCGCCACGCCATTTAGAGTGTTCCAAGCCCCATACGTCGGAGCTGTTGTGATGCCAGGGGGTGCTTCGCAGCCTCGGCGCACCTTTGATAAGTGGCAAGAATGGGCCAAAGCACGCGGCGCTAAAGGTCTCGCATACGTGACGGTTGCAGAAGACGGCACAGTGGGCGGGCCAGTAGCAAAGAACATTTCAGATACCGAGCGTGATGGTTTGCTGGATGTAACCGGCGCGAAGCCGGGCGATTGTATCTTCTTTGCAGCAGGGGAGGCGACTTCTTCGCGCGAACTCCTTGGCGCCGCGCGTCTTGAAATCGGCAAACGAGTAGGCTTGATTGATGACGACGCGTGGAGCTTTGTTTGGGTGGTGGACGCGCCGTTGTTCAAACCGAGCAAGCTCGCCGAAGCTGAAGGAGACGTCGCCGTAGCAGACGGCGCATGGACCGCCGTGCATCACGCTTTCACATCGCCGAAACCCGAATGGATCGATACCTTCGATCAAGATCCAGGCAATGCGCTGGCATACGCCTACGATATTGTGTGCAACGGCAACGAAATTGGTGGCGGTTCAATCCGTATCCACCGCCGCGATGTGCAAGAGCGCATCTTCAAGGTGATGGGGTTGGACGAAGACCAGGCTCAAGAGAAGTTCGGATTCCTCCTCGATGCGTTCAAGTTCGGTGCTCCTCCGCATGGGGGCATCGCCTTCGGCTGGGATCGTATCGTTTCCCTGCTGATGAAGGCGCCGTCGATTCGCGATGTGATCGCATTCCCGAAGATCGGTAACGGATGGGATCCGATGACGGACGCTCCAGCACCTATTACGCCTCAACAACGCAAGGAGGCCGGCGTCGACTTTTTGCCGAAAGCTAAGGCTTCAAGTGAAAGCACCGCTGCAATTGCACCTAGCGTATCGGACGTGAAATAGCGTTACATGATGCGTTGCTGAGATGTTGCATGTGCGGTACGTGCGTGCAGCGTCTGTGCTTCCACACCGTGGGCGATTGAATGCTCGGTGAAAACGTGTAGCTCTTGTGAACTCTGTTCTGGGTTCACAAGAGCTACACGTATGTATGCCTAGAGGTAACATGCATATGCCTTGACGTATACGTGTGCATTATGCTTGTGCGCTCTGGAACTTGTGCGCACTAGAAGGACTCGAAACTAAAAGGACTAGAATAGGAACCGTGGATTTATTCGACTCTGCGACTCGAAGTGATTTCGCCGCGCCAGCAGACGATCATGCTCCGCTCGCTGTGCGTATGCGCCCGCGTAGCGTTGATGAAGTAATCGGGCAAGATCATTTACTCAAGGACGGCCAGCCGCTTCGCCGTCTGCTCGACCCTGAGGCGACCGGCGCACCTAGCTCGGTGTTCTTGTGGGGCCCTCCCGGGATTGGGAAAACTACCTTGGCATATCTCGCGGCTCGCCAAGGCGCGCGCGAATTTGTAGAGTTGTCGGCTGTGTCTGCGGGCGTCAAAGACGTGAGGGCTGTTATCAACGCGGCGCGTGAACGCCTCTCGGTTGACGGTAAAGAAACCGTACTGTTTATCGACGAAGTACATAGGTTTTCAAAAACACAGCAAGATGCTCTGCTCCCGGCGGTAGAGAATCGATGGGTGATACTCATTGCTGCAACGACCGAAAATCCCTCATTTTCTGTGATTTCTCCGCTGCTATCGCGATCTTTGCTTCTGACGTTGCATCCGCTTTCCGCAGAAGA